>JAJUGE010000104.1 GCA_029268305.1 Alphaproteobacteria bacterium
ACGGTCGGCCGGCCGCGACGCATATCGTCGTCGTCCATCGCCGGCAGGTCGTCGTGCACCAGCGAATAGCAATGGACCAGCTCGATCGCCGCCCCAACTCTCAGGGCGCTCGCCTCAGGCACACCGAAAAGCCGCGACCCAGCCAATACCAGGAATGGGCGGAATCGCTTGCCCGGCCCCAGGGCCGCATAGCGCATCGCGTCGAAGAGCGACGCTTCCGGCCCGTCCGGAACCGGGAGCACAGCCTCCAGGACCGAGTCGACCTTCTTCGCCGCCTGCTCCAATTCAGCCGCGAACTGTGCCGGATTTGGAACGCCGGTCATTCGTTGGGCACCGCTCACGCCGGGTCCATGGGCTCGGTAGAAATCGATCCGGCAGGCCCCAAAGCGATCTTTTCCACCTTCTCGGTCGCTTCCCGCAGCTTGCCCTCGCAATGGCGCTTCAGCGCCGCCCCCCGTTCATACGACCCGATCGCTTCGTCGAGCGTTATCCGCCCCTGCTCCAGCTTCGTGACGATACTTTCGAGCTCGGCCAGTGCCTCTTCGAACGACATAGTCGCGACGCTGTCCATCGCGTCGGTTTCGGCCATCACAGCCCCCGTTCCCGGACCTCGCGCCCGGATGCAGCAACAGGTGAATTTAGCCGCCGGCGCCGCCCCGAACAAGCGACGCTCATGCAGCCATCAGCTCCCGCACGTGCGCGGCTGCGCTGGCCGCGAGAGCATGCAGGTCATACCCGCCTTCCAGCGCCGATACCAGTCTTCCGCCGCAATGGCGCCCGGCGAACCCAACCAGCTTCCGGGTCGCCCATGCAAAATCCTCCTCAGCGTAGTGGAGATTCGCGAGGGGGTCGGCGTCATGGGCGTCGAACCCGGCGGAGATCATGACGAGATCTGGCCGGAACTGCTCCAGCTCCGGAAGGACGTACTCGACGAATGCATGACGGAAATCGTCGCCCGACGATCCGGGCGTCATCGGAACGTTGACGATGTTCCCGACGCCCCGCTCGTTACGCGACCCGGTGCCCGGGTAGAGCGGCATCTGGTGAATCGACGCGAGGAACAGCCGTGCGTCCGGCTCGAAGATCGACTGGGTCCCGTTGCCGTGATGCACGTCGAAATCGACGACCGCAACCCGGTCGAGCGCGTGCGCCTCGCGCGCGTGCAGCGCGCCGATCGCAATGTTGTTGAACAGGCAGAATCCCATCGCATGCGCCGTTTCGGCATGATGCCCCGGTGGCCGCACCGCGCAGAATGCGTTGGTCGCCTCGCCGGCGAGAACGGCATCCACCGCCGCGATCACGGCGCCGGCCGCACGCAGGGCCGCCTCGCCCGACCGCGGCGAAACGACGGTGTCGGGGTCGAGCCGCGCATGTCCTTGCGCGGGAACGGCGCCCAGAATCCTCTCCACGTGACTGCGGGGATGTGCCCTGGATATCTGCTCGATCGTCGCTTCCTGCGCCTCGCGGCGAATCAACTCCGCGAACTCCGGCGCGTCCAGCGCCGAGAGCACGGCCTCGAGCCGGGCCGGCCGCTCGGGATGCAGCGAACCTGTGTCGTGCTCCAGGAAGACCGGATGAGTCAGCACCAATGTCGTCATGAGGCGCCTGCCTTGCCACGAGGGCGCAGTATTTATCGCAAGCGCGCAGGATCACAAAGTTTCGACGCCGCCCCTCAGCCGCCCTTCGCGATCCGAAGAACGAAGACCTCCCCGTCCCGACGCTCTTCGAGGAACTCGTGGCCGGCCATTTCGCAGAAGGCGCGGAAGTCCTTCGGAGCGGCAGGGTCGGTCGCCCGAACCTCGAGCACGCTCCCCGGCTTCAGGTCCTTCATCGCCTTCCGTGCCCTCAGCACCGGAAGAGGGCAGCGCAGGCCGGTCGCATCGAGCGCATTCTCCACCTGCCGGCCCGCAATTGGGTTTTGCGCCATCCGGGCACCGTTGATAGCTTCTGCGCCTACACTGTATCGGGGGCCAGTGCGTCATGGAACCAGCAAAGGGCTGTACCGTTGGCAGCGACGACCGTGCCTCTTACGACAGGCGCATGCACTCGAACGCCGGAAGGAACACCGCTCGCATGGGATCGACGTTACGGGTAGGGCGAGCTGCTGCCCGCGCGGCAACCTTGGCCGCGATCGTGCTCACTGCCGGATGGGGCTCGACGGAAGCGTTCGCCCAGGCCGCTCCACCTGCCGGCGCGCAACAGCAGCAGCAACAACCGGAGTTGTCGCGTCCAGACCAGACCTTCAACGACTGGAAGGTGCGCTGCGAGCGCGCGCCGAACGGCGGCGAACGCTGCTATATGTTCCAGGTGCTGGTCCGGTCGGAAAGCCGTGATCCCATTCTGCATATCGCGATCGGCCGATCCCAGCCGGGGGCGCAGCCGGTCGCGCTCCTCACCCTCCCGCTCGGCGTCATATTGCCGCCGGGAGTCACCGTGCAGGTGGACGGCGGTGTTTCAAAGAAGGTGCCTTGGGAAATCTGCGCCCGCGCCGGGTGCCGTGCCGCGGTGCCGGTGGACCAGTCGCTCCTCCAGGCGATGCGGGCCGGCTCGCGAGCGATGGTCGGGTTTGTCGGTCCAGACAGGAACGAACATGAGCTGCCCGTGTCGCTCTCAGGGTTCACTGCCGCCTTCAACGCGCTTCCCTAACGGACACTCTGACGTACAGGGCGATTGTGCGCCCTTCGGCTGCACCCGCATCGCTGGGCGGCCGGAGACATGACACCGCCGCCGGACAGCCCCACCCCGAGCGCAAGGAGGCGGCGGCGATGGCCGTGGATCGTTCTCGCCGCCTGTCTCCTGCCGATCGTCGTCGCGGTGCTGCTGATCGTCTACCGCGTCGAGGTCGCGGAGCGGACGGCGATCCTCTGGCTGCGCAGCCTCGGTGTGGATCACCCATCGGTCACGATAGATTCCATCGGCCTCACCGGCATCCGCCTGCGTGAGCTCGACCTCGGCAGGCCAGGCCCATCGGCAGCCGCGGCGGAGATCGAGTACTCACTGCGGAGCCTCATCGATGGTCGCCTCGGTGCGGTCAAGCTGAGCGGGCTCACGGCCACCGCTACGATCGAAGAGGATGGCCTGCAGATCGAAGGGCTGTCGCTCTCTACGAGCGACGATTCCGGGCCGGGCGGCCTGCCGGGCCTACCGTTCGACCGTGTCGTCCTGGAAGACTTTTCTATCGCGTTGGAGACGCCGCTCGGCCTGACGGAGCTGGCCGGGAACGCGACTGTTCGGCTGCAACCGGACGGGAGCATCGATTTTCTGGCGGACATGGTTGCGTCGGGCGAGCCGGGCTCGCTGGCGGTGGAGGCGACCGGCGGAGCATCCGAGCGCTCCGACCGAACCATTCAGGTTCTCGCGGACATCGAGGGCGCTGCCGAAGCACGGCAGGTGTCGACGCAGTTTACCGGTGCACTGGAACTGACTTCCGATCCCTCCGGTAGATTCGCGGGCCGCCTCACCTTCGAGGATGCAGAGCTGAGCCACAGCGGAGCGGGTGCCTCTGGTGTCGCCGGCGCAATCGGATTCGCTGTCGTCGCTGGTGAACTCGCGGAAGTCGATGCCGATATGCGCCTCTCGTCGGGCCGCGTGGGCGAAACCGGGATCGACCCAAGCAGCCTCAAACTGGCTTACGATCAGGGCCTACTCGCCGCCGCAGCCAACATGCGCTGGGCTGGTGGCGAGCTGCAGGCGGAGCTTCGGCCGGCCGGCGGCAACGTCCCTCTCCCTTATGCGCTGAAAGTCGACGGCGTGCTGGACGCCACCTGGATCGCGTCCCTGGTGCAGGACCTGGAGGCGAGCGGCGACCTCGGCCTGGCGCTCTCGGGCGAGATCGTCGATCCCGTCGCCGCGCTGTCCTCCGGCACGCTCGACCCGGCAGGACTCCTCACGCTGGGCGAGTTCGACGGCCAGATCGCGCTGGACCTCGGCACGACCGCGATGAGGGAAATCGCTACAGCCGAACGGATCAAGGGGCCGGTCGAGGTTCAACTTCGAAAGCAGGTTCTGCATGTCCGGGTGCCGCCGGAAACCGTGGCCGAAGGCGTAACCCTCGCGCCCGGCATAGTCGACAGGCTGCCGGCCGCGGCCGCCACTCTGCTGGGCGAGCCCTTGGCTCTTCGGTTCGGGGAAGCCAAGCCGGCCGAACTCACCGTCAGTCCGGCTGGGCCCGGAGCGGTCGGCGAGATACGCCTCGAACCGGTCATCTCCGTCTCCGGCGCCAGGTTGGTGCTGGACCTGCTCGCGCATGCCCGTATCGCGGAGGACTTCGCCCTCCGTGACGAAGCCATCGAACGCTTAGCCGTAACTGCCTCGAAGGTGAGCATCGGAGGTATGACCGCCGACGGTTCCGGCGTCGTTACGAACCTCGCGGTGACATCGCAGGCGACGCGGGGCGAGATCGAGATCGACCTCACCATCGACGGTGCCCCGGCACCCGATGTGCAAATCCGCCAAGGCGCCCTGCAAACGCACGGCAGCTTCGAGCTGACCACGGATCGGCTGACTTTTCTCCCCTCAGATGAGGCTCGCGTGCGCTTGGGTCGAATCGACGCCGGTCCGGTTCGGACCGACGGGCCGGTCACGCTCACGATCAGGTCCGGCAAGGATGACGAGCCGATCGTCGCCGACTTCTCGAACGGGTTCACCACCAGTCTGCGTGCAGGACCGATCGACCTCCGACTGATCGTGACCCAGGCCGATCCGGTTCCGATTCGTGCCTCCATCCGTTCAATCGGGCTGAACGTGGAGCGCGGGGCATACACTGCCACCCTCTCCGGTGGGCGACTGGTGGCGCCCGATCAAGAACTGACGCTCGATGGCTTAGCCGCCAAAGGCACTCTAGATCCCGAAGGCCGACTTACGCTGCGCCTCGATGCGGCCGAGGTGAAGCACCTGGCTGCGCCGCCTTGGGTCGTGCCGCTCAGGCTCGCTGCCAACGTTCAGGGGACGCTGCGGCGTGCCACTGTTTCGGGGGAGCTTTTCGAAACGAGCCGCCGACTCGTCGCCAAGGTGCGGGGCAACCATTCCTTCACGGCCGGAACCGGCAAAGCTCTGGTCACGGTCGAGCCGATCACATTCATTCCGACAGTCCTGCATCCCCGGCAGCTCTTTCCGGCGTCATACAGGATCGATGGGGAGCTCGATGCGCGCCTCTCCGCCGAAGCGGGTGCCGAATGGGGACCGGACGGCTTTCGATCCTCGGGCACGATCGAGGCTGAAGTCACGGAGCTGTCGACAGCAGAAGTGGAGATCCGGGAGCTGGCGACGACCCTTCGCTTCGACAGCCTCTTTCCGCCCTCGACGCTCCCGAGGCAACTGGTCACACTCGGCGAGATGAACGTAGGGCTGCCGCTCACCGACGGAGTCATTCGCCTGGAACTGCACCCAGACCAGCGCGTGACCGGCTTCATCGACCAGTTGCAGTTGTTCGGCGGCTCGATCCGAACGGAACCATTCGAGTTCGATCCGGAGGCTCCCGCTACCGAGGTCAGGCTACAGGTGGAGGGAGTAGACCTCGCTCAGTTCCTGGCATTCACCGAATTCGGCGAGGTCGAGGCCACCGGCACGCTTCGTGGCACGATCCCGATCGTGTTTTCAAAGGGCGAGGTTTCGGTGCGTAGCGCCATGCTCGAAACCGCCGAAGAAGGCGGCATCCTGAGATACAGGCCGAGCGGGGTGACCGAGGCGCTCGAGGTGGCGAACGAAGCGACGGAAACCCTGATGCGGGCCGTTCAAAACTTCGAATACTCGAAAGTTCGGGCGTTCATCGATGAATCGTCGGCTGAAGAAATGACGTTGAGACTCGAGCTGGAAGGGCGCAGCCCCGATGTGTACGAAGGTTTTCCGCTCCAGCTCAACGTCAATGTCTCCGGCCCTCTCCGGGACATCCTGAACCGGGGCATCAGGACTTACCAGCTGCCGGCGGCACTCGGCCGGGAAATGCAGGAGCGAGCGCAATGATCGTCGAAGGATTGGGGGTGGCGCATCGGCGAGTGGGGAGCCATATTCGGCCCATGATCACGCGATCGCTCGGTCCTACGCACAGAGCGGGGCTCTGGCGACCGTTGTTGCTGGCATCCGTGCTGGGGGTGGTAGCCTGTCAGCCGACGGTGCGACTGGAGGCGCCACAGGAGCCGATCGTGATAAACCTCAACGTCAAGATCGAGCAGGAAGTTCGGGTCAGGGTCGAGCGTGAGCTCGACGACGTGATCCGCGAGAACCAGGGACTGTTTTGACAGCATGTTGCGGGGACGCGGATCAATGGCACGGTTCCTCACGGCTGCCGCCGCCTTCATGTGCGTGTTTGTCATCACAGTCGCCGCTTGGGCGCTCGAGCTGAACGAGGCCCGCGCGCGGGGGCTCGTCGGCGAGACGCCGCGCGGCTATATCGCACCGGTCCAGTCGCCCACGCCGGAGGTATCGGCTCTCGTCGACCGGATCAACAGTGGCCGGCGGGCGGAATACCAGCGCGTGGCGGAACAGACGGGAACGAGGCTGCAGCAGGTTGAAGCTCTCGCCGCCCAGAAGATCATCCGACAGCTTCCTCCCGGCTCCTACGTCCAGGGCAACGACGGTCGTTGGGGCAAAAAGTAGGCCGCCGACTGCCGCCCCATTCCGCATACCGAGGACAACTTGCCGATGGAAATGCCGCCCTCTGTCGCCGACACACTGGCGTTGCTGGAACGCGGCAATTATGTCGCTGACGAAAGCCTAGGCACCTCGGTCTTTCTCTCGCTGAAGCTGCAGCGCCCTCTGTTTCTGGAAGGCGAAGCGGGAGTCGGGAAAACCGAAATCGCCAAGGTGCTGGCAGAATCGCTCGGGCGCCGGCTGATCCGGCTGCAGTGTTACGAGGGCCTGGATGTCTCGTCTGCGGTCTATGAGTGGAACTACGCCCGGCAAATGATCGAGATCAGGATCGCCGAGGCGACCGGCGACATCGATCGCGACGAGCTCGGCGAGGATATCTTCGCCCGCCGCTTTCTGATCGAGCGGCCACTGCTGCAGGCGCTGGAGCCGCGGCCGGAGGGGCCGCCCGTGCTCCTCATCGACGAGCTCGATCGGACGGACGAGCCGTTCGAGGCATTTCTGCTCGAAGTCCTCTCGGATTTCCAGATCACCATCCCCGAACTCGGTACGATTTCGACCGACGAGCCGCCGATCGTCGTGATCACGTCGAACCGGACACGCGAGATTCACGACGCCCTGAAGCGGCGCTGCTTCTATCACTGGGTCGACTACCCGGATGCGGCGCGCGAGCTGGAGATCCTGCGGCGCAAGGCGCCCGGCGCCAATGAGGAATTGAGCCGGCAGGTCGTCGGCTTCGTGCAGAAGATCCGCGGCATGGATCTCTTCAAGCTGCCGGGCATTGCCGAAACCATCGATTGGACGCATGCCCTGATGCAGCTCGATGCGCTCGTCCTCGATCCCGAGACGGTCGACAACACTCTCGGCATCCTCCTGAAATACCAGGACGACATTGCCCGTCTCCAGGGCAGCGAGGCGCAGCGCATCCTGGAAGAGGTCAAGGCCGAGCTTGCGGCCCAGTAGGTCGCGCGCAGCCATGCCGAATCCCGCAACTGGCCGCAATCTTCCGGATCTCGCGGCGACCAGGGAGACCGGAGGCCGCCTCGTCGAAAACGTGATGCACTTCGGTCGTGTCCTGCGGAAGGCGGGACTGCCGATCGGCCCCGGGCAAGTGTTGAAGTCGATCGAGGCGCTCCGCGCGATCGAGATTACTGATCGGGATCAGTTCTACTGGGCGCTGCATGCCGCCCTCGTCAACCGGCGCGATCAGCGCGAGCTCTTCGACCAGGCGTTCCACGTGTTCTGGCGCAACCCGCGCATCCTCGACCGGATGATGTCGCTGGTCCTGCCGGACATGGAAGCCCCCGACGCGCCCGGACAGGAGCAAGACCAGCTCATCCGCCGTGTCGCCGACGCCCTAAGCGCGGCGGAAGGCGCCGTACGCCGGGAAGAGAAGCCGGAGGTCGAGGTCCACGCGGAGATGACGTGGTCCGACGAGGAAGTGCTGCGTGGCATGGATTTCGAGGCCATGTCCGCCGAGGAGATGGAGCTGGCGAAGCGCGCGATGGCGCGGATGCGGCTGCCGATCGCAGAGCGGCCGATCCGCCGCTTCCGCTCCAATCCTGCAGGCCGCCGGGCCGATCTTCGGGCGACGCTCCGCGCCCAGCTGCGCTCGGGCGGGGACCTCATGCCGCTCAAGCGAAAGAAGCGGCTGCGCCGCCCGCCACCCCTGGTGATCCTCTGCGACATATCCGGCTCGATGGCGCAATACTCGCGCATGCTGCTGCACTTCATGCACGCGCTCACCAACGATCGCGACCGGGTTCACACCTTCCTGTTCGGCACCCGCCTCACCAACGTGACCCGCTATCTGCGTCAGAAGGACATCGACGCCGCACTCGAACAGATCTCCGAGGTCGTGGAGGACTGGTCCGGCGGCACCCGCCTCGGTGCCTGCCTCCGCGACTTCAACCAGCACTGGTCCCGGCGTGTGCTCGGCCAAGGCGCCGTCGTTCTGTTGATCACCGACGGGCTGGATCGGGACGGGGGCGAAGGCCTCAGCCGGGAGATGGAGCGGCTTCACAAATCATGCCGCCGCCTGATCTGGCTGAACCCGCTGTTGCGCTTCGAAGGATTCGAGCCAAGATCACTCGGTGCACGGGCGATGATGCCGCATGTGGACGAGTTTCGTCCTGCGCACAATCTGAATAGTCTGGCCGACTTGGCGTCCGTGCTGAGCCGACCCCACGCGCGGCGGCAGGAAGGAGTGAGCGAATGGCTGAAAATGCTGTAGCGGGCTTCGAGGAAGCGGACGAGATCCTGCGACAGGCGGCGGAATGGCGTGCCGCCGGCAGGGGTGTGGCCCTCGCCACGGTCGTGAGCACCTGGGGCTCCTCGCCACGCGCCACCGGCAGCCAACTCGTCGTGGACGACACCGGTGCCTTCCGTGGCTCGGTTTCCGGCGGCTGCATCGAAGGCGCCGTCGTTCTCGAAGCTCTCGAGGTGATCAAGGAGGGAAAACCCCGGCTGCTCGACTTCGGTGTCACCGACGAGCAGGCCTGGGGCGTGGGCCTCGCCTGCGGCGGCAAGGTCGAGGTGTTCGTCGAGCCGGTCGCATGAAACAGGCGACACTCGATGCGCTTCTGAACGCGCGCGCCGAAAAGCGAGCGGTGGCTCTGGTAACGGAGCTGGCGAGCGCCGACGAGGCGCTCGTCTTTGCCGACGGGCGTGTCGAAGGCGATCTGGCCCCTACGGCCGAGATCGTAGAGCAGGCTCGAAACGCCCTCCGACATAACCGGAGCACCAGTGTCGTCGTGGGCGAGCGACGCTATTTTATCCATGCTTTCAACCCGCCGCTGCGCCTCGTCATCGTCGGCGCAGTGCACATCGCGCAACCGCTGGTGCAGATGGCCCGTGTCCTCGGGTACGACATCAGCTTGGTCGACCCGCGCGGCGCCTTCGCGACGGCAGACCGCTTTCCCGGCGTCCGCCTGCTGGACGACTGGCCGGACGACGCCTTGAACAGTCTCGGCATCGATGCGCGCACGGCTGTGGTCACCCTCACCCACGACCCGAAGTTGGACGACCCTGCGCTCCTCGTGGCCCTTCGCTCAGACGCCTTCTACATCGGCGCCCTGGGAAGCAAGCGCACACATGCGTCGCGGCGTGAGCGGCTGAGCGAGCAAGGAATGACCGAGCAGGAGATCGCCCGAATTCGGGCACCGATCGGCCTCCCGCTCGGAGGCCGCGCACCCGCCGAGATCGCCCTCGCGATCCTGGCTCAGATGACAGCAACCCTGCACGGCTCCGAGCTGGCGTGAAGCAGACCCCGCACGTTGCGGCGATCGTCCTGGCGGCGGGCAGTTCGAGGCGGATGGGCCCGGTCAACAAGCTTCTCGCCGATCTCCGTGGCCGTCCAATTCTGCTTCACGTAATGGACGCGGTCCGTGCCTCGCGCGTGGGGGAGGTCGTCGTGGTGACCGGCCACGAACAGGAGCGCGTGCAGCCGCTCGTCGAAGGCCTGGCCGACCGCGTCGTCTTCAATCCTCGATACGCGGAGGGTCTGAGCACCTCGATGATCGCGGGCCTGGATGCGGTTTCCTCCAGTGCAGATGCCGTCGTGATCTGCCTCGGAGACATGCCGTGGCTGACCGGTGATCATATCGACAAGCTCATCTCCGCCTTCGACCCGGACAGTAGCCACGAGATCTGCATTCCGGTCCATAGCGGGCGACGGGGCAATCCGATCCTCTGGGGGCGCCGCTTCTTCGACGAAATGCGCACGATCACGGGCGACCAGGGTGCGCGTCCGCTGCTCGCAGCGCACTCCGACTACATCGTCGAGGTCGACATGGAGGATGGCGGGGTGCTCGAGGACATCGATACCCCGGAACGGCTGGCCGCTGCCAGGGCCTCGGATCAGAAGCGGTAATCGAGGATCGATCCGGGGTACCGCCGCATCTCCCCTCCGCCGCGCCCGGCCGTTCGGGCATAGATTGCATGGCCGCGCGCCACGTCCGACGGTTCCTCAGGCTTGCGCGCCTCGGGTGGGACGCGCTCCGGCCGCAGGGATTCGTCATAGGCCGAGGCCGCTGCGAAGCTGTTGAACGTCGACGGGGCGACCGCCGCGCCTTGAGAGTCTGCGCGGCCTCTCGGCCCGGCTGCCGGCCTCGGCGGAACGGACTGCTCACCGGCCATGTCGGGCTCGCCGTCGCGATCCAGGTTGCCGAACAGCTCGAGAGAAAGGCGTTCGATCCTCGGCGGTGTGCTCGCACCCGACGTCCGCGCCGAAGCGGCGGGAAGCGATCTGAGTGCAGCCTGTAAGTATCCAGTCATGGTTCGAACCGGATATTGAGCTTTCCTTTACGACTATAGAGGTCGGCGGCTTCCCGCAAGCCGACTGTCGACGCAAAACCCTTCGCCGCCTCTCTCAACGTCGTCGCGAGAACGGCGTACCTCCGCCGAGCTCTTCCAGAAATTCGAGGACGGCACTGCCTGCGCCGAGCGCATGGAGATTCTCGTGCCCGCCTTCCGGGAAGGCGATCAGTCGCTTGGGTTCGGCTGCGGCGGCATACAGCTTTTCGCCGTACCGGAACGGCACGACCCGATCCTTTAACCCGTGCAGGATCAGCACCGGCGCTGCGACAGAGGCGATTTTCGAAGCCGAGTCGTAGCGGTCTTTCAAGAGCGCCCGTACGGGCACGAACGGGTAGTGCGTTGCGGCCACGTCCGCCAACGAGCTGAGCGGCGCTTCGAGGATCAGACCGGCGAAGCGATGCTCGACGGCCATCTGCACGGCGACAGCGGAGCCGAGCGATTCGCCATAGAGGGCGATGCGACCGGTCTCGACCCCCTCTTCGGCGAGGTAGTCGATCGCCGCGCGCGCGTCACTGTAGAGACCTGCTTCGGTCGGTGCCCCCGGATTGTCTCCATATCCTCGCCAGGACAGGAGGAGCACGCCGTGGCCGGCGGCCAGCAGTGGTTGAACCTTGAAGGCTCGCGCGGCGAGGCTGCCGGCGTTCCCGTGGAGGTAGAGGACGGTCAGTCCCTCGGCGACGACCGGCGCCCGGTACCATGCGAGAAGGTGGAGGCCGTCCGCGGTCTCGACACGCACTTCCCGCATCCCGGCGAGACCGGCCGCGGCCGGCGATGGACCCGCCATCCCCGGCAGGTAAATCAGATTGCGCTGGAAGACCCAGAGCAACCCGATCAGCGCGAGATAGATCAGCGCTCCGGCGAAAACCAGAACGAGCAAGGGTTTCAGGCGAACCAA
>JAJUGE010000105.1 GCA_029268305.1 Alphaproteobacteria bacterium
GGACGCTGACCGAGGGAGAATCGATGCTGGGGTTCCGAATTCTGAAACGCAGGCGCGCCGTCAGCGCCGACCTGGTGAGTCAGTTCCGGCAGTTGCCGGTCGCCAACGTTTCCGACGTGATGTCGCGGATGACGGCCGGAGGCGCACGCCTGCGACCGATGCACGCCGGCGGGGTGATGGCCGGACCTGCCGTGACGGTGCGCACCCGCCCCGGCGACAACCTCATGGTGCATAAGGCGATCGACTATGCCGAGCCAGGCGACGTGATAGTGGTCGACGCCGGCGGCGATCTGACGAACGCGATCGTGGGTGAGCTGATGCTGATGCACGCGGCACGGCGCGGCCTCGGCGGCGTGGTGATCAACGGTGCGGTGCGCGACTACGGATACATCAGAACGCATGACTTTCCGGTCTTTGCCGCCGGTATCACGCACCGTGGTCCGTACAAGGACGGCCCCGGAGAGATCAACGTGCCGATCGCGCTCGATGGCATGACGATCGAGCCTGGCGACCTGATGCTGGGCGACGAAGACGGTCTGCTCTGCGTCCCGTTCGAGGCCGCCGAGGCTGTCTGCTCCGCCGCGACCGAGAAGCACCGCGCGGAGGAGAGGCAGACTGCCGAGATAACAGCCGGGACCAGCGACCGCAGCTGGGTCGATGCCGCGCTGAAGCGGCTGGGCTGCGAGGTCGAAACCTAGAAGGTCGGGCGCGCGACGGGCGGGCCGCTAATCGTCGCTCCAGATGGGGCCGCGGGTGCCACGTGGATGCGGCCTTCCCGGATTTCGAGCGCTCCAGCGATCGAACTGCTCCTTGGTGCTCAGCGAGCGTGCGCGGCGCTCTCGCCGATCCCGATCTCGAACGTGCCGCTCACGATCGCGGTCCCGATCCCGCCAATCGCCGTCACGATCCCTGTCGCGCCAATTTCGACGTCGATCCCGGTCCCGGTCGTCGTCCCGACGCCTATCACCATCCCACCAGGCGTGCCGGCGTCGATCCTTCCCGTCATGATCCTTGTAGTGGTGGCGTCCGGAATGGCGATAGGCAGGGTAGGCGTATCCGTAGCTCGGATAGACATAGCTGTAGCTGGGGTATGCGTAGCCGTAGGAGGCGCCGCCTCCATATGTGCCGTAAGGTTCGTTGGCCACGCAGCCGACCGTCAGCAAGGCTGCAGCGGTCGGCAGCAGGAGCTTTCTCAACTCGATCCTCCGCGTTGGCGGAGCATGGGCTCCGCTGCGCCTTATATGGGTCGAACGAGGCCGCTGACCATGATTGCCGGCCCCTTCCGTGCCGTGTAGGGCCGGTGACGGGATGCGTAATCCGCGCCGTTTGTCTGGTCTGGGTGTCGGAATCCGGCCGTTTCGTCCATGTGCAGCCGTCGATGCACTCCGCCTTCGAGCCTCGCGGCTCCGGCCCGAATCCGGCCGTTGCCTCGCAATCGGGCAGTCTTTACCATCCCTCGCTTCGAAAGAGCGAAGCTCGATGGCGGGAGTGAGGGGAGGAAGTCGGAGAGCCCGAGCGGCCACAACGAACTGGCTGACCCCCGTGGCCCGACTGGCATCAGCTCGCGGCATCTCCTCTCGGGGGTGGGCCCGCGATTCCGTTCATGGCCTCGGACCGCCGTATCCGTTATCAAGGTCGCCGCGCAGGCGAAAGTCCAGAAGAGGAGAATAAGGAATGGCCGATAACGTTCTCGAAGGTAAGGTCGTCCTCGTTACCGGTGCCGGCCGCGGCATCGGACGGGAGATCGCGATCCTTGCCGCCGCAGAGGGCGCGAAGGTGGTGGTCAACGATCTCGGCGGTTCGGTAACCGGCGAGGGTCAGGACCAGACGCCGGCTCAGGAAGTCGTCGAGATCATCGAGAAGGCGGGTGGTGAAGCCGTCGTCAACGGCGAGAGCGTCGCCGACTTCCAGGCCGCGAAGCGCATGGTGCAGCAGGCGGTCGACACCTTCGGCAGGATCGACGGCGTCGTGAACGTGGCCGGCATCCTGCGGGACGTGATCTTCCACAAAATGACCGAGGATGATTGGGATGCGGTCATCAACGTGCACCTGAAAGGCTCGTTCAACGTCGCCCGCAACGCCGCCGACCATTTCCGGCAGCAGGAAAGCGGTGCGATGGTGCACTTCACCTCGACCTCCGGCCTGATCGGCAATTTCGGCCAGGCGAACTACGCAGCCGCCAAGCTCGGTATCGTCGGCCTCTCCAAGTCGATCGCCCTCGACATGCAGCGCTTCAACGTCCGCTCGAACTGCATGTCTCCGTTCGCCTGGAGCAGGATGATCGGCACGATCCCGACCAACACGCCCGAGCAGGCGGCGCGGGTCGAGAAGATCAAGCAGATGACGCCCGCTCACATCGCGCCGATGGTCGTCTATCTCCTCTCGGACCTCGCGAAGGACGTCACCGGGCAGGTGTTCGGCACCCGGATGAACGAGCAGATTCTCTTCAGCCAGAGCCGGCCGGTCCGCATGGTGCACCGCAGTGAGGGATGGACGCCGAAGACCATCCACGAACATGCCATCCCGGCGCTGAAGGGAAGCTTCATGCCGCTGGATCGTTCAGCCGACGTGTTCAACTGGGATCCGATCTGATCTCGAAGAGCGGGGCCGGCGGGTTCGTCGCCGGCCTCGCGTTGTCGCGTGTCCGGGCAGCTCGAGACAGGCGGGTCTGCCCAAGCGTGAGTGGAACAAGATGAGAGAGTATGCGGAGTAGGGTGCGGGTCATGCTCGCTGGCGCAATCGCTGCCATTGGGATGGCGGCGATCATGCCGGCTGGGGCGAGTGAGACGACCAAGGACGGGGCGGCGACCGTCGTGCGCGCCGCGGTCGACCTGCCGGCGGATCATCCGCTGGTGGCGGAAGGATGGAAGGCCTTCGCCGAAGCGGCCGAGGCCGAATCCCGGGGAACTCTGGAGTTTCGAGTCTTCGTGAATGGCGCCGTCATTGGCTCCGCACGATCGCTCGAAGGGCTCAGCCGGGGGGAGGTCGACATGGGCTTCCTCGCGCCGGCCAGCTATCCCGACAGCTTCCCGCGGGCCACATTCCTGACCGACCTCGCCATGGTTGGTGAGGACGGGGTAGCGGCGGCGGCCGCTATGACCGAGCTCATTCTGCTGCACTGCCCGGCTTGTCGCGACGAGTACCGGGAGCAGAACGTGGTGTTCCTCGGCACCTACAGCTCCGCGCCCTATGTGCTGATCGCCAAGAACCTGCTCGCGGACGTCGAATCCCTCAAGATGAGGCGGGTTCGGACGCCCGGCAGCCTCTGGGACCGTTGGGTCCGCGCTATCGGTGCGTTTCCGGCCGCTAACGGGATGGAGCCGGGAGAAGCGCTCGAGAGCGGGGCGGCCGACGCGGTCGTCGACACGGTGCTGTCGTTGCAGGATCCGAAGTTGTGGCACGCTGCCAATGCCGTGGTCACCGTCCCGCTCGGTGCGTACAGAGGCGCGAGTGCCTTTACCGTCAATCGTGATTATTGGGCCGGGCTCACCGATGAGCAGCGGGCGGCGCTGCTTGGTGCGGCTCCCGCCGGTGTAGTGACGACGACGCTCGCCTATGCCCAGCAGGCGGCCTATGTGCTCGACGTCTCGCGAGAGCGGGGGCTCGACGTGCGCGAACCGGAGCCGTCTCTGCGCGCGGCGGTGGACGCTTTCGTGAACGACGATGCCATGCTCTCGAGCGACGCTGCCACTTTGGCCGGTGGACACGAGCGCGCGGCCAGGCTCGCCGACACCTACCGCGCCCTCTATGGCAAGTATGTCGCTCTGCTGGAGCCGCTGGAAGCGCCGGCCGAGAAGATTTCCGTCATCGGCCGTGAGATCTACGGCAAGCTCAACCCGGCCACCTTCGGCCGCGAAGCCGACATCGAGCTCGGGACGACGGTCGAGCCGGACGTTTCTGTCGGAGGGGGCGTGACGAACTAGCGAAATGGGGCCGGGGATCCGGCGTGGCGCCGCAGGAGGAGACGCAATGAGCTACGAAGCCCCGTACGAGGGTCTGAAGGTCGTCGACATAAGTCAGGGCATAGCCGGCCCTTATGCCGCAATGCTGATGGCCCAGTATGGGGCGGACGTCGTGAAGATCGAGCCGCTGGAAGGCGACTGGTCGCGAAGCCTCGGCCGTCGCTATGGCGACCAGACCGCGTTCTCCATCGCCGGCAATCTCGGCAAGCGGAGCGTCGCCGTCGATCTGAAGAGCGAAGCCGGGCGGGAAATCGTGTACGCGCTGGTCGAGCGCGCCGATGTCTTCATCGAAGGCTTTCGGCCTGGGGTTACCGCTCGTCTCGGCTTCGGCTACGAGGAGATCTCGAGGCGCAATCCGCGTATCCTCTATCTCGCCGTCTCCGGCTTCGGGCAGGCGGGGCCGCTGTCGACCCGTCCCGGCATGGACCCCGTCCTGCAGGCCTTCACAGGAATGCTCGACGCGAACAAGGGTGAAGATGGGATCCCGCATCGCATCCCGATCATTCCGATCGACATGGCGACGGCGCTCTATGGCTTTCAGGCATTGTCCACCGCCTTGTACGCGCGGCAGGGCGAGGCGAAGGGCCGATACATCGACGCCAACCTGCTGCAGTCGGGCGCTTCGCTCCAGATCGTGCGAATGATGGCCACGCATCTGGAAAAGGGCGAGATGGAGGTCAGCCGTGTCCCAACCGGCGTCTTTCCCACCAAGGATGGCTGGATCAATCTGGTAGTGCTGCGCGAGCCGCACTTCGCGACGCTCTGCGACGTGCTCGGGATCCCGGAAGTCGCTGCGGATCCTCGTTTCGCCACCAACGCCGAACGCATGAAGCGGGCGGCCGAAGTGAACGGGATCATCAACGAGGCCCTGGCCCGCCGCACCTCCGACGAGTGGTGCGAGCGGCTGGCGGAGGTCGGCCTGTTGCACGAGAAGGTGCGGGACTATGCGGAATTCCTGGAACATCCGCATGTGAAGGCGCTTGGCGCGATCTCATGGCTGGATCAGCCGGGGGTGCCCGAACCCGTGCCCTTCCCGAACGCTCCGGGAGTCCGCCCGCCGCAAAGCGGTACACCACGAGCGGTCGCTCCCGGTCTTGGAGAGCATACGCGCGAAGTTCTGACTGCCTTGGGGATGAGCGAGGAGCGGCTGGCGAGTCTCGCTGCGCAGAAGGTGATCCTCGGCACGAAGGAACTCGCTGCCGTTTCCTGATCGGCAACAGAGATTTGTCGACAGTCCCACAGTTGTCGCTCGGCCGGCGCGCCTCATATTTTGGCGAGGTCGAACAAGAAGATCGGAGCCGGATGAGGTGGATGGGCTCGTTGTTCGCCCCGAGTTGTCGGTGGACGAAGACTGCACCTATTGCGATGGATCGATCGTGCGGTGGGCTATCGAAGAAGGACGCAGGATTCCAACCGGGCGTGAGTTCCTGGTGGAGGCGGTGCGTCGGCTCACGGCCGTCGGGATCCCGCTTGCTCGGGTGACGGTCAACATAACCCTGCTTCACCCCGATCTGCGGGCGCTGAACTATGTCTGGGATCGCAGTCGGCCCGAGGCGGTGGAGATCGGGATCGAGCACGGAATAGAGCGATCCGAGACCTACCTGCGGAGCCCGTTCTACGACGTGTTCGAGCGTCGGGAGCCGGTGCGGTGCCGCCTGGTCGACGAGGAGCCCGAAAAGGACAAATACCCGATCCTCGGAGACCTGCGCGCGCAGGGCATCACCGACTACGTCGTCCTCCCGATGGTATTCACCAACAGCGATCGCCAGGCGATGACCTGGGCGACCGACAGCCCGTCAGGATTTACGGAGGCCCATCTCTCCTGGCTGAACAGCCTGATGCCGGTGCTCGGCCTCGTGTTCGAACTCTATGCCACGCGGCGGACCGCGGTGACGCTGCTGGACACCTATCTCGGGCCTCGAACCGGCACCCACGTCCTCGATGGCCGGATCCGGCGCGGCGATGGCGAGAGCGTCCGCGCCGTCATCTGGTTCTGCGACATCCGCGGCTTTACCGCGCTCTCGGAGCGGCTGCCGCGCGGAGCGGTGATCGACCTTCTCAACGACTTCTTCGGCTGCGTGGCGAAGCCTATCCAGGCGCGAGGAGGGGAGATCCTGAAGTTCATCGGCGACGCCATGCTCGCGATCTTTCCGATCGAGGAGGATTTCTGGATCGGCCGGACGTGTCGTGCCACCGAGGCGGCGGTCGAGGCTGTGGAGAGCTTCCGGGAACTGCAGGAGCGCCGTGCCACTGCCGGCGAGGCCGTGTTCGACTTCGGCATCGGCCTGCATGTGGGCGAGGTGACCTATGGAAACATCGGCGCGCCCGGCAGGCTGGACTTCACCGTGATCGGCCCGGACGTGAACCTCGCCGCCCGGCTCCAGGGCGTGACGAAGAAGGTGGGCGTGCCGCTGGTCGTTTCGGCCCCGTTCGCCGAGCAGTGCAGCTATCAGTTCAGCTCGATCGGACGCTTCCGGTTCCGGGGCATTTCGGACGAGCACGAAGCGTTCACGCTCGCCGCGCTCGCACCGTCTCAGGCATAGCGTCCGATCGCCGCCATCGCACCACCGTCGACGACCAAGGTCTGCCCGGTGATCCAGGCCCCCGCTTTCGATGCCAGCATCACCGCGATACCGGAAATATCCTCCGGCTCGCCGATGCGGCCGAGGGGATAGCTCCTGATCGCCGTTTCGTATCGTTGCGGATCTTCCCACAAGGCGCGTGCGAAATCGGTACGGACCAGAGCGGGCGCGATGCAGTTCGAGCGGATGTTGTACGGCCCGTACTCGACCGTCAGGTTCCGCACGAGGTGCATGTCGGCTGCCTTGGAAAGGCCGTAGGCACCGAGAACCGCGCTGCCGCGAAGGCCGCCGGTGCTCGAGATGACGATAATCGTCCCGTCGCGTTGTGCCTTCATGTGCGGGCCGACCATGCTCGCGAGCCAGATATTGCTCCGGACGTTGACGGACATGATCTTGTCGAAAGCCTCGTCCGGCATCTCCATGAGCGAACCCATGTAGGGATTCACCGCGGCGTTGCAGACGAGGATGTCGACCTGGCCCCACTTCGCGAGCGTTCTGTCCACCAGGTGCCGGCACTGGTCCTTGTGCCCGATGTGGCATGGGACGGCGATCGCTTCGGCGGGGCCGCGCACCCACTTCGCGTTGATCTCGGCGGCGACCGCGTCGCAGGCGTCTGCCTTGCGGCTCGAGACCACGACCCTGGCGCCGTGATGAGCCAACTGCTCGGCGATAGACCTGCCGATGCCCTTGGTCGATCCGGTGACGATCGCGACCTTGCCCGACAGATCGTACATGCGCGGAATCATCGGCTTCATGCCTCGCTCACGAGCGAGCCTGCCATCATGCCGCCGTCGACGACGATGGTCTGACCCGTCATCCATTGCCCGGCCCTGGATGCGAGCGCCACAGCAATCGCGGCGACCTCGTCTGGCTCGCCGATCCGCTGCAGCGGATAGCTTCGGTTGACGATGTCGAGGCGCCTCGGGTCGCTCCAGAGCGCTTTCGCCATGTCGGTCTTCACCAGGGAGGGCGCGATGCAGTTGGCGCGGATGTTGTAGCGCCCCCACTCGACCGTAAGGTTCCGCACCAGCTGCATGTCGGCGGCCTTGGTCATGGCGTAGGTGCCGAGATTCTCGGTCCCTCGCAGGCCGCCAGTGGAGCCGATGATGAGTATGACGCCGTCCCGACGCTCGATCATGCCCGGAATCACCAGGTTGGTCAGCCAGACATTACTCTTGATGTTGGCGTCGATCGTTTTGTCGAAGGCTTCGTCGGGAATGTCGCGGAGCGAGCCCAGGAACGGATTGAGCGCCGCATTGCAGACGAGAATGTCCACTCGGCCCCACCGGTCGACCGTCCGCTGGACGAGGGCCTCGCACTGCTCGCGGTGGAGGATATGGCAGGGAATGCCGACCGCCTCTCCGGCCGATCCATCCAGCGCCGCGTTGATCTCGGCCGCGACCTGATCGCAGGCGTCGGCCTTGCGGCTGGACACGACGACGCGGGCGCCGAGGGCGGCCATCTGCTCCGCGATGGCCCGCCCAATGCCCTTGGTCGATCCAGTGACGATGGCGACTTTGCCGCCGAGATCGAACATCTCTTCCGGCGTTTCCGCCATCGCTCACCCGTCCTCTGCGGCTGTTCCTGCGTCCTCTCAGTTCGCGCGCGGGATGATCAGCGCGTCCACCGCCACCGCGCCTTCGCCCTTCGGGCGCACGATGAACGGGTTCACGTCGATGCTCTCCAGCGTGTCCTCGTTGGCAGCGGCATAGGCGGAAAGCCGAGCCAGCGCCTGGGCCAGTGCCTCCACGTCGGCGGGCGGTGCGCCGCGCACGCCCTGGAGCATCGCGTAACCCTTCACCTCGCGGATCATTTCCCGCGCCTCGTCGACGCCGAACGGCGCGATCCGGAAGGTCACGTCCTTGAAGACTTCGACGAAGATGCCGCCGAGGCCGAACATCACCACCGGGCCGAACACGGGATCGCGAACCACGCCGAGGATCGTCTCGACGCCGCCCGAGACCATCGGGGCGAGCAGCACGCCTTCCAGCTTCGCGTTCGGAACGGCCTTGCGGGCCCGCTCCATCAGCGTCTCGAAGCCGGCCTCCGCCTGCTTCGCATCGGTGATGTTGAGGAGGACGCCGCCGATTTCGGATTTGTGCTGGATGTCGGGCGAGACGATCTTCATGACGATCGGGAAGCCGATCTCCTCCGCCTGCCGCGCCGCTTCCGCGGCCGAGGAGACGATCCGCTCGTCGACCGCCGGGATGCCGGCCTTTACCAGCATCTTCTTCGCGTCGAACTCGTTGATCGAGGTGCCGGCGACGACCGGTTCCGAGCCCGCCGGAACGGGCGGGGGCGCCATCTTTTCACCGGTGCGGGCAAAGGCCTCGCCGTAGCGCGTCATCGCCGCGATCGATTTGATGCCGCGGGTGGGATCCTCATAGATCAGATAGCCGAGGTCTTCGAGCTTCTTGCGGATCTCGGGCTTCGAGACGATCGACATGACGATCAGCCGGTCGGAGTACTTCTTCGCGATCGCTTCGAAGCTCGGCGTCAGGCGCTCCATCATCTTTTCGTTGAGGCCGATCGCTGCCGCGAAGCAGATCGCGGACTTGTAGCCGCCCTCGCCGAGGAGCGCCTCGAACATCGGCAGCATCAGGGCGGGGTCGTTGACCAGCTGCGCCGTCACGTCGAGCGGGTTGCGCGTGCCGGCGAACGGCACCTTCTGCTTCAGCTCCTTCTGAGTCCGCTCGGGCAGGGGCGGGAGCTCGAGCCCAGCTTCGTCGGCCGCATCCGCCATGATCACGCCGACGCCGCCGGAGACGGTGATGACTCCCAGACCTTTGTCCGCCGGGAACTTGCCGGCCGTGCAGGCATAGGCCACGTCGAACATCTCGTCGATCGAGTGAACCCGGTGCACGTCGTACTGCCGCAGGAGCGTGTCGAACACGGCGTCCGAGCCCGTCAGCGATGCGGTGTGCGACTGCGCGGCAGCCGTGCCGACCTCGGACTTGCCGACCTTCATCAGGATGACCGGTTTCTTGCTCGCCTTGGCGATCTTCAGGCTCTCGATGAGCTTCTTCGGATTCTGAATGCCTTCGATGTAGCCGATGACGACGGACGTGTTCTCATCCTGCGCCATGTAGGCGAGACAGTCGGAGAACTCGACGTCGCACTGGTTGCCCATGGTGGCCCAGAGATTGACTCCGTAGCCTCGCTCGCGGGCGAGCGTGAAGAGGTGTGCACCGAAGGCGCCGCTCTGGCTCGCGATGCTGATGCCGCCCACCTTGAGCGGCTCCCCCATGGAGCTGCCGAAGGTCGCGATCATGCCGGTGTTCGCGTTCAGGGTGCCCATGCAGTTGGGCCCGATGATGCGCATTCCGCCTTCGGCCGCGATCCGAGCGATCTTCTGCTGCTCGGCGGCGCCTTCCTCGCTGATCTCGGCGAAGCCCGAGCTCAGGATCACGGCGGCCTTCACGCCCTTCTTCACGCAGTCGCGAATCGCATCCGCCACATAGGGGGCAGGCACGACGACGAGCGCCATGTCCACCGGCCCATCGATATCGCCGATGGTCTTGAATGCCGGGATGCCCTGGATCTCCGGGTAGTTCGGGTTCACCGGGCAGATGCGTCCCTTGTAGCCGGTGATCTTCATGTACTGGATCGGCCGGCCGCCGATCTTCGTCGGATCCGACGAGGCGCCGATGATGGCGACGGTCTCGGGGTTAAAGAACGGTGCGAGCGTCTCGATGGCGATGTGACCGTCGTTCGATGGCATCTTCTTTTTCCTGATCGGCTTGGGCGATGGGGGTGCGGCCGGAGGTGGGCGGAATCGCGACGGGATCCAGCCGAAGGCAACCGCCCAGGCAGAAGGCTTCCAGTCATACCGCGCCTTTCGGCCCGATTTTGCGTGCAGGCTAGCCGACGCGGTTACGGTGTCAAGCGCGTGTCATGAAAGGCGCCTGCCCGGAAATCGCAATGGCTGCGCTCCGGGATTGGCTGCGCTCCAGTATGCTGTTGCGCCGGATTTAAGGTAGGAGAGCGGCCGGACCGTGCTATCGATGCGCGATCCGCAGCGCTCCTCCGGAGGAATTCGTGAGCTTCGACATTCTGCGCGAGATCGAGCTTCGGCGGCACGAGCGGGCCGATCTTCATGCGGCGCATCTGAACGCGCAGCTCGTGCGTGTTCTGAGAACGATCGGCTACGACGTGGAATACGTGCGGGCCGAGGGGCAGTACCTGTACGACAAGGTCGGCCATCGCTATCTGGACCTGCTCAGCGGCTTCGGCGTGTTCGCTCTCGGACGCAACCATCCGACGGTCGTCAAGGCGCTCGACGATGTTCTCCACGCCGGGCTGCCGAACCTCGTCCAGCTGGACGTCTCCGTTCTCGCCGGGCTCCTCGCCGAGCGCCTGCTGCCGCGCCTTGCCGGCATGGACAATCTGTTCTGCTGCAACTCCGGCGCGGAAGCGGTGGAAGCGGCGATCAAGTTCGCGCGCGCCGCGACCGGCCGCTCCGGCATACTCTACTGCGAGCATGGCTTCCACGGCCTGACCTATGGATCGCTGTCGCTGAATGGCGACCGCATCTTCCGCGAGGGCTTCGGCCCCCTTCTGCCGGAATGCCGCGCGGTCCCGTTCAACGATCTGGAGGCGCTGGAGCGCGAGCTTCGGAAGGGTGACCTCGCGGCCTTCATCGTCGAGCCGATCCAGGGGAAAGGGGTCAACCTTCCCTCCGACGAATATCTCCGCGGCGCGGCGGCACTGTGCCGCCAGCACGGCACGCTTTTCGTCGCCGATGAAATTCAGACCGGTGTGGGACGAACCGGGCGGTTTCTGGCCATTGACCATTGGGGCGTCGAGCCGGACATGGTCCTGCTCGCCAAGGCGCTTTCCGGCGGTTTCATTCCGATCGGGGTGGTCGCGACCAAACGCTGGATCTTCGAGAAGGTCTTCGATCGCATGGACCGGGCGGTGGTCCATGGATCGACCTTCTCCAAGAACGACATGGCGATGGCCGCCGCGCTCGCTACCCTTCACGTTCTCGACGAGGAACGGCTGGTCGAGCGGGCGGAGGAGATTGGAGACGCGTTGCGCGCGCAACTGGCGACGATGGTCGGTCGCCACGAGTTCGTGAAGGCGGTGCGCGGAAAGGGAATGATGCTCGGCATCGAGTTCGGGGCTCCGCGGCGGCTGGCGCTGAAGGCGGCGTGGGCCGCGCTCGAGCAGGCGAACA
>JAJUGE010000106.1 GCA_029268305.1 Alphaproteobacteria bacterium
CCCCGCGTGTTCGAGCCAGCCTTCTGCCGCCATCTCATCTCCCTGTATCAACAGCATGGGGGCGAGGATTCGGGCTTCATGCGCGAGCGGGACGGCAAGACCGTTCGCGTGCTCGACCACAACCACAAGCGGCGGTCGGACTACGTCATCGAGGACGAGAACGTGCGCAAGGCCTGTCAGGCCCGTATCCTGCGCCGCCTCGTCCCGGAGATCAAAAAGGCGTTCCAGTTCGAGGTGACGCGGATGGAGCGCTACATCGTCGCCTGTTACGAGGCGGAGACGCGCGGGCATTTTCGGCCCCACCGGGACAACACCACCAAGGGCACCGCCCATCGCCGGTTCGCTGTCACGCTCAACCTGAACGCCGAGGAGTTCGAGGGTGGCGAGCTGCGCTTCCCCGAGTTCGGCCCCCACACCTACAAGGCGCCCACCGGCGGCGCGGTCGTCTTCTCGTGCTCGCTGCTCCACGAGGCGATGCCGGTTACGAAGGGCACTCGCTACGTCTTCCTGCCTTTCGTCTACGACGAGGCAGCCGCGGCGATCCGCGAGGCCAACAACAAGTACCTCGCGGAGGACGTCGGCGAGTATCGCCGCTGAGCGGCGGGGCGAGTATCGCCGTTGAACAGTGGCGGCGGATCCGCCGGCTATCGGCCCCTCGTCGAGACGACGGATCCGCTTGAGGTACGCGCCCCGGCCGCGCTCAAGCGCCCGGCTTGGGGTCCGGCACCAGACGCAGGTACGGCTTCAGCTCCTTCCAGCCCTGCGGGAAGGCCTTCTTCGCCTCCTCGTTCGACATCGACGGAACGATGATCACCTCGTCGCCGTGCTTCCAGTTCACCGGCGTCGCGACCTTGTAATCCGCCGTCAGCTGCAGCGAGTCGATCACCCGAAGGATCTCCTCGAAGTTGCGGCCGGTGCTCGGCGGGTAGGTGATCATCAGCTTCACCTTCTTGTCCGGACCGATCACGAACACGGACCGGACGGTGACCTTCGGATCCGCGTTCGGATGGATCATCCCGTAGAGTTCGGAGACCTTCTTATCCGGATCGGCGATGATCGGATAGTTGACGGCGTGTCCCTGGGTCTCCTCGATGTCGCCGAGCCATCCCTTGTGGGAGTCGACCGGGTCGACGCTCAGCGCCAGGACCTTGCAGTTGCGCTTCTCGAATTCGCCTTTCAGGCGCCCCACCTCGGCCAGCTCGGTTGTGCAGACGGGCGTGAAGTCGGCCGGGTGCGAAAACAGCACGGCCCATTTGTCGCCCATGTACTCATAGAGGTCGATCTTGCCCTCGGTCGTCTCGGCCGTGAAGTTCGGGGCAGTGTCCCCCAATTGCAGTGCCATAGTCTCTCTCCCTTCGAAGCTTTGTCGTCAGCTTGCTATGGTGACTACGAGTGTACCACCGAGTCGGAGCGTGGCGCAGCATCGACGATAGGGTGCAGGGAGGATGACGCAACCATGAGCGGCCAAGTGAAAGAGGAGAGGGACTGGCCGAGCTATTACGCCAAGACCGGCTTCCGGCCCCCGCGGGCGACGCTGTTGCGCGCTCTCGATGCCTTCGAGGCAGAAGCGCCGGCAGATCGTCCCCGCTTTGCCGTCGATCTCGGCTGCGGAAATGGCCGCGACGTCGTCGAGATGTTGCGCCGGGGCTGGCGGGTGCTGGCCATCGACGCGGAACAGAGCGCCATCGATGGGCTCCTCGCGCGTCCGGACCTACCGCCGGATCCAAGGCTCGAGACGCTCGTCTCGCGCTTCGAGGATGCCGACTGGCCTGCTGCCGACCTCGTCAACTCCAGCTTCGCACTGCCCTTCTGTCCGCCAGACCGGTTTCCTGAGCTTTGGCGGCGCATCATCGCCTCCCTCCGGCCGGGCGGCAGATTTTCCGGGCAGTTGTTCGGAGACCGCGACAGCTGGGTCGGCCGGCAGGGGATCACCTTCCTGAGCAGAACTCAGCTGGATGCGATTCTCGACCGGCTGACGATCGAGCACCTCGAGGAAGAGGAAGACGACGGAACGACGCCGCGCGGCACGCCCAAGCATTGGCACATCTGGCATATCGTCGTCCGGAAGCCGAATTGAACCCGGCGGTGGCCTGCGTCACGTCTATGGCCTCTCTCTCCCTCCCTTCGTATGCTGTGCTCAAGATCGCGGCAGCCCGCTCGTATTCAGAGATCGGTGCTGTCTGACAATACGACGGTCACACGGAAGCGCCCATGCAATCGAAAACGTCCGGGGCGAGCTGGCTTGCCCGCAATTACGGCTGGGTCGTCGTCTTCGCTTCCCTGATGATGATCGTCGTCGGGCAGGGCACGATGTTCGTGCTCTCGGTCTCTCTCAAGCCTATCACCCTGGAGCTGAACTGGCCGCGCGAGGTGCCTTCGCTCGCCTATGCCTGCGCCTTCACGGGCGCAGGCATAGGTGCGCTCTACATCGGCAAGCTCTCGGACCGTGTCGGCATGGGACCCGTCTCGGCGATCGCTGCGGTCTCGATACCGACCGGCGCCGTCCTCACCAGCTTCGTCACCCAGCCCTGGCAGCTCTATCTCATCTTCGCCGTCCTGATCGGCCTGCTCGGCAACGCGGCGATCTTCAGCCCGCTGATGGCGAACACGACCCGCTGGTTCGACCGCAATCGCGGAATCGCGCTCGGCATCGTCGCGAGCGGCCAGAGCCTCGGCGGCACGATCTGGCCGCCAATCGTCGAGCGGATCAACGCCGCCACCAGCTGGCGGACCAGCTTCCTCGTCTTCGCCGCCACCGCATTCGTCGTGATGTCGGCCATGGCGTTCGTGCTCAAGCCGCGCGCGCCCGGCCATGATGCGGGCCCCGCTGCGCCGGCATCGAGCGCCGATGGCGATCGCGTCCTCGGCTGGCGGCCCGGGATGGTCCAGGCCATGCTGTGCGCCGCAATCGTCTGCTGCTGCATCCCGATGTCCATGCCGCTGGTCCACCTTGTCGCCTACGGCTCCGACCTCGGCCACTCGTCGGCGGAGGCGGCCGGACTTCTCTCGATCGCACTCGCCGCCAGCTTCATCAGTCGCCTCGGCGGCGGCGCACTCGCGGACCGCATCGGTGGCCTGCGCACGCTCTTCATTGGCTCGGCGATTCAGGCGACGATGCTCGCCATCCTCTCGCTGACCCATGAACTGGTATCGCTCTATGTGGTCTGCGCGCTCTTCGGGCTCGGCTATGGCGGCATCATCGCCATGTATGCCTTCATTGCGCGCGAGTTCTTCCCGGCCGCCGGCATCGGCAGCCGCCTCGCCTGGATCTATCTCTTCGGCACCCTCGGCATGGCCTGCGGCGGATGGCTGGGCGGGGCGATCTTCGACGCGGCCGGATCCTATGCTCCGGCCTTCCAGGTCGCCGCCGCCGTGAACGCCGTGAACCTCGCCATCATCGGCACGCTGATCTGGCGGAGCCGCCGGTCGACCCTCATGACGGCGGCTGCTTAATGCCGCCCCCCGGTCTGCGGCCGCCCCCGGCCAACTGGCCGTGGGCCGTTGTCGCAGCCTCGCTCCTGCTGATGATCATGGGCAACGGCACTCTGTTCGTGCTCACGGTGTCACTGAAGCCCATCGCCGAGACCTTCGACTGGCCGCGAGAGGTGCCATCGCTCGCCTACGGCCTAGCCAGCTTCGGTGCCGGTCTCGGCGCCATCTATCTCAGTCATCTCTCCGAACGGATCGGCATGCTTCCGGTCCTGCTGTTCGGGTCGACCATGATCGGCACCGGCTGCATCCTCGCCAGCTTTACCGCGGCTCCATGGCAGCTCTACGCCGCCTACGGCCTCTGCATCGGCTTGCTTGGCAATGCCGCTATGATTTCACCGCTGATGGCGAACGCGACGCGGTGGTTCGACCGTCGGCGCGGGCTCGCGATCGCCATCGTCGCCAGCGGCCAAAGCGGAGCCGGAACCCTGTGGCCGCCCTTCATACGCCTGATGAACGACTGGTATGGGTGGAGGACGACCTTCCTCTATTACGGGATCCTGTGTCTCGCAGTGATGCTGCCACTGACCCTCGTCTTCCGCCGTGGCCCGCCGGATGATGCACCGCCGCTCACGACCGCCTCCGGCGAGGCCGCCAAGCCTGCCCGCGTTCTCGGCTGGCCCTCCTGGGCGGTGCAGGGCACCCTCTGCGCCGCGATCATGGGCTGCTGCATTGCCATGGCGATGCCGATCACGCACATGGTTGCATTCGCCACCGACCTCGGCCATCCCGCCGCTCGTGGCGCTGAAGTGCTTTCGACGATGCTGGCTGCAAGCATCGTCAGCCGCCTCGTCTCCGGCCTGTTGGCGGACCGGATCGGTGGATTGCGCACGCTGCTCATCGGCTCAACCATCCAGGCGACGATGCTCACGGTGCTCGCCTTCACGGAAAGCCTTCTGTCGCTCTACTTCGTCGCGGCGCTGTTCGGCATCGGCTATGGCGGCATCATCCCGATGTACGCCTTCGCGGTGCGCGAATATTTCCCGGTGCGCGGCATCGCCCGCCGGATCGCGATCGTCATGTTCTTCGGCTTGCTGGCGATGGCGATCGGAAGCTGGACCGGCGGCTACGTCTACGACCAGACCGGCAGCTACCGCGCCGCCTTCCTGGTGGGGGCGGCCGCCAATCTGTGCAATCTTGTGCTGCTGGTTCTGCTGGTGTCGAGGACCCGACTGTTCCCGGCACCCGCCGCCGCCTGACGCTCCGGCTTCTGCGCGACGACGGACCGGAAACCGTCAGGGATAGTCGCAGCGATCGCCGGTAACGTTCACGAAGCCCCGATTGCCGGCGGCGATGGTGAAGCGATACTCGTTCTCGCCCTTGACCACCGAGTGATGGAGCGGAAGCATGCCGCTCACCTCCGAGCTCTTGCCTCCGAGCGAGGCGAACGTGACGGTGATCGGCTTCGCCGGATCGAACCACGCTTCGGGGTTCCCGTTTCGGTTGATCGCGGACTCCCCTCTCGCCGTAATGCGAATCGTGCTGTTCGCGAAGCCGACCGAGTCGTTGGCACCCTGGTAGATGGGCGTCGGCACGATGAACCGCTTCGTTTCCGGTCGGCCATCGCAGGACGCTGCCGTGCTCGTCGCGCCGATTACGAACGCGAGCCTATCGGCCGGAACTCCGCTCGACAGTCGATCCTGCACCAGGGCGAACAGCTCCTTCGTCTCGCCCGTCGGCACGTCGCGGCGGTAGCGCTCCGCCCATTGCTCCTCACGATCACGCGCGGCCTCGACCTCCCGCGCGAGCTCCTCGCGCGCGTTCGTCAGCTCCGCCACAGATCCTCGCAAGCGGTCGATTTCGCGACGCAGATCCCGAACCTCCTGCTGCGCGAGCGCAGATCCGGTTTCGTAGGCGTAATATCCGGCGAAGAGAAGCGCCCCCAGGACGAACACCCATTTCAGAATGGCGAGACGACGCCTTCGGCGCTGGCGCAATCGACTCTCGTGGAGACCGAGCGTCATCCGTGTTCTTTTCCCCCTCGTTCACTATGGCAGGCTGGCCGGCAGACGGTGCGGCGCACGCCGTTCTGTGTCAATTCGCCGGTCTCTGCAACCCCTGGCGCGGTTCGCCGCAGGCCAGCCCTGGTTCGGACAATCTATCGGTCGGCAACGAGCGGCCGGTATGGCCTGGCCGCGCGATCGGTTGCCCGGCCATCGGGCGGCGGCGCGCTCTCCGGCGCCGGCGTGGTCGGCGATCGGTCGGCAGGCGGAGCAGTCTGCACCGTCTCGGGTTGGTCAGCCTGCGTCAGTCTCGACAACAGGTCGTTGGTGACCTGCTGCTCTTCGACGAGAGCCCCCAGCATCTCGTTCAGCGTCCGCTGCTGTTCTCTCATGGCAGTGAGAAGTCGGCGCTGATCATCCCGGATCTCGCCAACCCTTCCGCGCAACCCGAGCACAGCCAGCGGCACGAGAATCCAGAGAAGCAGTATCAGGAGGATGACCGCCAGCACGGCCGCGATCAATATCTGCCCCGCGCTGCCGAGCGCGTTCATCACGTCTTCAATCGGCATTGAAGTCCCCTCCCGGAAAATGATGGCCGCCGGCAGCCGGCATCCTCAAGACCTCGCAGGCGCGGCGGATCTGCTCACCAGATCCCGGCACCCGGCTCGTGTGGCTCTTCCAATCGATCGCGCCCCGCCTCCAACCGACGAGGCAAAGACGGGTGTTCGGTCAGCGAGACCGGCCCCCGCGCCTCCGCTGGAGGCAGTGGAAGCGGCCGCAGCTCCTCGTACGGCGCGCGTTCGATTTCCGGTATCTCCACCGTATCCCGCGGCGAGACTTCGTCAGTCTCGGAATATCCCCCGCCGGTATATACCCCACCGTACGGTCTGGTGATCCGCACGGGCAATCCCGTTCTCTGGATCGAAACCTCGGCCACCCGCTCCCAGTCGACGAGGTCCACGAGATCTCCCGCCTTTTCGATGACCTTCTGCTCCAGTCCGGGAATCGGCTGGGGCGTGAAACTGCCGGTCTCCTCGATCTCGTCGAGCTCGCGGCCCGAGGGATGCACTTCGAGATAAAGGGCGCCGTCTATCTCTTCGACCTTGACCGGTTGGTCGACGACCTCCACCGGTGTACCGACTTTTACCTGATGGAAAAGGTGCTCGATGTGCCAGGGGTAGAGGCGGATGCACCCGGAGCTCACACGCCGCCCGACACCGTCCGGCATGTTGGTCCCGTGGAGAAGATAGGCGGGGAACCCTAAATTCAGCGCATAGTCCCCAAGGGGGTTGTCCGGCCCCGGAGGCACGACCGCGGGAAGGTGCGGCTTCTCCGCGAGGATGGACTTGGTGGGCCGCCAGGTCGGGTTCTCGCGTTTGCGGGTGATGGTCGTCCTGCCGAGCGGGATGCTGCGGCCTTCGCGGCCGATACCGATCGGAAAGCTCTCTACCTCGCCATCATCCTTGAAGTAGTAGGCGCGCTGGTCACCTATATTGACGATGATCCCCTTGCGGATCCCGTCGGGGAGAAGATGGCGCGTCGGAATCTGTACGCGCGTGCCCTCGCCGGGAGTCCATGGGTCGATCCCCGGATTGGCCGCGAGGAGCTCCACGAAGCCCATGTCGAACACGATCGCTATATCGTGCAGGGTGTTGTCCGCGGTTGCTATGTACGGTTCCGCCAGCACGTCCGGCAGCGGCTTCCGCAAGCCGAAATCGCTCTGAGCTCCTGACGAAAGCGGCGCGAGCGCCAAGACGCATGCGGCAATCGCGCTAAAGGCCGCCCGTCTCACGGCCTTATCTCGATCGGGGTGCCGTTGTCGACAGCCTGCCATATCTCGTCCATCTGCTTGTTGGTGACCGCGATGCATCCGTCGGTCCAATCCCACAGCGCGTGGTCGTCCCCGAGGTCGCTCATCCCGTTGGGAAGACCGTGGATGAGAATGTTCCCCCCGGGATGGACGCCCTTGCGACGGGCATTCTCGCGATCTGCCTCGTTCGGATAGGAGATATGGATCGCACGATAGAAATTGCTATGCGGGTTCCGGGCGTCCAAGACGTACTGCCCTTCTGGCGTTCGTCCGTCCCCTTGCTGCTCCTTGTGGCCTTTCGACTTCGGGCCGAGTGCGACCTTGTAGATTCGGAACGCCGCCTGCCCCTTCATCAGGAACATCGTGCGCTCGCTCTTGAGCACGAGCACCCGATCCGCCTTCGGCACCGTGGCCTCTACGGCGCGAAGCGGCAAAAATGAAAGCGCCAGTCCGAAAACGGCCGCCGCGACCAAAGTCGCGGCGGCCATCCCCTGGCGGCCCGTGGAATGTCTGAGCTTCATGCCTCTCCAGCCTGATGCTTCCTTCCGCGGACCCGATCCCTTACTTGCGCAGGGAGCGCTGGAACATCCTGTTGGCGCGCTCGTTGGCTTCTTCCGCCCGCTGGGCAGCGGCAGCCGCATCCTGCTGCGCCTGCTGCGCCGACATCGCCGCCTGTTCCGCTGTCCGCCGCGCGGCAGCCGCTTCCTGCCTCGCCGCGCTGGCTTCCTGCTTGGCCTCCATCGCCGCATTCCGGGTGTCGGCAAGCATGTTCCGGTCTTCCTCGCCGAGCGAGGTGCAGCCAGCGGCGGCGGTCAACAACCCAATGAGTGCCAGGGGCGCAAGGGCCCGTCTGGAGATGGTCATCTCGTAATACCCCTCGTTGTTCTCAGCCCACCGGCGGCAGCGCCGGCGCGGCAAAGATGTCGATTTCGCGAGCGCGATACAAGAATGAACCGCGCAGGATCGCTTGCGGCCATCGCAGGACGGCCGCACCCGGTCCCGAGGCAATAGACGTAACAAGGGTCCGTTTCGTTCCCCTGCTCGACCGCTCTTCGAAGTGGCGAACTCTCGTTGACAATTCCGCCTTCACGCCGAAGGATGCGGAACGAAACGGAAACAGCTGACCTCGATACCCGCTCGTAAAGCCGTGATGGTAGCTCCCTCGGACAAACCACCACCCTCCGGTCTCCTGTCGCCGATCATGCCAGGCGACGGCCCGTTGCTCGCCCGCGGCGTCTGCCGGCTCCTGCGAGACCTCGGCTACGGAACCTTGACGGAGTTCTCGCTGAAGACGCGTCGCCGAGCCGACGCCATCGGGGTTTCGAGCACCGGGCAGATCGTCATCGTCGAGACGAAGACATCAGAGACGGACTACAAGACCGACGGGAAATGGCACGAATACCGCGACTTCTGCGACGCGTTCTATTTCGCCGTGCCTCGGGAGTTTCCACGCGCGTTGATACCCGAGGACTGCGGCCTCATGGTCGCCGACGCCCATGGCGCCGCCGTTCTCCGCGAAGCGCCGATGCACCTTCTGCACGCCTCCCGACGAAAGGCGCTTCTCCTCCGATTCGCCGTTGCAGCCAGCATGCGGCTCCAGCGGCTGGTGGATCCCGAAATCTGAGGCATCCCATCACGCATTCAGCCGCCAGATCGTATAGCTGAGGAAGGCGGCGAACGTGACCCACGCCAGATACGGGACGAGCAGCAGAGCGGCCGCGCGGCTATGGCGACCGAATGCCGCCATGGTGGCTGCGATCAGCAGCCACAAGGCGCAAATCCAGAAGAACGAACCGGAAAGCGACTGAAGCCCGAGATAGACCCAGGTCCAGAGCGCGTTCACCACGAGCTGCACGCCGTAGAGACCGAGCGCTCCACTTGCACCGCGCCAGCCGGAACGCCTCCAGACGAGCCACGCCGCCACCGCCATCAACAAATACAGGGTCGGCCATACGACGCCGAACGCCCATCCGGGCGGCTGCCAGGATGGCTTCGTCAGGGACGCATCCCACGTCGACCATGCGTCGGCATTGAGCAGCTGCACGGCGGACGGCAGAGCCTCGGTCACGATGATAAGAGCCGCCAGCACCAGCAGCGACCGCATGCCCGTCTTCGGTGGATTCATCGAGAGCTCCGCAGGATGGAGCTTCTTTACGATCGGGCGCCGAGGCTGGTTCCCGCGGCGGTTCAAAGCGCCTATCCTCCGCCGCCCGCCTGTCTCAACCGGAACAAGAAGAGCAACCCATGTCCGGATCGTCCCGTGTCGTCGTCCGCTACCCCTATCCCGAGCCGCCTCCCGAAGGCACTTCCATGGAAGTGGCGCCGGGGATCCACTGGGTGCGGATGCCGTTGCCGTTCGCGCTCGACCACATCAACGTGTATCTGCTGGAGGATCGCGACGGCTGGACCATCGTCGACTGCGGCCTCAACAAGGATCAGGTGAAGGGCATCTGGCGACAGGTGTTCGATCGGCTCGTCGGCGGCGCCCCCATCAGACGCGTGATCGTCACCCATTTCCACCCGGATCACATGGGCCTCTGCCGCTGGCTCGCCGAGGATTACGGGGCCGAGGTGTGGATGAGCCAGGCCGAGTGGCTGTGGTCGCATTTCGCCTTCGAATCCCGTGAACGCAACATCGAGACGATGCTCGATTTCTGGCGTCGCAACGGCATGTCGGTGGAAACGATCGACGGGATGCGTGGACGCGGCAACTTCTATGCGCAGAACGTGCTGCGGCCGCCCGTGGTCTACAAGCGGCTGTTCGAGGGGGACAGCTTCGAGATCGGCGGCCGGGTCTGGCGCGTGATCGTCGGCCGGGGCCATTCGCCCGAGCATGTCTGCCTCGCCTGCGAGGAGGATGGTCTGCTCATCTCAGGCGACCAGGTCCTGCCGCGCATCACCACCAACATCTCGGTCCAGTACACCGAGCCGGACGCCGATCCGCTCCGACTCTTCCTGGAGTCGACACACCGCTTCGCCGGCCTGCGCGCCGATACCCTGACGCTCTGCTCGCACGACCGACCTTTCTACAATCTGCACGAACGGCTGGCGCAGCTCCGTGACCACCATGATGTCCGCCTCGACGACGCGGCCGAGTTCTGCAGCGAGCCACGCTCGGCGGTCGACATGATGCCGATCCTTTTCCGGCGCAAGCTCACGCTGCACCAGGAATCGTTCGCGATCGGTGAGGCCATCGCCCACGCTCACCGCCTCATGTACGACGGTCGTGTGGAGCGGCTGAAAGGCGAGGACGGTGTCTATCGCTTCATCCGCGCCGTCTGAACCTATCGACGCTCCCGGAAGAAACGCTTCAGCAGTTCGGACGATTCGCGTTCGCCGATGCCACCATAGATCTCCGGCCGGTGATGGCAGGTCGGCCAGCTGAAGATGCGCGGCCCGTGGTCGACGCCGCCCCCCTTCGGATCGGGCGCGCCGAAGTAGAGACGGCGGATGCGCGCGAAAGAGATCGCCTGGGCGCACATCGGACAAGGCTCGAGCGTGACGTAGAGGTCGCAATCCGGAAGGCGCGTTTCGCCGAGCCTCGACGCGGCTGCCCGGATCACCAGCACCTCGGCGTGCGCGGTCGGATCGTGCCGCTCTTCTGTGCGGTTGCGGTCGCGGGCGACCACCGCGCCGGTGCGGCCGTCCACGATCACCGCCCCGACCGGAACTTCGCCAGCGGAAGCGGCTTCGCGAGCCTCCTCCAGCGCCATCTGCATCGGCGTTGGCTTGGCCATCGACCGGCACCTCAGTTCCAGATTGCCGCTCCGGGCCCGGATCCCTAGATTGCCGGCCATGCGAGCGGACTCACAACACGACCTCCCGGTCATCGGCATCACGGTAGATGCCGAGCCTGCCGGCGGCTATTCGAAACTGCCATGGTACGCGCTTCGGCGGAACTATGCGTCCGCCGTGGCCGACGCGGGCGGGCTGCCGCTCCTGCTACCGCACGAAACGGGGCTGGCAGAGCGGTACCTCGATCGGATCGACGGCCTCGTCATCACCGGAGGTGCCTTCGACGTCGACCCGGCCCTGTTCGGGGCCACGACCCGTCATGCCTCGGTGGTGCTCAAGGAGAGCCGCACCGACTTCGAACTCGCCGTGACCCGTGGCGCGCTCGAACGCGACATGCCAGTGCTCGGGATCTGCGGCGGTCAGCAACTCCTGCACGTCGCGCTCGGGGGCACTCTCATTCAGCACATACCGGACGAGGTGCCGGACGCGCTGGCGCACGAGCAGCCCAACCCCCGCACCGAGCCGGGCCACACCGTCTCTGTCGCGCACGACACGCTCCTCGCC
>JAJUGE010000107.1 GCA_029268305.1 Alphaproteobacteria bacterium
AGATCCCGCCAAGAGCGATGTAGAGCAGGCCGAGGAGGGTCCACCCGGCTTTCTGCAGGCCGATGAAAGCGGTGCCGATCACGGCCGCGACGATGCCGAGGCCACCGATGAAGGCCGCGCGGGTCAGCGTGAAGACGATCAGAGACGCCGCAGGAGGTGCGCCGCACGATAGGCACGGTGCACCAGCGAACGCCCGGCAAGCTCGTCAGCCATGGCCCTTCACATCCGCCGATAGAGCCGCATCATCGCACTTATGAGCGAGGCAGATCCTGAAAAGTTGATGGGAGCGAACCATGGCTGACGAGAAGCATCGTGCTCGGGGAATGACGGATGATGAACTCTCCAATTTCATCTCGGACTGGAAGGAAAACAAGGAGCAATGGCTGGCAGGGATGCAGGAGCTGAAGCGGCGCGAACGGGGCAAGGGTCAAAGGATCGCGCAGTCGGCGCTCGGGATAGCTCTCGTCTCACTCGCCCTCTCGATCGCAGCGCTCGTCATGTAGAGATTTGTCGGAATCGCGCTCGACGAGCTGACTAAGTGGTGCGCCCGAGAATAGTGAGCCGTCTCCCGACATACGCGCCAGCTGAACGGCGCGCCGACCGCTATGTTCATATCGCCGGTCTGATCCTCGGCGCCGCCGGGTTCGCTTTGCTGGTAGAAGTAGCGGTTCGACGCGCCGAGGCTCTTCTTTCCTTCAGCCTCATCGTCTATGGCTGCGGCCTCTTGGGCATGCTGACCTGCTCGGCCCTCTATCATCTGACCCCCCCATCTCTGCGGAAGAAGCGATTGCAGCGCCTCGACCATGCCGCAATCTTCGTGATGATCGCGGGTACCTACACACCGTTCGTTCTGGTCGCAATTCCGGAGGCCTCGGGAGCGGGACTGTTCGCGTTCGTCTGGATCGCGGCGATATTCGGCGCCGTCCTGAAGCTCCGCTGCCCGCGCCGGTGGGACCGCCTCTCGATTGCCGCTTACATCCTGCTCGGCTGGTCGTTTCTGGTGGCCCTCGATCAAATGCTTGCTGCCCTGTCACGTCCCGCAGCGATCCTGCTGATCACAGGCGGGATACTCTACACCTGCGGCGTGGCCTTCCACGTCTCCACTCGCCTGCCCTACCAAAACGCAATATGGCATGCTTGCGTACTGATCGCCGCTGGCTGCCACTATGCCGCCATTATCGGCTACGTTGCAGCGTAGCCGACCTGGGAGTCCTTATCGGCCAAATCGGGAAGACTTGCTGGACAAGGTGGACCGCCGGGCGGGATTGGCGGAGAGGTGAGAAGTCGGTCCGGACAGACAGGTTGCCATGACCGACCGGGAGCCCACCACGGAACTCAAGGAGCAGATTGAAAATTTTATCGCAGAGCACCAGTCGGATCTGCAAGTGCCGGACGATCCGTAATGGCCTTGCCGACGTGATGGGAAAAGTCGCGTAGGTCTGGAGGGGAGCCGGCGGAAGTCACCGGCGCCGGCAGCTAGTTTCCGTGGGCACACCCAGCTGTGGGCATACCCAGCTTAGGAGACGCGGACCGCCGCCAGGGCGGCACACGTAGGGAGAGCATCTCGGTTTGGCCGGAGGAAACCGCCGAAGGGCATCAGCTGACGAATAGGCCCAGTAGCAACACAGTGCAACCGATCAAAACGATCCAACTCAACTCATTGGCGTTCAGAGCTAACCAATCCTTAACCGAAAGCCACGCTGGAATTCCTAGTCCTGCTTTGTTTCTCATCTCGTGTCCTCCCGGGCTAGCATGCGAGCAAAAAAGAAAAGACCTGGATGGCCTATTGAATATGAGATCTTATTTTGAATTATAAAGCTTGGGCGGCGAATGTTTTCTGGTATACAAAAAAACATCCGTCATCTGTTTCGTCCGGGCGCACCACTTCGCAGTCGGAATAAGAAGAGGAAGCAAGAGGAGGCGATCGGCCGATCGCACGATGGCTTCACCAGAAAGCCTCGTTCCGAGCGGTCCAGCTTACTTGCGCCACCTCAGCAGCCGCTGCGGCTCGCCGAAGCCCTGAGGAGGGAGCTAATGGCTTCAACGCGCCCGCCCTGTCAGGCTTCGCCACACCGCAGCGTTCCAGCGCCACCCGCGCCTCATTCTGCCGTAGGCCAACACCGCTTCATCATCTCGTATCCTCCGTTTCCGGTGGAACACACCTCGGCACGCTGTCCGATCTCCAGGACCACCTCAAAGGGGATCGTTTCCGGGCGGCTTGCGGAGTCCGCGACGACAATATCGACTTCCACGCGAACTCCGGCAGCGGAATTTCGTCCATTGTGGCAGGCAACATTGCTTTCGCGAGAGGGCCCATGACCACGCAAACGCATCTCCGATGCGAGGTCGCACGTTTTCAGGCGCCCATATTGCGAAGAAGCCTTTGGCAGATCGCCACTTCGTTCGGCGGCTTTTTCGCAGTCTGCGCGGCTATGTATGCCCTAATCAACGTCTCCTACTGGCTGATGCTCCTGCTCAGCCCCGTAGCCGCCGGGTTCCTGGTGCGCATCTTCATTATCCAGCACGACTGTGGACACCGCTCGTTTTTCCGAGCCCGGTACGCCAACGACCTCGCCGGAGTGGCGTGTAGCATGCTGACGCTGACGCCGTACTCCTCCTGGCGACGGCAGCACGCAGGTCACCACGGTATCTGGAACAATCTCGATCGCCGGGAGAGTGGCGCCGATATCTACTCCACCTGCCTTACGGTCGCCGAGTACCGGGCGATGACCCCCAAGAAGCGTTGGATCTATCGGACAACGCGGCACCCGCTCATCGCCAACATCCTGCTCCCGCCGCTGATATTCATGATCCTGTATCGCGTGCCCTTCGACATGCCGAAATCGTGGCGGCGGGAACGGCGTCAGGTGCACCTGACGAACCTTGCGTTGGCCGCGACATTCGCTGTGCTCGGCCTGATCCTGGGCTATGGGCAGGTCGCCGCCGTGCATCTGCCGGTGCTGGCTTTCGCTTCGATCGCCGGTGTTTGGCTCTTTTCGGTGCAGCATCGCGCCGAGAACATTCTGTGGGCGCGTCACGAGGCGTGGGATTCGACTTCGGCAGCGCTGCAAGGCGCCACTTACCTGCGTCTCCCGACGATCCTGCAATGGTTCACGGGCAATATCGGCTTCCACCACGTGCATCACTTGAACCCGCGCGTGCCGAACTATCGTCTCCAGGAGTGCCACGAGAGGATCGCGGCTCTATGCGATGTCCCGATATTGTCGTTGCGCGATTGCGTTCGGGCCTTGGGTTTCGTTTTTTGGGACGAGGACCGAGGCCGAATGACGACGTCCCCGTCTGGACCCTGAGAGCTCCGACCGAAATGGGAGGAACAATAGGTCCTTTCTGGCGGAAACGGGGACGCAGCCGGTGTTGTCGAGCTGGGACAGCCGGCCTCTAGATCAGCGCATTTACGGCTGCGAAAGCATGTTCTTGCTTTAGATATTGGCCGTAAAAGCGGCCGTCGACGAGGACCTCCCATACTCCAGCGTGTTCACGCACCTGCAAGTGAGGAGCCAAGGCGGCCGGCAGTTCGCCAGGCGAGCCCTGCGCGGTAGCTCGGCTCATGTTCACCCGGCGGTCGGTTGGACCAGCAACCGGTATCGCGGGGGTCCATTCTCCCAGCCTGACAACAGCACGTATGAACTCGTTCGCATAGCAGTCCGCGTCCTTATAATCATGCTCGTTACGAGCCATTCGCATCGGCTCGCTAAACTTCTCGCTGAGGCGTGCGAGGAACTTCGGCTCTGTCTCGGCCATGTGCGCGATGAGCGACTGCAGAATGCGTTCATGGGCCAGGACGCGTCGCTCAAGGTCCGACGTTTCGGCGGAGGTGGACAGACTTTCACGGAAGGGCGGTGTCGTAGGATCTCTCCGGGGTTCCGGGGTTGCTGGGCCCGACTCTGCACAAGCGGGAGGAGCCTTCAACGTATGCTCCATTGCGCTTTCTTCGCACAGTTCTGCACCCGTGCGAAACGTCGCCTGATCGATGCCGCCGGATGTTGTGTCCGTAGGTTTAGTGCTGGATTGGTCGGCCATGTAAGCCTCCTTCTTTGGGGGCGCCACTGTGAGAGCGACGCACCATGATCTCTGAAGATGGCCATAGAGGCCATTTGCCCGCGCCGGTCGCGTGGCGACGCGCACCTACACAACAGGTCCCAGTCTTAACTCGGGCCATGGTCTCGGCGTGCCTGGGCGACGGCATCTTCTAAGCTCGTGTAACGGAAGTCCCGGTAGTGGAAATAATCGACCGGCACCCGAGTGATGCCGTGCCGGTTCATCTCCGCCTTGAGCCCAGCGGTGATAGCCAGAACGGCGGAGCCCTTCGGAGGGGATTCTCCTCGGTCGTCAGGGCCAACCATCCCCTCATCGTCGGCTCGGTCCAGATCTTGACGATCAGCCTTCTGCCGGTCCGACTTCGACGACAGATCCGGGACGCTTTCATCATCCTCCACGCCAGCCGAAGTCGAGGCCCGATCAAGCTCGATAGCGGCGTTCAACTCGTTCGGATCGATCGTTACGGACCGTGTCAGGATTGCCTGTCCTGGCTTTCCTTTCAGATGCATCATCGTCAACTTGCGCCTGTACACGGGAAACGAGAGACCCTCGAGAAGCTCCTCGTCGGTTTCCACTTCGTAGCTTCCCGCCGGCAGTTCCCCGTCGACGCCGGAAAGGACGAATGGCCGCGAGAAGGTCACGGTGGTAAACGTTGTTCGTGATTTCACTGGAGATCTCCCTGGTGTGCGTTCGGCCCGAAAAAAAACTTGCAGAGGAGGTTGAAAGCCCTTCGAAACCGGCACGCGATGACGTTTGAGGCACGACACGCTCGGCCGACGCGGCGAACGAAGGTAATCGGCTTCTCGGCCGCCGCATCGTTCACTTAGGTCCGTAGTATTCGTCGGCCTCACGCTCCATCAGCCCTGTGCGCTTCTTGGCGTTGTCGGACTGCTCCTTGTAGTAACGGTCTTGCTCCTGCTCCACCTGTCTTCGGTCCAGGCCACGCTGTTTCGTTTTCGCGGTGTCGCCCTGATAGTAGGACGGCGGCTCCGGCGCGCCCCGCGGTCTTTGCACGTCCATTACCGGGCCGACTTTGACGTCGTCTCGGATTCGCTCGGCCACCGCTTCCTGCGCGTTCACCTCGACGGTTCCTCCGTGCAGGACCGTGCTCGCAGCTGTCAGCCAAGCGACACTGACCGTGGCGTAAAAACACATCTTCATCCATTGATCCGAGTGCATAACTTTGTTCCTGCGTTGCTGTGCGCGCCGGCCGCCGGACCCCTGCATGGCCCGTCATTGCTCCGCAATCCCCGGTGAGCCAGTTCAGCCGCGATCTCAGAGGAACCATCCGCTGCCCCCCATGCCCATGACCGCCGCGGCGAGGGCAAGGCCGATCCAGGCCAGCATATTCCAACCCGATGCAGGACGTGCCTTGTCGCCGTCAACTTGAGAGCGGGTCGCGGCCGGCTTGGGAAGCGTTTGCACGATACGCGCCGCGAGCGCCGTTATTTCCCGGTGGGTACAGTGATTGTCCGGGAGCCGGGAAAGAGTCGTCCCGAGCGCCGAGGCTGCCGCTTCCCTCGGCATGCCGCTCAAGCGGGCGGCCTCGCCCCAGGGGTCCAGCTCAAGTCTTGCAAGAGCGGAAAGCACACTGAGCGTGTTCCCGTTTTCCTCCTGCCAAATATCCGCCCCGAGGAACGGGCCGTACTCAGAATGGTGTAGTGAAAACTCCGCAGGCAGGGACATTTGACCTCGCATGCGATAATTATAAATATAATTTCAAAATATGGGTAGGGCCGGTCACGATTACAATGGAACGCCGGAACAGGCCGGCTTTTTTGTTAAAGGATGAGGCGGCTGCGGCATCCCAGGCCTCCGCGCGGCAGACACCCGCGCGCGGGCCTGCGAGGTCCTCTAGCGGGCCGCATCCGACTCTACGCCCAGACGGCGGAGGGGCAGGACGCCCGTCGCCAGAAACTCATAGAGCGAGCGCTCGGGGATCTAGCCCGTCTGATGGACCGCGACAGCGAGCATTCCGCGTTATAGGGGCCGTAATCGATACCGACCACTCCTGAGAGGCCCGGAACTCGACTATGCCGCGGTCCTTCAGCGCCGCGATGTCCTGCGGCGCGCCGTCTTCTCCGACACGCTCCAGCACCCCTGGAGATCGTCCGCTCGAACGTCTTCTCCCTCAGCAAGCGCCTCCAGATACCAGCGCTGGCGCGCGTTGAGACCGCCCTCGGGCGGCGGCGCGGCCGGCCCTCGATTACGGTCATTTATTGGGTCATTTTTACGGTCATGGAGCCCACTCTCGGCCGGCCCGTCGTGCTGTTCAGCGCGTGCAGCGTGCGCGTCTCCTAACCCGAATCCCTCTCGTTCGGCCAGGCTTACCACCTCGAGGATCGTGCTGTGGACCGCCAGCATTCGGGCGGCGACAATGGCGTCGCGGCGATCGGCGGCGGTCAGCACAGCCTCGAACACGGCCTGGGATTCGCGCAGCAGAACAATGAGATACTCACCACCAGGGCCGTGATGGCCGGCGAGCCAGTGTTTGACCGTGCGCTCACTGGCGCCGGTCCAGCGCATCACGGTCTTCGTCGCCCGATGGCTAATGCCGAGCTCCGTTCGCAGTGCAGCCGCGATCATTGCCGCATATTCCGTGCTGCCGTTTTCTCGGTCATTTCCTCCCGGAAAAAAGTTGCCCTTTTTCGGAAACATGTTTCCGACCCTCCGCATCTACAATCGACGGGCGGAGACCTCAGGAACGGCGGATGCCGCCCTCAGCGCTCATGCAGTCGAACGAACAATCGCAGGGCCTCGGTCCTGACGCGGAAGGACCAGGTTGAGGGACTATCTTGGTGGCGGCGGCAATGAGAAGACGAGCGCGCGCCGCGTCCGTGCCGCGGCGTACGTCCGGATGTCGACCGAGCACCAGCAATATTCGACCGAGAACCAGGCCGACGCCATCCGCCAATGCGCCGAGCGGCGCGGCATGGAGATTGTCCGAACCTACGCTGACGAGGGCCGCATCGGGCTGCGCTTGGAAGGCCGTAACGCGCTCAAGCAGCTGATCGAGGACGTCGAGCGCGCAAAGCGGACTTCACCACCCTCCTGGTCTGTGACGTGAGCCGCTGGGGCCGGTCCCAGGACGCCGACGAGAGCGCGATCGAGGGCGCTTGGGCATCCTATATCACTCAGCTCGGACAAACGCACTCGGTGGCGGATCGGCTCGGCTCCTCGGTCATAATCGGCGATGAGCAGCAGGCGATTCTCGCTTCCGTCCAGGCGAGCAAGGTCGAGGCTGCCGCCCTGCGCCGCGCGGTGCTCGATTACGTGGCCTACACAGACGATAAGGCGCGGAAGGTATGTGAGCTGGAAAGTGCGACCTTCGGCTCCGGTTGATTAAGCCGGTTCGGTAGGCGTCGCCTCTGATATGCGCTGCGAGCATGGGCCGGTCGCGCAGCCGGGTGTCGCATGTTCCGCCGGCGGCTGCCATAGTCCCGCCCGTAACGCCTCCCAGGCGTTCAATCCTCCCTAGAACTTTCCGCCGGGCCGCGTGCCCGGCTTTCTTTTTCGGGGGTACCCGTCCCGTTCAGGAATCCTGCTAAGCTCGCTGCGGGGGCTCACTCCAATCTGAGGAGGAGCGGGCATGATCTCTGATACCCGACGGGTGCTGATCGTCGAGGACGACATCGTTTACGGCGGCGAGCTCCGCACCATCATCGAAGAACTGGCGCTTCGGCCCATCGGCCCGATACCGGGCGTTCGAGCTGCCCTCGCCGTGATCACCGAGATCCCCATCGACGCGGCCCTTCTGGCGGTGCGGGTCGATGACGGCCTCTCGTTTCCGGTAGCGCGTGCGCTCGAGGAGCACGCCATCCCGTATGCCTTCGTGACCGCCGTGCCTGGCATGGTCGAGGCCGAGCCGGGCATGCAGGGTAAGTCTCTGGTGCGCAAGCCGTTCCGCGCTGAACACATCGCCGCGGCTCTCTCCGAATGCGCATTGCCGGGCGGTTCCTGAACGGCGCCCGAGTGCCCCTGGTCACCTCACGTTCCGGGGCCCCTGTTTCCTATTCGGCGTCGCTTCTATCTATGCTTCTTGGGCGACGGGGGCACACTGGGGCAAAGCGATGTTGGCACTGGGGCAGAATCGAAAGATTCTCGACTTGCTCGTGCAGGGATACGGGGCAGCGGAGATCGCCGCCCGGCTCGGCTTGGAGGAGGACGAGGTGCACGACCGTGTCGTCCGGCTACTGCGTGAGATCAACTCCGAAGCCGGAGCGCCTAGTCCAGGCGGCTAATCCGGCCGCTCATCTTCAAGCTCGAGCATGTATTCCACCAGACAGCGGCCGGAACCGGTCTGGCACTGCTGACAATTCTCGCGGATCTGAGAGTGGAAGTCCGAAGAGACGCGATGAATCTGGCAGAAGGAAGCGGCTCCGCGCCGTCGACAACATGATTCGCCGGGCTGTGCCCCCATCGCGTCCTTTTCGCACATCCCGCATCCCCTGGCAGGTCGTATCGAGCGGCGGGGATGCTACGGCACCGGCTCCGGCGCCGCTATCGGAAAACCGGCTTTTGCAATCCATAATGGGCGCTGCCCCGATCGATCGTGCGCCGAGCGGCTCAGTCGGTGGATGGACCAGAAACGGCGACATCGATGGTGAAGCGGCCACCGCTGGCGCCGATGCAGGTGACGCGGAAAAGGTTCGCGCTCCCGACGCGCTGAACGTCGCCGGCCTCGGCGCATTCGGGCTGGCGGCGGGCGTGGCGGCGCGCCGTCTCGACCTCCGCTTCCGGTATCGGCATAGGTGCGGTGCCGTCGCCGGACCAGAGGGCGAGACCGGCCACCGCCAGGAGTATTGCGCCGGCGACGGCGTGGTAGAGCCAGGGCATGGCCGATAGCTTGCCGCCCGCAGGCTGAAGGGCTCGTTAGGGTTTGGCTGAATCCCGGCTCTTTCACTCCGGCTGCGGCGGCTCGCAATTGGTGTCGAGGAAGGCGCGCCCTGCGCCGATCATCGCCTCGCGCGCCGGCGTCATCTCCCCGCCGCTCCGGCGGTAGAGTTCCCACTGGTCCAGCAGCAGCCGATAGTTGGCGCAGCGCTGCTCGGGCGTCGTGCCGGTATAGGCCGTCACCGTGTCCGAAGCCGCGCCGCAGGCGGAGAGTGCCACAAGCACCGGCAATGCCACCAGCACTGGCAGGAGCCCCGGGAGCATTTCCCGGTTGCGCGGCGCCCAGTAGACGGTGAGGGCGGTGATTCCCGCGTTGATCACCGCCGCGAGCAGGTATCCCCACCACGGCACGGCCACGTTGTCGGGGAAGGCGACCAGCATCAGGCCGGGCGCGGTGACGCCGCCGGCGACGGCGCCGGCGATCGCCTTGGCGATCCCCCGGATCGAGGGTCCGGGGGCAGGCTTCTGCATGCGATTTCTCCGGGCTTCAGGTGGCAAACTGGCGGAAGCGTTGGGCGAACTCGGCCGGGTCGCCCTTGCCGAGGCGGGTGTTGTAGTGGCGCTTCCAGTAGGCGGCGTACCCGTCCACGTCGCCGTGGGTGGGGAGGGCGCTCGGCACGCGGCGGTAATGGGCGCGCGCCATCGCCGCCGCGTAGAGCAGGTTGAAGACGAGGTTTTCGGCGCGCGGGAAACCGTGCCCGGCGGGGGTCAGGGCGCGCACGCGCTCGCCCTCCGGCCGATAGCCGAGCCAGTGCCGCCAGATGTCGTCGTGCGTCGCCGGCTCCATCTGGAAGATGCCGAGCGCCGGGCCGCCGCCGAGCTGGCGGAGACAGGTGTCGCCGGCGAGCAGCGACTCGGCGAGGAAGGTGCCGACGAGCAGGTCCTCGGCGGCGGGGGCGTGCCAACCCACGAGCCGGCAGGCCGGGCGGATCACGTCCGCCCGGAGTTGCGAGATCCGGATCATGTTCACCTCTTGGAAAAAGTCGCTAGCGGCGGCGCAGCTCTTTCAGCAGCTCGTTGACGGCGGCCGCAGTCGCCGCCGAGGCCTGGGCGCCGGCCTTGACATCGGGCGCCATCTCCTCGATCCGCCGCTCGAGCCCGCAGACCTGCTCGCGAGAGCAGCGACCGCACCGAGGCCGCGTCCGGCTTGTCGGCGAGCCGCTGGTGCAGGTGCCAAAAACTGGACTATGAGAGAACCGACGGCGACGCCAAGGGTGGCAATGATCTCCCGCAACCATCCCGCGAGCACTCACCGGCACCGCCGCGGGTTAATCTCACATTCATCGGGGCGCGCCGATCCTGTGCTCGCCCTGGGCGGCCTCCCCCCTTACCGCAGGTCACTCGTGGTGGCCTCGCCCCGGCTTCCTGCCACGTTAGCCGCGGCGAGGCCGCAGATCATCCGCGAAGGAGCCATCCGGAGCCTTGCGGCGTAGCTATTGACAGGTGAGGTGTTCCCAGCGCTCCAGACGGCGACCCGACCGTCCAGTACCAGGTACTGGCGGCAGCGTCGGCGGCCAGGACTGGTGGTAGTCGCCGGCGGGCGGCTGGCAGATCCCGAGGCGCAGATTACCGGCCGGTCTGTCCGCTAATGATTGCCGGGAGCGGGGAGGGGCCGGTCGGCCTTGCGGTCGACCTTCTCCTCGATCCGGCGGAGGGTGGCCTTGATGTCGCCGAGGGTCTCGGCGCGGTACATCGCCTCGCCGTCGAGCCGCTCGTTGGGGTCCTCGGCGACACACTCCTGGCGCGCCGCGAGCAGGCCGTGGACCGTCAGCAATACGGAGAAGCGGCTTCGACGGTGCTGCCCCAGATGACGAAGGGGCACCGCAATGCTGAGGGCGATGATGGTGGCGGTGAAGATGTGGCCGAGGCTGATCGAATGGTCGAACCGCCATACGCGCAGCCGCACGGCTTCGCTGTCGCGCTCGCCTTCATCGCTGATTCCCCAGAGGGGTCAGTCTGCCGTGCTCGGCCCCGGCAAACGAATCGCTCAGGCGGGCTCGCGCGGATCGAAGACGATGCCTCGAGCACAAACTTTGTGTTGGCGCCGCGCCAGGCGCAGACGTAGCCGTCGGAGTGGGGCGAGACACTGCCCAATCGCGGCGCCAGCGGCGTCCTCCGAGTAGACAGGAAAACCGCGGACCCTGCCGGGCGGGAGGTCGGCCGGCGGCTCGAAAACCCGTCCGCCGGTAGTGGTCGCGACCAGACCGTCCCGTACGGCGCCGCGTAGCTCTACGCGACCATCGGGCAGCCGGCGATATCCGACCGGCGCCCAGGTGCCGCTGGTGAGGTCCACCCAGGAGCCGAGCAGCGTCGGCGCCGTTCACTGCTCGAGCCGAGTGGGTCGGGCTGTGCCAATTGCGGCGCCTCCGCGCGCAGCAGGGCGCCGCGAACGCCTTGGCGACCGCGACCGGTCCTTCGACCGTCGGGTGGATGTTGTCGTTGAGCCAGCCGACCGTCGGTCCGAGATAGTTCGGCCCGAACGCGTCCTCGTAGTCGGCGATGACGTAGCCCTCCTCGATCGCCCA
>JAJUGE010000108.1 GCA_029268305.1 Alphaproteobacteria bacterium
CGGAGTGCGGATACTCAACCTGGCGCCATGACGAAGCACGCCAGATCGACGCCTTCCTCGAGGTGTCGGAAGCCCCGGTCGGTCGCGTCTACTGGTACGGGCTGCAGGACCTGCACCCGGCGGAGTCGAGCCAGGACGGCTTTCATTTCGACGAGCGTCACTACCATCTAGGCGTTTTCGACGCTTCACATCGCCCGAAGCTCCTGGCGCGGGGGCTGGAAGCCGGCGGAGCCGATGCACTCCGGGGGCTGCAATCACTGTGGGCCGGCGCACCGCGGCTGGTGAAACCCGACCATCATCCGGTGGTCATCACCGGGGGGGCAGGATTTCTCGGCGCAAACCTGGCGGACCGGCTCGCCTGGGAGGGACGGAGCGTACTCCTCGTGGACGGGCTGAAGCGGCCCGGTGTCGAGAAAAACCTGGAATGGCTGCTCGCGCGTCATGGCGAACGCATCCAGGTGGAGGTCGCGGACATCCGGGATCCGTATCTCTGGCGCGACCGGCTGGCGGGGGCGGAGGCGGTGTTCCATTTCGCCGCCCAGGTTGCGGTGACCTCCAGCCTCGATCGTCCACGCGAGGACTTCGATACGAACGCGAGCGGCACGCTGAACCTGCTCGAGGCGCTTCGGTCGCTGCCCGCACCACCGCCTTTGTTCTTCGCTAGCACCAACAAGGTCTACGGCGATCTCGCCGACATCGAGTTCAGCCGGAAGGGCGAGCAGTGGATGCCGACCGATCCGCAGCTCGGGGCCCGTGGCATCGACGAAACGCGGCCGCTCGATCTGCATAGCCCCTATGGCTGCTCGAAGGGCGCGGCCGATCAGTACGTCCTCGACTACGCCCGAATGTTCGGGTTGCCGGCGACGGTGCTCCGCATGAGCTGCCTCTATGGACCCCGGCAGTTCGGTACCGAGGATCAGGGTTGGGTGGCGCACTTCCTGATTTCCGCGCTCCGCGGCGCGCCGGTCTCGATCTATGGCGACGGGCGGCAGGTGCGCGATGTCCTGCACGTCGAAGATGCCGTGGAGGCGTATCTGGCGGCCTGGCGAGAGATTCATGCGGTCAGCGGCCGCGCCTTCAACCTCGGCGGCGGTCCCGAGAACGCCGTGAGCCTTCACCAGGTTCTCGGAGCGATCGAAAGGCTGACCGGGCGCAGCATGGCCTTGAGCTATGCCCCGACGCGGCCCGGCGACCAGGTCTGGTACGTGTCAGATACGAGCCGGTTCGCCGACGCGACCGGCTGGCAGCCGCGGCGTCCCTGGATCGACGGGCTCGCGCATCTCCACGAATGGGCTGCGGAGTTCTTCGGTGCCGCACCCCGAACCGAGCACGAAACCGAAGGGAGGCTGAGCGCGTGCGCGTCGCCCTGATCAACCCGAGGTGGGCGTTCGACGGCAGCATCTATTTCGGCTGCCGCGAGCCGCACCTGCCGCTAGAGTTGGGCTACTGCAGCAATCTGCTCCGCGCCGGCGGGCACGAAGTTTTGCTCCTGGATGGGCACCTCGATGACCTGACCGAGACGGGATTGGTCGAGGCGGCGGCGGATTTTGCGCCCGACATGACCGTGATCACCACCGCCCCGACCTATCTCTTCTGGCGGTGTGCACAACCTGAACTGCGGGTTCCGGCGTCGCTCTTGCGGGCGTTAGGGCAGGACGGTGGCCTCCGGGTCGTCGTCGGGCCGCACGGATCCACGACGCCCGAGGCGGCGCTCGCCAAGCTAGACTGCGACGTCGTCGTGCGGGGCGAGTGCGAGGAAGTGGTGGCGGTGATCGCCGACGGCACGCCCATCGACCTGGTTTCAGGCATCGCCCGTCGTGACGGCGAGGCGGTGAAGGTACAAGGCGGGCCGCAGGCTGCCCGCTTTGTCGATGCCGCGCCGCTCCGGTGGCCACAGCATTGGGTGCGGGGTCACCATCACCATCACCATCGGTTCGACCGGGAGCCCGCGGGGCCAGGGGCGGAGGTCGAAGCATCGCGCGGCTGCCCCTATCATTGCTCCTTCTGCGCCAAGATCGATTTTCGCGACGCCTATCGCCGGCGGCAGCTGCCGCTGATTCTGGAAGAGGTGGACGCGCTGATCGCGCAGGGGGCGACCTACCGCTATTTCGTCGACGAGATCTTCCTCCCGCAGCGGCCGCTGCTTGAAGCGCTGGTCGAGCGACCGGTGGAGTTCGGCGTCCAGACCCGGATCGATCTGTGGAAACCCGCGATGATCGAGCTCCTCGGCGAGGCGGGTTGCGTTTCGATCGAGGCGGGCGTCGAGAGCCTGACGCCGGAAGGCCGGGAGGCGCTCGACAAGAACTGCCGAATGTCCACGGACGAGTTGACCGAGCGACTGTTGCTCGCGAGGCGACACGTGCCGTTCGTGCAGGCGAACCTGATCGAGACACCGGCGGACGACGATCGGGCCGTCGTCGACTGGCGAGAGCGTCTTCGGGATGCGGGCATCTGGGCCAACGATCCCGTGCCGCTCTTTCCCTACCCCGGTGCGCCGGACTATCGGAAGCTCTGGGGAGCCCCGGACGAGCGGGCGTGGGAGCGGGCGCACGAGCACTACCTCCGACAGTTCCGGGACTTCAGCGACATCCAGGACGACGCCCCTCTGCCGTTGCCGGAGCTCGAGCGGATATGAGTGAGTTGCGCGCGATGCCGACACCGCAGCGGATCGTGATGACGACCGACACGGTCGGAGGCGTTTGGCAGTACACGCTCGAGCTGGCTGCAGGTTGCGCGGCGGCGGGTGCTGCGGTGCAGATCGTGACGATGGGGCCGGGTCCCGGCGATGACCGTCGGCGTGAAGTGGACCGCATCGACGGCGTCGAGCTTCGCCACCTCGATGTGCCGCTGGATTGGATGGCAAATGAAGAGGAAGCGTTGCGCGAGGCGGCGGACGGCCTGTCCTGCTATTTGAGCGGCTTCTCACCCGATCTCCTTCATCTGTCCGGGGTTTCGCTCGCAGCCTTCGACTGGCCGGTGCCGGTGGTCTCGACGATGCATTCCTGCCTGCCTTCATGGTGGGCGACGATGCGCCGTGAGCCGCTGCCCCGGGAATGGCATTGGCATCGTGAAGTAGCGCTCCGTGGGCTCACTGCCGCGGATCGGGTCATTGCGCCCACCGCCGCATTCGCCGAGGGGCTTCAGGATCTCTATGGCCCGTTGCCGCGGCTTCGAATCGTGCACAACGGCAGGACTCCGCCTCCGTCGTCGCATGCGAGAGGCAAGCAGCCCTTTGCAGTGGCGGCCGGCAGGTTCTGGGACGAGGCCAAGGGGGTCGATACCCTCGACGCCGCCGCCGCGCGGATGGAAACGCCGCTCGTGTTGGCTGGGTCCTTGACGGGTCCGGCTGGGCAGGGCGTTCGCGTCCGCGCCGCACGCTCCTGCGGCAGCCTTCCCGAGGCGGAGTTGCACACATTGATGGCGGAGGCAGCCGTCTTCGTCTCCGCCAGCCGTTACGAACCATTCGGGCTCGGGGTGCTCGAAGCGGCACAGCGCCGGTGCGCCCTCGTCCTCAGCGACATCCCCACATTCCGTGAGCTCTGGGATGGGGTCGCCGTCTTCGTGCCCCCGGACGATCCGAGCGCGTTTGCCCGGACGATCGACGAGTTGGCCGACGACCCTGCTCGCGCAGAGCGGCTCGGGATCGACGCCTTCCAACGCGCGCGCCGGTACTCCGCGGAGCGGATGGTCGGCCGGACGCTCGCCGTATATCGGGAGTGCATCACGGCGGATCTGGCCGCGGCGGTGGCGGAGGCGTAATCCGGATGCGCTTCGTCTACTTCACGCACTCTCTGGTGTCCGACTGGAACCACGGCAACGCGCATTTCCAGCGCGGCGTCCTGAAGGCGCTGCAGCGTCTCGGCCATGAAGTGACGGCTTTCGAGCCGAACGATGGCTGGAGCATCAGCAATCTGCGATCGGAGCGAGGTCAGACCGCCGAACGCTCGTTCGCAGCCCGTTTCCCGACGCTGACGAGCAGAACCTATTCTCAGGATGTGAACATCGACGCCGCCGTCGACGGCGCCGATGTCGTGCTCGTTCATGAGTGGAACGAACCTTGGCTGGTGGGGGCGCTCGGGCGGGCGCGCGCGGGGGGAGGCCGCTTCCGACTGCTGTTCCACGACACGCACCACCGGGCCGTAAGCGATCCCGCCGGGCTCGATGCTTTCGACCTGGAGGCTTACGACGGCGTGCTCGCGTTCGGTGAGGCGATCCGGGAGATCTATGCGGCGCGCGGCTGGGCGGATCGCGTCTGGACCTGGCACGAGGCGGCGGACACCGATCTCTTCCACCCGATCTCCGGCGTCGAACGAGTCGGCGATCTGATCTGGATCGGTAACTGGGGCGATGACGAACGCGGCCAGGAGCTGCGCGAATTCCTGATCGAGCCCGTGGCCGACCTCCGTCTCGGCGCACGCGTGCATGGCGTGCGTTATCCCGCGCAGGCACTGGAAGAGCTGCGGTCAGCCGGTATTCGCTACGGGGGCTGGATCGCGAATGCCGAAGTACCCGACGCATTCGCGCGGCACCGGCTCACGGTGCACGTCCCGCGCCGCTATTACGCCGAGCGGCTGCCAGGAATTCCGACCATTCGCGTCTTCGAGGCGCTTGCCTGCGGCATACCGCTCGTATCCGCACCTTGGCGCGATTCCGAGGGCCTGTTTCGTGCCGGCACCGACTTCCTGTTCGCCAAAGACGGGCTGGAAATGAAGCATCGCCTCTCCGAGCTGGTCGCCGACCCGGACCTTCGGGAAAGCCTGTCGCGGCACGGGCGTGAGACCATCCTGAAGCGGCACACCTGCGACCACAGGGCGCGTGAGCTCCTGAGTATCTGCGAGACCCTCGGCGTGGCCGCATCCGAGCCGAGAAGGGTGGTCGCATGAAGATCGTCTTCTACGGATCCAGCATCCTCTCCTCCTACTGGAATGGAGCTGCGACCTACTATCGAGGTTTGCTGAGATCCATGGCCGCGCGCGGTCACGAGATCGTCTTCTGCGAGCCGGACGCGTACGGCAGACAGGAGAACCGGGACATCAACCCGCCATCCTGGGCAAACGTCCACGTCTGGAGCGCGGACGATGCGGGTCTCGCGGGAGCGCTCGACCTGGCGCGAGGCGCGGACGTCGTGGTGAAGGCGAGCGGTGTCGGCGTCTTTGATGCCGAGCTCGAGCGCATGGTTCTGGAGCGTGCCGACCCTCGCGCTCTGGTCGTCTATTGGGACGTGGACGCGCCGGCGACGCTGGATCGCCTGGCAATGGACCCGAACGATCCGCTCCGACAGCTTTTGCCGCGTTACGACATGGTGCTGACATATGGCGGCGGGCAGCCGGTGATCGATAAGTTCACCGGGCTCGGCGTGCGCTATTGCGAGCCCGTCTACAACGCTCTCGATCCGGAAGAGCACTTTCCCGTGCCGCCCGACCCCCGATTCGAGTGCGACTTGGCCTTCGTCGGCAATCGCCTGCCGGATCGGGAAGCCAGGGTGGAGGAATTCTTCCTGAATCCCGCCGCCGCGCTGGCGGAGCAGCGGTTTCTCCTCGGCGGAAGCGGCTGGGAAGATCGGGAGCTGCCGTCCTCCATCCGCCTCCTCGGCCATGTCTCGACCCGCGACCATAACCCCCTCAACGCCACTGCTCTGGCGGTGCTCAACGTCACGCGCGAAAGCATGGCGCGGAACGGATGGTCCCCGCCGACGCGCCTCTTCGAGGTGGCGGGCGCGGGCGGTTGTCTGATCACGGATCAGTGGCAGGGGATCGAGCTGTTCCTGAAGCCCGACGAGGAAGTGCTGGTCGCTCGCGACGGAAACGACGTGGCGGAACACCTTCGCGCTTTGGACCGCGGGCGCGCGACCCGCATCGGTCAGCAGGCGCTGGCGCGCATCCGCTCCGAGCACACTTATGAGCGCCGTGCGCAGCAGGTCGATCGCCTGCTCTCGACTGCCCGGAGCGCGAAGCTGGAAAGGAGGGTGGCCTCCTGATGCCTCCGCGCCCGTTGAATCTGGTCGTGATCGGCCTCGCGCTCAGCTCGGCGTGGGGCAACGGTCATGCCACCACCTACCGTGCTCTCCTCAAGGGAGTGCATGCACGCGGGCACCGCGTCACCTTCCTCGAGCGCGATGTTCCCTGGTATGCGGCGAACCGGGATCTTCCGAAGCCGGACTTCTGCACGCTGCACCTCTATAGGAGCGTTGAAGATCTCCAGCAACGTTTCGGCGCGCGCGTTCGCGACGCCGACGCCGTGATCGTCGGCTCCTACGTGCCCGAAGGCGTCTCGGTTGCGCAGTGGGTGCAGGAGACAGCGACAGGCCCCACGCTTTACTACGACATCGACACGCCGGTGACGATGGCGAAGCTGGCGCGGGGTGACTTCGAATACATCACCCCGGACCTCGTCGCCGGGTTCGACATCTACCTCTCGTTCAGCGGCGGTCCCGTCCTCGAACGCCTGGAGCGCGAATGTGGGGCCCGCCGGGCAGCGCCGCTCTACTGCAGCGTCGATCCCGAGAAGCACCGCCCCGAGCTGATGGTGGGAGCCCGCTGGGACCTCAGTTATCTCGGCACCTACAGTGCAGATCGGCAGCCGAAGCTGGAGCGGCTACTGATCGAGGTGGCCGAGCAATGCCCGCGGCACCGGTTCGTGGTCGCCGGTCCTCAATATGACAAGTCGATCAGGTGGCCGGCCAACGTCGAGCGCATCGAGCACTTGGCGCCAGCCGAGCACAAGGAGTTCTACAGCGCGAGCCGGTTCACGCTCAACATCACCCGCTCCGACATGACGACCGCCGGCTATTCGCCGAGCGTGCGGTTGTTCGAGGCGGCCGCATGCGGGGTGCCCGTCATCAGTGACGAGTGGCCGGGGCTCGAATCGTTCTTCCGGCCGGGTGAAGAGATCCTGACGGCTAGCGACTGCGAAGACGTCAAGGCGCTGATCACGCAGATGAAGGAGGCGGACCGGTTTCGGATCGGCCGCCGCGCGAGACGGCGTGTTCTCGCCGAACACTCCGGAGAGAAGCGCGCGCGCGAGTTGGAGCGGCTTATCGGCGGGCTTACGAGAAAGGGTCCGCCAGCCGCCGGCGAACGGAAGGCTCCGGCCTGATGGGCGTGGAGACGAATGTGAAGCTAAAGCCGTTGCCGCGCGCCGCAGAGGGGGGCGTCGCGATATTGGCCGGGTTCGTCGGCTTGCCTGCGGGCCGCCGCGTCGGCTGTGAGGTGGTGAAGTCGGATTGGGAGTACCGCGTCGCGGTCGGGCACCGTCGCGCGGATCGTCTTTCCGCCCAGGAGAATCGACAATCATGAAGCTGAATGGCAGGCCTCGCGCGGTCGTGGCAGGCGGCGCCGGATTTCTGGGCTCGCATCTGTGCTCCCGCCTCCTGGCCGAAGGCTACGCCGTATATTGTCTCGACAACTTCATGACGGGGCGCATGGAGAACCTGCGCTCGCTCGAGCGGGATCCGCATTTCGAGCTGATCGAGCAGGACGTCATCCAACCGTTGCCGCCCAGTCTGAACGTGCACGAGGTGTACAACCTCGCCTGTCCGGCGTCTCCGCCCCACTATCAGCGGGACCCGATCGAGACGGTGAAGACGAGCGTATTGGGGACATTGGCGCTCCTGGAGTTCGCGTCGCTACGCAAGGTCCGCTTTCTGCAAGCCTCGACCAGTGAAGTCTATGGCGATCCCAAGGAGCATCCGCAGCGGGAGAGCTACTGGGGCCACGTCAATCCCATCGGCGTGCGCGCGTGCTACGATGAGGGCAAGCGTTGTGCCGAGACATTGTGCTTCGACTTCAGCCGCAGACGCGGCCTGCCGATCAGAGTGGCGCGGATTTTCAACACTTATGGCCCCTGCATGCGGGTCGACGACGGTCGCATCATCTCCAACGTGGTTTCCCAGGCTATTTCGGGCGAGCCGATCACGATTTACGGCGACGGCGAGCAGACGCGTTCGTTCTGCTATGTCGACGATCTGATCGAAGGCTTGTTCCGGCTGATGATGGTTCAGGATTATGCCGCCGGCCCGGTGAACCTCGGAAATCCGGACGAACGCTCGATTGCCGATCTGGTTCAGTCGGTGGTTCGGCTGACAGGCTCCCGCTCCGAGATCGTCTACAAACCGCTGCCGCTCGACGATCCGAAGCGCCGGCGGCCGGACATCTCTCGCGCGAAGGAGTTGCTCGGCTGGGAGCCGCAGACGAGCCTCGATCAGGGACTGGCACGGACGATATCGTGGTTCCGATCAGCCGGCGCATCGGTGGCGCCCGCAGTCGGCCAGCAGAACCTAGATGCAGGGGAGACGACTCGGGTCGTCTAGTTCGCCTGCCATAGTGGATCCCGCCCGAAGGGCTCTCCCGTCGGCTCTTTTTTCGGCCGAGTAGCAACCATTTCGGGAAGGCCGGGTTAAGGGCGAAAGCTTCGTTCGGCACGCGAGCGGGAGAGATTGATGCGGGCGCTCTGCTACCACGGCAAGCATGATATTCGCTACGACACCGTTCCGGATCCCGAGATCGAACATCCTCGGGACGCGATCGTGAAAGTGTCGAGCTGCGCGATTTGCGGCTCAGACCTTCATCTCTATGACGGGTTCATGCCCGGTATGATGAACGGCGACATCATCGGCCATGAGTTCATGGGCGAGGTGGTCGAGGTCGGCCGCGAGAACCGCAAGCTGAAGGTCGGCGACCGGGTGGTTGTGCCTTTCACCATCGTCTGCGGCGAGTGCGACCAGTGCCGCCGCGGCAACTTCTCCGTCTGCGAGCGGACGAACCGCAACGCCGAAATGGCGGCCAAGATGTTCGGCCATTCCACCGCCGGCCTCTTCGGCTACACCCACCTGACCGGCGGGTACGCCGGTGGGCAGGCGGAATATGTGCGTGTCCCCTTCGCAGACGTGGGGCCGGTCAAGGTGCCGGATGGGCTGACGGACGAACAGGTCCTCTTCCTGGGCGACATTCTGCCCACGGGCTGGCAGGCGGCCGTGCATTGCGAGATAGAGCCGACCGACATCGTCGCCGTCTGGGGAGCGGGGCCGGTCGGTCAGTTCTGCGCTCGCAGCGCGCTCATGCTCGGGGCGAAGCAGGTCATCGTCATCGACAACGTGCCCGAGCGCCTCTCGATGGCCCGGGCCGGCGGCGCGATCACGATCGACTTCGACGAGGAAAGTGTCCTCGAGCGGCTTGAAGATCTCACGGCCGGCAAGGGCCCCGAGAAGTGCATCGATGCCGTCGGGCTGGAAGCCCATGCGGGCCGCTCGATCGATTCGATGTACGACCGCGCCAAGCAGGCGATGATGATGGAAACCGATCGCCCGCACGTGCTGCGAGAGATGATCTATGTCTGCCGGCCGGGCGGGATCGTTTCCATACCGGGCGTCTATGGCGGCGTCGTCGATAAGATCCCGTTCGGCGCGGCGATGAACAAGGGTCTGACGTTCCGCATGGGACAGACCCACGTCAACCGCTGGGTCGACGACCTCCTGCGGCGCATCGAGGAGGGACAGATCGATCCGAGCTTCGTCATCACCCACACTGTGCCGCTCGAGCATGGGCCGGAGTATTACGACATCTTCCGCGACAAGCACGACGGCTGCGTGAAAGTCGTGCTCAAGCCCTGAGGACAAGTGCCATGACCTACAGGAACGGAACCGGCACCGCCCTCGCTCGTGCGCTCGGCTGGTTTTCGATCGGTCTCGGTGCTGCCGAGTTGCTTGCCCCGCGCTCGCTCGCGTCGATGCTGGGGATGCAAGGACGCGAGCGGCTGCTCCAGACATACGGGGTCCGCGAGGTCGCGTCGGGCATGGCCATCCTGGCCGCGCGGGATCCGAGCCCCTGGGTCTGGAGCCGCGTCGCCGGCGACGCGCTGGACCTCGCCACGCTGGCGCCGGCGCTGGACGAATCGAATCCGCGGCGGGAGGCGGCGGCGATCGCCGTCGGCGCGGTCACCGCCGTCATGCTCGTCGATCTCCTCTGCACTCGCGAGTTGAGTCGGGAACGCGAGCGGCCGCCGCCTCGCGACTACAGCGACCGGAGCGGGTTCCCTCAAGGCGTCGATCGGGCGCGAGGAATCGCCCGGCAGCCGACAACTGCTATGGGAGGATGACCGGTGAGCGAGCGAGAGACGAAGCCGAAGACGATGGAGCAGCTTCGGGACGATATCGACAGCGGCCGCACCGGCGAGAAGGTGCCTGCGGCCGACCCGGCAGCGGCTCCCCTCGGCGCGGACGATGAGGCGGCCGGCATGCCGGGGCAACCTGACGCCGGGCCGGCGCATCCGGCGAGCGCGGAGCCGCCTCCGGTCCGCGCGCATTCGCTTTCGTCGGAAGGGAAGAGAACCGGGCGCGTGGCGCTGATCGCCGGCGGCGGTGTCGTCGCTGCGATCGTGCTCGCGGCACTCGTACTGGCGGCGTAGCGCGATGCCGGCACGGTATCTCTTTCTGCGGAAGGATTTCGAACGCCTGGAGCGCAAGATCGGCGAGCTCGGCGACGAGATGCTGCGGGTGGGGAGCGAGATGGGGATCTGGGCCTCCCAGGGCGCCGAGACCTGGCACGACAATTTCGGTTACGAGGAGGGACTGCGCCAGGAGGAGATGCTCGGGCATCGCAGCGAAGAGTTCGAGGCGCTCGCGTCCGAGGCCGAGATCGTGACGGAAGTGCCGAGAGACCGGGTAGGAGTCGGAACGCTCGTCGAGTTGGAGGACGCCAAGAAGCGTCGCCGCCGCTTCCTCGTCAGCAGCTATCTGGTCCTCGATCGCCGGGACGATCGGGAAATCTCGCATGCCGCGCCGATCATCGCGCCTTTCATGGGCGCAGCGGTTGGCGAGGAACGTACCGTCGCACTGCCCCGCGGTGAGCAGGTCTGGCGTGTCGTCTCGATCGAACCGACGGAAATTGCCACTTGAACGCGGCGGGCATCTCTCTGATGGGCGTGCGACGGCGATGGCTCTGACGAACAGACGGGATAGCGGAGACGACCAGGTTTCCGACCCAGCGCTGGTGGCGGCGCTTCGGGAAGCCGTCGAGCCGCTGCCACCGATCGGAACGCCCGAGTTCGCGGCGCATTTCGATCGGCTCGGCAATGCCGCGGTCGTCGCTCTCGGCGAGGCCACGCACGGCACGTCGGAGTTCTATCGCGCACGCGCCGCGATCACCCGCAGACTGATCGAAGAGCACGGGGTGACCATCGTTGCGGTGGAAGCCGATTGGCCGGACGCGTCGCGGATAGACCGATATGTCCGCCACCGCTCAGGAGTGCCGTGGCGGGAGCCGGCATTCACGCGGTTTCCTACCTGGATGTGGCGGAACGAGGAAGTGCTCGACTTCGTCGAGTGGCTGCGGGAGCACAATGCCGCTCTTCCGCCGGATCGACGGGTCTCGTTCCACGGCCTCGATCTCTACGCGCTCGGCAGCTCCATCGAATCGGTGGTCGGGTACCTGGAGCAAGTCTACCCGTACGCTGCCGCAGAGGCGCGGGAGCGCTATTC
>JAJUGE010000109.1 GCA_029268305.1 Alphaproteobacteria bacterium
CCGGCGCCGTCTGGGGCGATGGCACGCCGATCACGACCGACGACGTGCTGTTCACGTGGGAGGTCGGCCGTCACCCGAAGAGCGGCGTCTCCAACGCCGAGCTCTACCGGCGCATCCTCGACATCGAGGCGGTCGACGAAAAGACGTTCACGATGCATCTCGACCGTGTCACCTTCGAATACAATGCGATCAACGACTTCAACCTCCTGCCCGCGCACCTCGAGCGCGCCGCCTTCGAGGAACCGGCGGAGTACCGCAACCGCACCCGTTACGACACCGACACCACTAACGCCGGCCTGTATTTCGGCCCCTACCGCGTGTCGGAGGTCGTGTCCGGCTCGCACATCGTGCTCGTGCCCAACGAGAGCTGGTGGGGCGAGGACCCGCATTTCCGGCGCATCGTCGTCCGCGTCGTCGAGAACACCGCAGCGCTGGAGGCGAACCTGCTCTCCGGCTCGATCGACTATATCGCCGGCGAGCTCGGCCTGACGCTCGACCAGGCGCTGTCGCTGGAGGGACGGCGCGGCGCGGACTTCGACTTCGTCTACGACGCCGGCCTGATTTACGAGCACATCGACCTCAACCTCGACAATCCGATCCTGGCGGACAAGCGCGTGCGCAAGGCGCTCCTCCATGCGCTCGACCGCGAAACCTTGAGCAACAAGCTCTTCGCCGGCAAGCAACCGGTCGCGCACGGCTTCGTCAGCCCGCTCGACTGGGTACATGCCGAAGACCTGCAGACATACGCACACGATCCAGACAGGGCGGCCGCGCTGCTCGACGAGGCCGGCTGGTCGGAAGTGCGCGGCGGCATCCGCCACAACGCGGCCGGCGAGCCGCTGAGGCTCGAGATCATGACGACCGCCGGCAACCGCTCGCGCGAGCTGGTGCAGCAGGTCCTGCAGGCGCAGTGGAAGCAGGCCGGTATCGACGTGCGCATCCGCAACCAGCCGGCGCGCGTCTTCTTCGGCGAGACAGTCTCGAAGCGGCAGTTCCCGGCAATGGCCATGTTCGCCTGGATCTCCTCCCCCGAAAACGTGCCGCGCACGACGCAGCATTCGACGATGATCCCGACGGCGGAGAACAACTGGGCCGGCCAGAACTATCCCGGCTTCGCCAACGCCCAGGTCGACGACCTGATCGACCGGATCGAGGTCGAGCTCGACCGGGAGGAACGCGAGACCCTCTGGCACGAGCTGCAGCGCATCTATGTCGAGGAACTGCCGGTGCTGCCGCTCTATTTCCGCGCCAACCCCTATGTTCTGCCGAAATGGCTTAAGGGCGTCGAGCCGACCGGTCATCAATATCCCTCGACCCTCTGGGTCGAACAATGGCATGTCGAGTAGCGCCGGCTTCGTCTGTCGAGCCCGACCGCTGGCGGTGCAGACGCCTCCTCATGAACATGGCCAAAGCACGTCATCGCGAGGCGCGGGGCGCCGTGACGATCCAGCGGCACCCTCCGCTCGTGCGGGTCGAATCGCGGGACCGCATGGATCTCCCGCAATGAGGCTGGCGGCGACATGATCCGGTTCATGGCGGGGCGGCTCATGCAGATGGCGACGATCCTTCTGCTCATGTCGCTGCTCGTCTACGTGCTGATCGGCCTGATGCCGGGCGATCCGATCGACCTGATGATCAGCGCCAATCCCGATCTGACGCCTGCGGACGCCGAGCGGCTGAAGGCGCTCCACGGGCTCGATCGACCGCTTCTGGAACGTTACTGGCTGTGGCTGAGCCAGGCGCTCGGCGGCGATCTCGGCTATTCGCGTCTGCACGCGCGCCCCGTCCTCGACGTGCTCCTGCCGGCGCTCGGCAACACCGTGGTGCTCATGGGCGCGGCCTTCCTGCTCTCGGTCGCGATCTCGCTCCCGGCCGGCATCTTCGCGGCCCTGCGGCCCGCATCGTGGGTCGACTATCTCGTCAACCTCGCCTGCTTCGCCGGGATTTCGGTGCCGCCCTTCTGGCTGGCGCTGATGCTGATCACGCTGTTCTCCGTCATCCTCGGCATCCTGCCGGCGAGCGCGGTCTCGACGGCGCCGGATCCGAGCTTCTGGGACCGGTTGCGGCACCTGGCGATGCCGGTGGCCACGCTCGGCCTCCTCAGCGCCGGCGGCGTCACGCGCTATGTGCGCGCTTCGATGCGCGAGACGCTCCGCCAGGACTTCGTCCGCACCGCCGCCGCCAAGGGTGTCGGGCGCGCCCGTCTCGTGCTGAATCACGCGCTGCCGAACGCGCTGGTCCCCGTCATCACCATCCTGGCGCTGGATGTGGGCGCTCTCTTCTCGGGCGCGCTGATCACCGAGATCATGTTCGCCTATCCCGGCATGGGGAAGCTGCTGTTCGACGCGATCATGGGCAACGACTACAACCTGGCCCTGGTCGGTCTCCTGTTCGCGACGCTGGTCACGCTCGTCTGCAATCTCGGCGCCGACATCGGCTATGCCGCCCTCGACCCGCGCGTGACCTTCGCGGCCGTCCGCGACCGGGGCTGAGACGGGATGGGGCCGTGGCAGCTCGCGTGGCGGCGCTTCCGTCGACATCGCCTCGCGCTCGCGAGTGCCGCATTGTTGGCGCTCCTGACCGCCGCCGCCATCCTGGCGCCGCAGCTGCAGTCGGTGCTCGGCGTCGATCCGAACGCCGTCGACCTGCTCGCGCGCCTGGAGCCGCCTTCGCCCGCCCATCCCCTCGGCACGGACGATCTCGGCCGCGACGTACTCGCGCGGCTGCTGGATGGTGCGCGCGTCTCGCTCTTCGTCGGACTGACGGCTGCGCTGGCTTCGGCGGTGATCGGTACGTTCGTCGGCCTGATCGCCGGCTATTACGGCGGCCGGTTCGACGCCTTGCTGATGCGGACGACCGACACGGTGATCGCCCTGCCGCTGCTCCCGCTCCTGATCGTGCTCGCTGCGGTGGATCCGGCGAAACTGGGCGTGCCCGAAGCGATCGCGCGATCCGAATATCTCAGTCTCTACCGCGTCATCGCCATCGTCGCCCTGGTCGGGTGGACGACGGTAGCCCGGCTGGTGCGGGGCTCGACGCTCACCGTGCGCGAGCGCGAGTTCGTGCGAGCGGCCCGGGCGCTCGGCTCCGGCCCCGGACGGATCATGGCGACGCATATCCTGCCCAACGTTGCCTCGCCGGTGATCGTCGCGACTACTCTGTCGGCGGGGAACGTGATCCTGTTCGAGTCTGTGCTGAGCTTTCTCGGCCTCGGCATCCAGCCCCCGATCGCGAGCTGGGGCAACATGCTGACGAACGCGCAGGAGCTGATCTGGGAAGCGCCGTCGCTCGCCGTCTACCCCGGTCTGCTGATCTTCCTGACGGTGATCGCGCTCAACTTTCTCGGCGACGGCCTCCAGGACGCGCTCGACCCTCGCTCCGGTGCGGATGGGCGCTGAGCTTCTCGATGAGAGCGCGGACGTGCGGCGGCAGCCGGCGTCAGAAGAAGAGGTAGACGATCACCATTCCGAGGATCACGAGACCGAGGGAGATGCCGAGCACGTAGCGGACAATCCCCGGCGTGCGGCCCTGGCGAGCCTCCTCCTCGGTCCGGTGCGGGGCGTGCTCGTGCGGATAGGGATTCGGATCTGTCATCGCCTCCTGCCTCCTGCTGTCGTCGAAAGAAAACGGCCACGCCAGCAACCTGTTCCGGCATCACTCCCGGGAACGTCTTCCGCAGACCGCTGCCGGCAAAAAAAGGGGCCGCCTGACGGCGGCCCTCAAGTCGGAAGGGAGTCGGTGGTACGGGGCCTCACTGAGGGGGAATCACGATCGACCCCGTCAAATCGTGCACCTTTGGAACCCTCGCGGTTATGCAGAGTTCCGGCACGCCGAAAAAAATTTCATCGTTTCGGCGAGGAGCGATGAAAGTGCCTGCGCCGCCCCTCCTTCAGGCTGCCACGGGCGCCGGACGGCGGATCGGCTCGTCCGCGATCGGCCAATGCACGACCGCCGCGAACAGGCCGAGGCCGATCGCCGCGTACCACATCGGGTCGTAGGAGCCGGTCGTGTCGTAGACGAACCCGCCGAGCCAGGCGCCGAAAAAGGCCCCGACCTGATGGCTGAAGAAGACGAGCCCGAACAGGGTGCCGAGATAGCGGATGCCGAAGATCTGGCCGATCAGCGAGCTGGTCAGGGGCACCGTGCTGAGCCATAGCAGCCCCATCGACCCCGCGAAGAGAAGGGTGGAGGTCTCCGTCACCGGAAAGACGAGGTAGAGCGAGAAGACCACGGCGCGCGTGAAGTAGAGGCCGCTCAGCAGGTACTTCTTGCGATAGCGGTCGCCGAGCCAGCCGGCCACGTTCGTGCCGATGATGTTGAAGAGGCCGATCAGGGACAAGGCGGTCGCGCCCACCATGGGCGAGAGGCCGCAGATCACCGCGAACGCCGGCAGGTGGGTCATCACCAGCGTCACGTGGAAGCCGCAGACGAAGAAGCCGAGGGCGAGATAGACGAAGCCGCTGTGCCGGGCCGCCTCGCCCACCGCCTGCGCCACCGTCTGCTCGAACGCGGCCACGCCGTCGCCGGAGCCGGCCGGCGTCCGCAGCGCGACCGCGAGCAACGCGGCGAATGCGGCGATGGCAGCGATGATCAGCAGCGCGCCCGACCAGGACTGCCAGCCGATCAGCGCCTGCGAGAGCGGCGAGAAGGCGAACTGGCCGGCGGAAGCGCCCGCCGTCGTGATGCCGAGGACGAAGCTCCGCCGCTCGGCCGGGAACGCCCGCGCCACCGCGGCGAGGACGATCGCAATGCCGGCACCGCTGAGCCCGAGCGCGATCAGCACGGCCGAGCCGAGATAGAGCTCGATCGGCGCCTCGACGTTCGCCATCCAGACGAGGCCGAGCGCATAGACGAGCATGCCGCCGGCGATCACGCGTGCCGTGCCGAAGCGGTCCGCCACCATGCCGGCGAACGGCTGGAACAGCCCGGTCAGGAAATGCTGGATCGCGATCGCCAGCGAGAAGACCTGGAACGACCAGCCGAGATCGCCGGTCATCGGCGCCAGGAACAGGCCCTGCGAGAATCGCGAGCCGTTTCCGATCGCGAGGATCAGGAAGCCGGCAATCAGAACGACGATGGGCAATCGGATCACTTGCCGTCTCCCCGAATTCGAAACGGGAGAATATCCCACGTGCGTTTCAAAATTGAACTATCAATTTGCCGCGTGCGAGGCGGCGGCTCTATTCTGGCGCACTGTACCAATCCGGGAGCCGAGAACGCCATGAGCGACGCCGTACTGACCGAGATTCGCGACGGGATCGCGATCATCACCCTGAACCGGCCGCAGACCCTCAACGTCCTCTCGCCGGAGATGCGGCCCGCCTTCACCGAAGCGATCTGCCGCGTCGAGACCGATGACGCGGCGCGCTGCGTCGTCATCCGCGCCGCCGGCGATCATTTCATGGCGGGGGGCGATATCCGCTACATGGAAAAGCGCCTCGAGCTGGAACGGGACGAGCGCCGTCGCGCGGTGATGGAGGGCATTCATTACCTGCATCTCGGCATCTTCGCGATCCGGCGCATGGGCAAGCCGGTAGTGGCCAGCATCCAGGGCGCGGTGGCCGGCTTCGGCGTCGGCCTTGTCGGCGCCTGCGACCTCGCGATCGCCGCCGACGACGCGATCTTCACGCTCGCCTATTGCCATATCGGCGCCAGCCCGGATGGGGGCTCATCCTACTTCGTCGCGCGCAGCATGGGCATGAAGCAGCAGTTCGAGCTCGCCTTCCTCGGCGACCGCTTCGATGCGAACCGCGCCCGCGACCTCGGCCTCGTCAACTGGGTCGTGCCGCGCGCCGAGCTCGAGGCCGAGACCGAAAAGCTGGCGAAGCGTCTCGCTGCCGGTCCGACCCACGCCTACGGCAACGCGAAGAAGCTCTTCAACGCCTCGCTCACCAACTCGATCGAGTCGCACCTGCAGATGGAAGGGGAGCTGATCGCCGACAGCATGGCGACCGACGACCACGAGGAAGGCGTGCGGGCGTTCCTCGCGAAGCGGAAGCCCACCTTCACGGGGCGCTGACGCACCTCGGGGCGTAGGGCTTCCCGGAAGCTCCTACGCCTCGTCGGCGGCCTGGATCATGTTGCGCGAGATGATGTTGCGCTGGATCTGGTTCGTCCCTTCGACGATCTGCAGCACCTTGGCGTCGCGGAAATAGCGGTTGATCGGATACTCGTTCGAGATGCCCGAGGCGCCGAAGAGCTGCACCGCGTCGGTCGCAACCTTCATCGCCGTGTCGCTGGAATGGCATTTGGCGATGGCGGCGAGGGTGGCGAGCTCCTTGCCGGCGACGCCGGCGTCCGCCGCGGCGGCGGCCTTGTAGACCAGCATCCGCGCCGCCTCGGTCTGGATCGCCATGTCGGCCAGCATCCAGCGGATGCCCTGATAGTCGGCGACGCGCTGCCCGAACGCCTGGCGGTCGCGCACGAAGGCGAGCGAATGGTCGATCGCGCCCTGGGCGAGGCCGACGCCGCGCGCGCCGATCAGCGGGCGCGATTTGTTCAGGGCCTCCATGACGCTGCGGAAGCCGCGGCCTTCCTCGCCCAGGCGATTCTCTTCCGGGACGAAGACGTCGTCGAAATGGAGGACGTGGCTCGGCACGCCGCGGGCACCCATCTTGTCTTCCTTGCGGCCGACGGTGAATCCCTTCATCCCGCGCTCGACGATGAAGAAGTTGAGGCTGCCGGGCCGGTCGTCGGTACCGGTCCGGGCGGCGACGGTGACGAAATCGGCGAGCGAGGCGTTCGTGCACCAGATCTTGCCGCCGTTGAGGCGATAGCCGCCGTCGCATTTCTCGGCGCGGGTGCGGATGCGGGCCACGTCGGAGCCGCTCTGCGGCTCGGTGAGGGAGAAGGCGGCCCGCAGGTCTCCGTTTGCGAGACCGGTGAGATAGCGACGCTTCTGCTCCGGCGTCCCGGCCGCCTCGATCGCGCTGAACGGCGCCCACTGCACCATCAGCAGATAGGCGGTGTTGTAGCAGACGCGGCCGAGCTCCTCGATCGCGATGCAGGCGGAGAGCAGGCTCTCGCTGCCGCCGAACTCCTTCGAGAAGGGCAGGGCGAACAGGCCCAGCTCCTTCAGCAGGTCGAACATGTCCTGCGGATACTCGCCGCTGCGGTCGATCTCGTCGGCGCGCGGCGCCACCCGCTCGCGCGCGACGCGGCGCACGAGCTCCTGCACCTGACGCTGATCCTCGTTCAGCTCGAAGGCGGACAAGCTGGCTTCCTCCGGGTTGCTGGCGCGATGCGCTGTCGTGTTATCGTTCGTTGGCGCCGGAGTCGCCGCGGCGCCCAAATATCAGGACACAAGGGCGCGAGGGCGGTCAATGCCGTCGCGCCCGCCACGAAAACGCGAGAGGAAGCCCCTGTGACCGACCGCTACAGCGCCTATACCGCCTTCGAGCTGGACCGCCCGATCGAGCGCGTCCTTCGCATCACCTTCAACCGGCCGGAGCGGCTGAACGCGCTCGACGAGGAGGGGCACCGGCAGTTCTGCGACATCTGGCGCGACATCGATCGCGATTCCTCGGTCAACGCCGTGATCCTGCGCGGCAAGGGCCGCGCCTTCTCGGCCGGCGGCGACTTCACGATGATCGAGAAGAACATCAACGACACGATGTACCGCTGGCAGGCGCTGCGCGAGGCGCGCGACCTCGTCTACAACGTCGTCAACTGCTCGAAGCCGATCGTCTCGGCGATCCACGGTCCCGCCGTCGGCGCCGGCCTGGTCGCGGCGCTCCTCTCCGACGTCTCGATAGCGGCCAGGAACGCGCGGATCATCGACGGCCACACCCGGCTCGGCGTTGCCGCCGGCGATGTGGCGGCGATCATCTGGCCGCTGCTCTGCGGCATGGCTAAGGCCAAGTACCACCTGCTCCTCTGCGAGCCGATGAACGGCGAGGAGGCGGAGCGCCTGGGCATGGTCTCGCTCTGCGTCGAGGACGACCAGCTGGAGGCGAAGTCGCTGGAGATCGCCGAGCGGCTGGTGAACGGAGCGCCGGCGGCGATCCGCCTCACGAAGTACGCGCTCAACAACTGGCTCCGGATGATGGGACCGACGTTCGACGCCTCGACCGCCTACGAGATGCTCGGCTTCGCCGGCAACGAGGCTCCCGAAGGGCTCGCCTCGCACCTGGAGAAGCGCCAGCCGAAGTTCGACCCCGAGAACCCGCTCTGACGCGGCGAGCGCGCGGCGGCCGCTCTTCGGCTACTGCGGGTCCCACATGTACTGGTTCCAGCGCTTCTCGCCGACATAACAGTCGGTGCGGGCCTCCCGCTGCATCATCTGGACGGGTCGGAGCTCCGGTGCCGTGCCGGCGATCTCCATGACCATCTTGCGGCGGATGGCGCTCGCAAACTCTTCCGGCGCCCGCACGCTGACGATGAAGGCGCCGAAGCCGCCGATGACGCAGTCCTCGTAATAGGCGTCGAGGTCGGGGATCTCGAAGAAGCCGGCGGGGGTGCCGTATTTCAGGACGATCGGCAGGCCGTTGATGACGATGCCCCGCGCCAGCACGGCGTCTCGGGCGGCCTCGACGCCGGGCCCCTGATTGTTCGGGCCGTCGCCCGAAATGTCGATCACCCGGCGGGTGCTGGAGAAGCCGCTGTGCTCGAAAAGGGCGGCGGAGAACGTCAGCGCATTCGAGATCGAGGTGCGACGATGGCCCGCGATCGGTGCCGAAGCGAGGCGGGCGGAAAAGGCGGCGGCCGACGCGGCATCGGAGATGACGGTCCAGGGCACGACGACCTGCTGCGTGGCGGCGCCGGCCCATTCGACATAGGCGACCGCGATACGGCCGAGTACCCTCGACCGAATCGCGTCGACGATCTCGCGGTCGAGGAAGGCGCCAATATAGCCTTCGCGCTGTAGCTGCTGCTCGTCGGGGTCCATCGAGCGGGAGACGTCGACGGCGAGGACGAGCTCGAGATCGACTTGTTGTTGCGCGTGGGCGGTCGGCGGGACGACGAACAGGCCGCAGCCGGCGAGCAATGCGGCAAAGAGCGATACGACCCCTCCGATCGCCCGAGGCACATCCATCGGCCGCCCTCCTGCTGCATAGGCGCGGAGGGTAGTATGGCGTCAAAATTCAGGGGCTGGGACTTGCGTTCTCTTCCCGGAGCATGCGGAGCTCGGCATCGCCGTAGCCGATCTCGCGCAGGATCTCCTCGGTGTGCTGACCCACACCCGGCGCCGCCCGGTCGGTTCCGATCGCAGCGCCGGCCATCTTGAACGGCGCGTTCAAGGCTTTCGAGGGCCGGCCGAGGCCGGGTGTCTCCGGCAGGTCGAGCACGAGCTTCCTGTGGGCGACCTGGACGTGCTGCAGCGCCTCGGCGACCGACCGCACGCGCCCGGACGGGACGCCGGCCGCGGTCAGTCTTTCCTCCCACTCGGCGGCGCCGGCGGCGGCGAAGGCCCGGGTCAGCTCGGGGATGAGCGTGTCGCTGTTCTCGGTCCGCAGGGCGACGGTGGCATAGCGGGGGTCGGCGGAAAGGTCCTCCCGACCGAGCGTGTTGCAGAGCGCTACGAACTGCCGGTCGGTGTTGCAGGAGAGGAGCAGCTCGCCGTCGCCAGTCGGGAACACGTTGGCGGTCGGGTTGCGCGTGCCGGCGAGGTTACCGGTCAGCTCCGGTTGCTGGCCGCCGACCAGCACCTCGGTCACGACCGGCGACATGAAGGACAGCGTGGTGTCGAGCATCGCGACATCGAGGTGCGTTCCCTCGCCGGTGCGTTCCCGACGGAAGAGGGCGGCCGCGATGGCGTAGGCCGCGGTCATGCCGGTCGCCGCGTCGCAGACCGGAAAACCGGCGCGCACCGGGCCGGTTTCCGGATGGCCGGTGATCGACATCATGCCGGATGTAGCCTGGATGCGACCGTCATAGGCCGGGGCGCCGCGGCCGGGTCCCTCCTGGCCGAAGCCGCTGATCGAGCAGTAGACGATCTTGGGCGCCACCGCCTTCAGGCTCTCGTAGTCGAAGCCGAGCCGCTCCATCACTCCCGGGCGGAAGTTCTGCAGCACCACGTCGGCATCTGCGACGAGGCGGTGCACCACCTCTTTCGCGCGCGGGTGCTTGAGGTCGAGCGCGAGCGAGCGCTTGCCCGCGTTCAGGCCGAGGAAGATGCTGCCGACGCGGCGCGCCGAAAGGCTCGGGTCCGTGGACATGCCGCGGCCGTCGTCGCCCGGTCCCGGCTGCTCGATCTTGACGATGTCGGCGCCAAGCAGCGCGAGCTGCTCACTGGCATAGGGGCCGGCGATCACGCGCGAGAAGTCGATCACGCGCACGCCGTCGAAAGGCGGCAGGTCCATGGGTACTCCGGAAGGTTGAGCGATACGGGGACTTTCTCTGGCCCGCGCCTCGCCCCTTCGGAAAGGTCGGAATGGGACCTCCTCGGGCCGAGGCGCTACTTCTGGGGCGGCGTGCGGGTCAGGCGACCATCGCCTGCTCGACCGTCGGCGCCACGTCGGCGACCGTGGTGCGGTGCATGTCGCGCGGCACGTCCGGGTCGTAGTCGCGGGCCCGATGCATGGTGCAACGATCGTCCCACATCACCAGATCCCCGACCCGCCACTGGTGTGTGTAAACGAACTGCGGCTGGGTCGCGTGCTCGATCAGGTCACGGAGCAGCATCCGCCCCTCGGGGAGAGGCATGCCGTGGACCCGCTCGGCGTGTGAGGCGAGATAGAGCGTCTTGCGCTTCGATCCCGGATGCACCCGCACCAGAACCTGCGGCACCGACGGCAGGGCCGCACGCTCCTCGTCGGAGAAATCGGTGAAGCCGATCGTGGCGCGCGAATAAAAGATCGAATGGTCGGCGACCAGCCCCTCGAGCCGCGCCTTCATGGCGTCGGGCAAGGCATCGTACGCGGCGCGAAGGTCGGCGAACTGTGTCTCCCCGCCGGACGGGGGAATGGCTCGCGCCGACAGCAGCGAATATTTCGCGGGCGTCCGCTTGAACGAGCTGTCGGTATGCCAGAGGCGGTTGGCGAGGCCGTTCATGCGGCGTCGATCGTCGCGCGCCATCACCTTGTTGTTCTCGTCGATGTTCGAGACGTCCGAGATGTGGGCGTCGAGCCGCAGCTTGTGGCCCGGGCGCAGCGCCTTGACCGTCGTCTCCAGCGGCCCGAGCAGCTGGCTGAACGCGATCTGCTGCTCGTCGTCGATCATCTGGTCGTGGAAGACGAGCACCGCGTACTCGTTGCACGCGGCGACGATCGCTTCGACCGTCTCGGGATCGACCGGCTTGGAGAGGTCGATGCCGCTGACCTCGCCGACGAACCGCGGATGAAGGGGTACGACCTCGATCATCGTCTCCTCCTTGTTGTTCTGTGTCAGCCGCAGTATCGCCCGGCCGCCGATCCCCGGCAATCGCAATAGA
>JAJUGE010000110.1 GCA_029268305.1 Alphaproteobacteria bacterium
ATGATCTTCCTCCTGGTGGCGGCGGCTCTGCTCTTCACCTCGCCCCTAGCCTTTGCGCGATTGCCGCAGGAGGTGGCGGCCTGGACGATCGATGCGGGCCTCACCCAGATGCAGCTGATCCTCGTGGTCACGGTGCTGTGGTTGATCATGGGCATGTTCCTCGACCCCCTGCCCATCATGTACCTCACCGTTCCGGTGGTGCTGCCCGCGCTGATCGCGGCCGAGGTGAACCTCGTCTACATGAACGTGGTCCTGGTGCTTTCGATGCAGATCGCGCAGGTGACGCCGCCGTTCGGGATATCGCTCTACGTCACCAGCGGGATCGTGGGCGTGCCGATCCTGCGCGTGGTCCGCGCCTCGTTACCGTTCCTGGGGGTGCTGCTCGTCAGCCTCGTCATCCTGATACTCTTTCCGGAGATCAGCCTGTTCCTTCCGGAACTGATGGAGCGATAGCTCGAAATATGCCCCCCATGATGAGCCGCGCTCGCCGCGTATTGGCCGCCATTGCCACTTCATGTTCCGAAGAGCTTACGCTCCAGAGTGAATAGCTCGACTTCCTGCTCTCGGCCGCGCAACCGGGCCGCGCCTAGGCCGACCAGGGAATAGTGGGCGGGCAGATCGATGCGGCTCATCAGATCGCCTGACACCAGCAACGAGCATCGGTAGCGCTTGCATGCCTCCTGAAGCCGGGCCGTCGTGTTGATGGTGTCTCCGAAGTAGACGATCTCCCGCTTGTCGTCGCCACATTCGCCGGCGACGATCGGGCCGCCGTGAAGCCCGACGCGAAACTCGGGGACAGCGCCGAATTCCCGCCGGTACCAGGACGCCTTGGCCTCCAGCCGATCCCAGATTGCGAAGTAGCAGTCGATGCAGCGCAGATTCTCGCCGCTCCGAAGCAATGGCCATGTCACGATGACCTCGTCGCCCACATATTCGTGGGTCTCCCCGCCATATCGTGCCGTCTCCTGTGCCACGTCGAAGAAGATGCGCGAGATCATCGAATGCGCACCGACGCCACCGAGCCTTTCGGCCAGCGCGGTGGATCCGACCACGTCGAGGAACATGAAGATCCGCTCCTCGCTCAGCGGCTGATGGTAGCGGCCGAGGAGAAGATTGGTCAGCACGCGCCCACCGACGATCGTGCGAACCATGAGGACGAACTGAAGCACCAATGCCACGCCGAGGGCATAGCCAATATCTCGCGCGAGGTGCAGAAGGGGCGCGCTGTCAGCGAAGCGGCCCGGGAACAGGATGTGGCCCCCGATCCAGTAGGCCGCCATGATCAGGCAGGTGGAGATCAGCGCCTTGGTGCAGAAAACGACCGCAAAGGGCGCGCGACGGAGAGATTCGCTCGCAGCCCCCTGCGCCACGAAGATCTCGAAGCCGAACAGCAGCAGAGAGATCAGCGCGCCCTGCGCCGCAAATCGGAGTCCCTGTTCGACCGAGAGAGCGTCACCGATGAACGGCATGTAGGCGAGGCCGGCGATCGCCCCGGCCACGATCATGATCGCTCAGAGGCGAATCTGCCTCGCCGTTCGCCCTCTCATCCCCGCTCACACCCGTGCGCGGATCTCAGCCGACGTCAGTCCTGATCGACGACCGGTTTCCGTCTCGTCCAGGGATCCGCTGCTTCGAGCACTTCTTGATTGTGCTCGCCGAGATGCGGCGAGCGGCGCTTCATCGCCGGCCGCTCGCCGTTGAACGATACCGCCGGCATGACGAAGCGTGCGTCGATGTCGGGTGCCTGCCGCACCATTCCGAGCGCCTGCACCTGCGGATCGGCCACGGCCTCGCCGAGGTCGTAGACCGGAGCGCAGGGGACGCCGTTCGCCTCCAGAACGTCCATCCAGTGCTCTTTCGTGTCGGTGGCGATGATGTCCTGGATCGCGCCGAGCAGCTCCTCCTTGTGCGCCATTCGATCGGCGTTGGTCGCAAAGCGCGGATCGGTGCCCCATTCGGGCCGACCCAGCGCAACGCCGAGCTTCGCGAACAGGCGGTTCGTCGCTGCCGTTATCATGATCGGCCCGTTGTTGGCCTGGAACGCCTGGAAGACCACCACGCGCGGGCTGCCGGTCGGGTGGCGCTGCGGCACCTTGCCGGTGGCATCGAAGTGCGCGAAATGCGTGCTCATGAAATAGAGCGCCGTCTCGAGCAGCGACGTGTTGACTACTACCCCCTTGCCCGTGCGGTCGCGCTGGCGAAGTGCCGCGAGCGCACCGAACGCAGTCCAGAGGCCGGTGCCGAAGTCGCAGATCTGCGCCCCCATGCGCACCGGGTCGCGGTCCGGTTCGCCGGTGTTCGCCATCAGTCCGGAATAGGCCTGGAAGAGGATCTCGAAACCCGGGTGGTGCCGCTTCGGGCCGAGATGGCCGAATGCTCCCATGTCGCAATAGACCAGCCGCGGATTGCGCTCGAGCATCGCTTTGGGGCCGAGGCCGAGTTTCTCGGTCACACCCGGACGAAGGTTCTGGACGAAGATGTCCGCACCTTCGATCAGTCTGAACAGCTGTTCCCGGCCTTCGGCGGAGCCCAGGTCGATCGTGACCGACCGCTTGTTCCGGTTCATCGCATGAAAGGTCGGCGAGGCGCCGTGCCACTCCGGCGGGGTCCAGTTGCGGCAGTCGTCGCCGCCCTCCGGCCGCTCCACCTTGATCACATCGGCGCCGAGATCCGCCATGACCTCGCCGACGAACGGCCCCGCGATGATCTGGGCGAGCTCGACGACTCGCAATCCGGTAAGCGGCATTCTCGATCCCCTGCTGTTTATGCGGAGCGAAGCTATCTCACCACCAGCTCCGCGGAAACCGCCTTCGGGTACCGACCAGGCTCGTGACCGGGTCGCCGGCCAGGAAGGGGCGTGTCCTTCAGATCTCTAGAGGCATCCGGACGACGGGACGATTGCCGTCCAGTGCGCGACTTGGCGCTATTCTGCAGCCGGCTTGCTGTGGGCGGAGACGGCGCCGCGAGCGAATGCGCCGTTGTTCCGATAATCCTCGACAATATCGCACAAGAGCCGCCTGACGACCTCGACATCGCCGTTCTCGATAGCGTTCCGCAGGGTCTCGACCTGAGGTTCCAGATCCACCCAGGAAGCTATCGCATCCCGGGCCTGGAAGATGCGCGGATGCTGCGTCGGCTCTCCGGTCCCATCGATCAGCAATTCCTCGTAGAGCTTCTCACCGGGCCTCAAGCCGACATAGCGGATCTCGATGCCGACGCCGTCGCTGCTCTCGTTACGCACCTTGTATCCGCTCAGGTGGATCATCTTGCGGGCGAGATCGGCGATCTTCACCGGCTCGCCCATGTCGAGGTGGAACACCTCGCCGCCCCGCTCCGACATCGCCCCCGCCTGGATCACGAGCTCGGCCGCCTCGGGAATCGTCATGAAGTACCGGGTGACTTCGGGGTGCGTCACCGTTACCGGCCCGCCCAAACGAATCTGGTCCCGGAACAGCGGAACGACCGACCCGGCGGAGTCGAGCACATTTCCGAAGCGCACGAGTGTCAGCACCGTTTCGCAGCCGGTCTCGTTCAGGCTCTGGACGATCTTCTCGGCGAACCGCTTCGAGGCCCCCATCACGTTCGACGGCCGGACCGCCTTATCGGTGGAGATCAACACGAACTTTCGTGCGCCGTGGCGGATCGCCGCTTCCGCCACGGTATAGGTACCGAGGACGTTGTTCTCCATGCCCTGGAGAGGGTTGCCCTCCACCAGCGGCACGTGCTTGTAGGCCGCACCGTGATAGATGATGTCGACGGAATGCTCGCGCAGCACCCTGTCCACGTCGCGTGCCGACAGCACTGATCCGAGCACCGGCACGATCTTCACGTCGTAGCCGCTTCGCTGCTTCAACGCCTGCAGCTCGCGATCGATGGTGTAGAGGTTGAACTCGGACGAGTCGAATGGGATCAGGCAGCGGGGACCATGGCGCAGGATCTCGCGGCAGAGAGCCCCACCGATCGAGCCGCCGCCGCCGGTGACCAGGACAACTTGTCCCTTCAGCTCCTGCGCGATCGAAGCCAGATCCGGCTTGACGGGCTCACGACTGAGCAGCTCTTCCGCACGGACAGGGCGGACTTCCTCCGCCGCGCGCCGGCTGGAGGTCATCTCCTCGATCGGCGGAAGCGTCCTCACCTCGATCGAGAGCTCGGCCAGCTTGTTGAGCAGCTCTCGTCGGCGGGAGACGGAAGCCGACGGGATCGCGATGATCACCTGGTCGATGGCCTTGGCCAATACGAGCTCGCGCAACCTCTCGGGGCCGACGATGCGGGCACCGTAGACACGGCGCCCCCACAGCTCCGGATTGTCGTCGATGAAGGTGACGAGCTGGTACCCGGGCTCGCGGCGCAGCTTCTCCCCGAGAAGTGCCCCGCCGACGCCGGCCCCGTAGACCGCAACCCGGATCGGCCGCGCTCTTTCGACGTAGTGAGCCATCTTGAGTAGCGCGGTCGCGGTGATCCGCCAGGTGAGGAATGGCCCCAAGATCGCGAGCACGCTCAGCAGGTAGAGCGCCAGCCAGGGAGCATCGAACAGCGCATACCATCCCGTGGCGACCAGGGCGGCCGCAAGCGATACGGCGAGAACGAGCTCGCGCAGGAAATGCTCGTTGAAGAAGCGGACGACGTGCCGGTAAACGCCCAGGATGCCGAAGATGCTGGCGGTTGCCAGTGCGAGGCCGACGACGACCAGCTCCAGGGGGATGCTGCTCTGATAGCAGGCGCAGGATGCGGCGAGGCTGCCGCCGGCGATCCCGAGGCCAGCGGCGATCACGGCGACGTCGAGTGCGATCGCCAGCATCAGCCGGTGACGTCGACGTAGTTGGCTCGCCTTGTAGAGTGCCGCCCGTAACTTCCGGCGCAATGCTGTGATCATGCTTGAATGCCGCACCACGAACCCCCCGGTTCGGCTAGTATATCACCATGTGACGCTCGGCCGCGAAAAAGTCGTCAGGCCGAATCCGCAATGGCCTCGGCCAAGGCGACGATGCGACGTGCATTCTCCACATGAAGATTCTCGATCAGTCGACCGTCCACGAGCACGACACCCGTCCCCGTCGCCTCGGCTGCGGCATGTGCCTCGATGATCCGGCGTGACCAGGCGATCTCTTCTTCGGACGGCGCGAAGACCCGGTTGCAGGTCTCGATCTGACTGGGATGGATCAGTGTCTTTCCATCGAACCCCAGCTCCAGTCCGTGGCGGCAGGCATATTCGAAGCCCTCCGCATCCCCCAGATCCAGGTGGACGCCGTCGAGGGCGGTAAGGCCGTAGGCGCGTGCGGCGAGGAGGCAGAGCCCGAGCCCGGTGATGAAGGGGAACCGCTCGCGGGTATGTGTGGCATGCAGGTCCTTGGCGAGGTCGGAGGTTCCCATAACGAGGGCCTCGAGACGACCACCCGCTGCAGCGATCGACTCCGCCCGCAACAAGCCGAGTGGGGTTTCGAGCATGACCCAGATCCGCATCCCGGCCGGCGCACCATTCCGATCCAGAATGTCGGACACCTGTCGGATGACGACGTCGCTCTCGACCTTGGGGATCAGGACAGCGTCGGCCCCCGAGCGCGCGACCGCGGCCACATCGGCATATCCCCAGGGAGTGTCGAGGCCATTCGCCCTGACAATCAGCTCCCGCCGCCCATACGCGCCCGATGCGCAGGCGTCGATCGCCTGACGTCGTGCCGTCTCCTTCGCGTCGAGGCTGACCGCGTCTTCGAGATCGAAGATGAGTGCATCCGCAGCCAGGGTGCGCGCCTTTTCCAAGGCGCTGGACCGGGAAGCCGGCATGTAGAGAATACTGCGGCGCGGTCTGATTCTGCTTTTCACGATCCGGGCATCCCTATTTCGGACCCGCACATTGCGCTGACGCGAAGTGAAGGCCATGCCAGAGGCGATCCTGTCAATACAATCGGCCGTCGCCTATGGCCACGTCGGCAATGCCGCAGCCGCCTTCATCCTCCAGAGATTGGGCTTCGATGTGCTCAGGCTCGACACGGTCGTCTTCAGCAATCACCCAGGCCGCGGGAAGTTCCGTGGCGCCACGACCGAGTCCGTCCGGCTTCGAGACCTGATATGCGGCTTGCAGGAACAGTCACTGCTGGAACGGGCGAGCACGTTGCTGAGCGGCTATCTCGGCACCGCGGAAAACGGGGAGGTCGTACTGGAGGCGCTCTCCCTCATGCGCAAGCGCCACTCGGCGGTGCTGTATTGCTGCGACCCCGTGCTGGGCGACCGGCCGAAGGGGCTTTACGTCGCGCCCGACATCCCCGAGCTCGTGCGGGATCGCCTGCTTCCCGAGGCGGATCTGGTCATGCCGAATTCTTTCGAGCTCGAACTGCTGACCGGGCATCCCGTCGGCGACCGCGGGTCTGCCATTGCGGCAGCGCGGATCCTAGCCGACTGCGGCCCGGAGACCGTCGTGGTGACGGGGCTTCCCACCGACGATGGCATCGAGACCTTGGCTGTTCAGAGAACGAGCGCGTGGGTCGTCCGTACGCCGCTCCTAACGCTGCCGACTTCCGGAGCCGGTGACGCGCTGTCGGCGCTGTTCCTCGCGCGCTTCATCGAGAAGCGAGACGTCCCGCGCGCCCTGTCACTTTCAGTCTCGGCCCTGCATCTCGTCCTCGAGCACACGGCCAAAATGGCCGCGGACGAGTTGCGGCTGATAGAGTGCCAGGACCTGCTCCCGGCTCCCCCGCGGCTGTTCCGTGCCGTGCGGGCCGAGTGACCGGCGTCAGATGTAGGTTTCGACCAGCTTCTCGGCGATCTGCACCGTGTTCACGGCAGCCCCCTTGCGGAGATTGTCCGAGACCACCCATAGGTTGAGCGCGTTGTCGGTGGAATGATCCTGGCGAATGCGGCTCACATAAACCGCATTCTCGCCGACACATTCGAGCGGCGTGACATAACCGCCATCTTCCGCACGGTCGAGAACGATTACGCCGGCAGCTTCGGACAGCGCCTCGCGCGCCTCGTCGGCATCGAGCGGCTCCTCGAACTCGACGTTGATCGCCTCGGCATGGCCAACGAAAACCGGCACGCGCACACAGGTCGCCGTGACCCGGATCGCCGGGTCGAGGATCTTCTTGGTCTCGTTGACCATCTTCCACTCTTCCTTGGTAGAGCGGTCGGGCATGAAGATGTCGATCTGCGGAATTACGTTGAACGCGATCTGGCGCTGGAACTTGGAGGGCTTCGGCTCCTCCATCTGATAGATGCCCTTCGTCTGTCCGAAGAGCTCGTCCATGCCTTCCTTGCCTGCGCCCGATACCGATTGATAGGTCGACACCACCACGCGGCGGATCGGCACGAGATCGTGCAGCGGCTTCAAGGCGACCACCATCTGGATGGTGGAGCAGTTCGGGTTGGCGATGATGTTCCGCGCCGTATAGCCGGCGAGCGCCTCGGGGTTGACCTCCGGCACCACCAACGGCACGTCCGGCTCCATCCGGAACTGCGAGGTGTTGTCGATTACGATGCAGCCGGCTTCGGCAGCCCGTGGGGCGTGAATGGCGGAGACCTTCGCGCCGGGCGAAAAGAGCCCGATGTCCACGCCGCTGAAATCGAACTTGGCGAGATCCCGCACCTTGAGGGTCTGGTCCTCGCCGAACGATACTTCCTTGCCGACCGAGTTCTCGGAGGCGAGCGCCACTACATCGTCGGCAGGGACGGAAGATTCTGCGAGAGCGTCAAGGATCTGGCGGCCGACAGCGCCCGTGGCGCCGACGACGGCAATGCGGTAACCCATCGTCTGCTTTCCTATGATCAATTCGCGGCGCGCAGCCAGGAAGGGCGTCGCCTTCTGCGAGGTTCAGGTACGGCGCGGCGGGCGCCATTTCAAGGGAGCGCCGCCAGATCGCCTGCCGGCGCACCTTCCGAACCCGGGCGTCGCCATCACGGCCGAACCGCGTCTAGAATGTGCCGGCCGCGGAGAGTCGAGCGTGAGCTACCGCGGCAGTCGCAGGGATCAGGGGACGGCTCCGGCCTCAGGTGAAAATGTCGAACGGTTCGGGTCCCGCGGCCCTCCTCCGGCTCCGGGATTTTCGCCACGCGTGGGTGGCCGGCGCGCTCGCCGGGGTGATGCGGTGGCTCGAGGTTCCGGTCATCGGCCTGTGGGTCTTTCAAACCACCGGTTCGCCGCTGCAGGTTTCGCTCGTGCTCCTCCTGCGAATGCTGCCGAACTTCATGTTCGGGGTGTTCGCAGGCGCGATCGCCGACAGGTTCAACCGCAAGCGCATACTGATCGGCGCACTCAGCACCCTCGCGCTGGTCTTCGTCGGCCTGGGGCTTCTCGCCGCAGGCGGCAGCCTGACGATCTGGCAAGTCGCGTCGGGGGTGTTCATCAGCGGCTGCTTCTGGTCGATGGACTTTCCGGTGCGCCGGAACCTCCTTGGCGAGATCGCCGGATTGCCCCGGCTCGGTGCCGCCATGGGCCTCGACGCCGTCACTACGAACGCCACTCGAATGGCCGGACCCGTAGTCGGCGGCATCCTCTTCGAGCTCTACGGCATTGAGGGCGCCTATTTTCTCGGCGCAGCACTGTTCGCGACCAGCGCGCTTCTCATCCTCACTGTGCGTTATCAGCAGCCAGCGGGTGGCGGCGGAGAATTACGCATCCTCGCCAACATCGTCGATGGCCTCCGCTTCGTCCGGTCGAGCCCGACGATCCAGTCGGTGCTGCTGGTGACGCTGGCCATGAACGTCTTCGCCCTGCCCTACCAGACGATGGTGCCGGTGATCGGCGGCAGCAGCCTCGATCTGAGCGCCTCCGGGGTCGGCATGCTCTTCGCCGCGGAAGGACTGGGGGCTCTCATTTCCGCCCTCGCGATCACCTGGCTCGTGCAGCCGCGCCATTACATGCGGCTCTATCTCGGCGGATCGGTCGTCTGCTCGACTATGGTCCTTCTGTTCGCTCTCTCCGAGGTGTTCGAGCTGGCCCTTCCCCTGCTGCTGGTATCCGGTCTCGGGTTCGCCGCGTTCGGCAGCATGCAGGGGACCCTGATCTTCGCCTGCCCGCCGCCGCGCTACCGGCGCCGGGTTTCCGGGGTCCTGGCGGTGTCGATCGGAACAGCGCCTCTCGGGACGCTGCACCTCGGGCTGCTCGCGGAATATCTCGGCGCATCGACCGCAGTCGCCATCGCTCAGGTGGAGAGCCTGCTCGCTCTGGCGCTCATCGCCTTCCTGTTTCCGAGGCTCTGGACCGGAGAAGGCGCCCGAGCCCTGGAGCGGGAGCTGGCGGACGGAGCCAGCGCCGAGGCCTGATTTCCGGCTGCTTCCGTTCTCCCACGTCACCTCCCTGCAGTGGAGGGGCGTCCGCCAGACCAGATCAGAGGACCGCTTCGATGAGGTAGGGGCCCGAGGTCGAGAGACCCGCGGCGAGCGCCTTGTTGAAGGCGTCGATCGTCTCGACGCGCGTCGCATCGACACCCATGCCCTTGGCCATGTCCACCCAGTCGAGAGTGGGGCGATCGAGGTTCAGCATATCCATGGCTTTCCGACCGGGGTTCCCTGCGCCGACATTGGCGAGCTCGCCCTTGAGAATCTGGTAGGAGCGGTTGGCGAACACCACCGTCGTCACGTCCAGGCCCTCGCGGGCCTGCGTCCACAGGGCCTGCAGCGTGTACATGCCGCTGCCGTCGCCTTCGAGGCAGAGCACCTTCCGGTCCGGACAGGCGACGGCAGCGCCCGTCGCGACGGGCATACCGTAGCCGATCGAGCCGCCCATGTTCTGCAGCCAGTCGTGGGGCGCAGCACCGGCCGTGTACGGATAGAAGCCGCGCCCGGTGGTGACCGCCTCGTCGACGACGATCGCGTGCTCGGGCAGGAGCGCACCGATCGACAGCGCCAGCGACTCCGGGTTTATCGGCCCGGTCGGCAGATCCGGACGGGCGAGCTTCTGGATGGTGGCCGTGCCCTTCTTCGCACCGACCGCTTCGGCGAGCCATTCGAGCGCCGTCAGCGAATCCTCGTCGAGTGCCGACAGCCGGTGCACCTCGCACCCCTCCGGCGTCAGCACGCTCGGTTTGTCGGGATATGCGAAAAAGGCGACCGGTGCCTTGGAGCCGACGAGGATCAGATGCCTCACGTCCTTGAGCACATCCAACGCCTGGTCAACCGGGTACGGCACCCGGTTCACGGCAACCCGGCCGGCACCGCGCTGCAGCCGCGCATTCGAGCCCTGCGCCAGCAGCCGCGCGCCGGTAGCGGCTGCGATCCTGCCGGCGAGTTCCAGCCCATCCTCGCGGAGCGCCTGCCCCGTCAGGAACAGCATCGCGGGCTCACCGGAACGTAGAACGCGCGCCGCCGCCTCGACCGCCTCCTGGGAGACGCGGTCCCGTTGCGGCACCGACGGCACGTCCGCGACCCCCTCCGCTTCCTCCCAGGCGGTGTCGGCCGGAAGGATCAGCGTGGCGATCTGGCCGGGTGGCGCGGAAGCCCTGGCGATCGCCTCGGCGCCGTCGCGCGCCACCGACCTGGCATTGGGAGAGGTCTTCACCCAGTGCGAAACAGGCCGTGCGATGCCTTCGATATCCGACGTGAGGGGGGCGTCGTGCTGGATGTGATAGGTCGCGTGCTCGCCGACGATGTTGACGATCGGCGAATTCGCTTTGCGAGCGTTGTGCAGATTGGCGAGTCCGTTGGCGAGACCGGGGCCCAGGTGCAGCAGCGTCGAGGCCGGCTTCTCGGCCATACGGGCGTAGCCGTCCGCAGCCCCGGTGACCACGCCCTCGAACAGGCCGAGCACGCACCGCATCCCGTCGACCTTGTCGAGGGCGGCAACGAAGTGCATTTCGGAGGTGCCGGGGTTGGTAAAGCATACGTCCACGCCGCCGGCCACCAGCGTGCGCAC
>JAJUGE010000111.1 GCA_029268305.1 Alphaproteobacteria bacterium
ATCAGCGCTGGCGGTCGATGATGGAGATCCTCGTCCGCAACGATATTACCGCTTGGCGGGAGAGCTTTCTCCGCGCCTTAGGCGATGAGAACGAGAAAGTCGTAGACGATTTCCGAGAGGCGGGTGACGTCGACACATGACCCCCGGTGGTGGTCCCACCCGCCCAGTCACCCACGCCGAGGGACACGATGCGCCATGGCTGGTCGCTGAGGCGAGTTCAGGCGCGTCAGCTTCTTACAGTGCTCGCCGTGCCCTTTGCGGGGTTCGTGCAGATGTAGCGACCTTATGCTCGTCTGGCTCGACTTCGCTCAAGGCTTCCAGCCCATGCTGCTGGTAGCGCTCGAAGATCTTGTACCCAGTCTTCCGAGAAATACCGAACTCCCGGCACAGCTCGCTCATCGGCTCTCGATCCAGCCGGCGCAGGACGAAACGCATCCTCTCTTCCATGACCGAACACTCCTTCCAGGGCATCGACACCTCCCCTGCGATCGCAGGGGAGGTGTTACCCATGTGTCCGGTACGAACCGTCACCCATGTCTCAGAACGCTCACTGTTAAAGTGTCTGCGCTGGGAATTCGGCCAAGATCCCCACGACCTGCGCCGTTTCTGGAGCAAGGCTGTTGACTGCCATTGTGCCGAACACGTGCCGCCTCTCTCTCTCTCTGCCGTTCCATTCTCTCCGGGCGGTTGACTGCGGCCAGTTGGTACGGGACGCGTAAGCTGATGTCTCAAGCAAGGTTTCCTGACTGACCAGCTCGGTATTTTCGGAAGAAAAGATCGGTATCCGAGAGCAGCCGACACCGAACGGTGCCTTTGACTTCTTTCGGCTTTTCCGCAGACCAGGTACGGCATTCGACCAAGATCGAAGCTGACAGCGTGTTCGCATTCAGCGCCACAAGACCTCGGGCGGGATAGATGCGCGGAAGTGGCCGTAGTGCAGGTCTTGGCAGCGAACTCATAATGTTTTGATCCAGATGCGGACGGCGGCGAGCTCGAGGGCTGCGGGGAAGTTGTCCGGGCGCCGGTCGTACCGGCTGGCGAGGCCGCGCATCTGGCGGCGCCGTGCTGGTGAACGCGAACGCAGGAGCTGTCGATCATCACGATATCGCCGTCGTAAGCGGCGGAAAAACCGCTTCCAGCAGCCTGTCCCAGACCCTGCCGCCCGCCAGCGGACGAAACGGTTGTAAAGGGTCGGGCGTGGACCGTGGCGCTCCGGCACGCCCCGCCACGGCGCCCCGGTGCGGAACCGCCAGAGAATGCCGTTGATCACACGACGATCTCCACCCGTGCAACCCCGCGCGGCTTGTTCGGCAATAGCGGCGCGATGATCGCCCATTCCTCGTCGCTCAGTTCGTGTCTGCGCATCACTCTCTCCTGATCGGGAGGGAATCGCGTCCCAACCCTGTGTCCGCAAATTTATGGGGGACTGCCTAGTCGATCAGGCTGTCGACGTCGGTATCGAGGACCCTGGCGAGCGAGGCATACACCTTCGCGGTCGGCGTGCGCTTCCCGGCCTCTATCTGCGACAGATACGGCGTGGAGATCCCGGCCGCATCTGCGAGCGCCTGCTGGGTCAGGCCGCATGCTCGCGCCAGACCTTGACGGAGTTCTCGCCGTCCAGCATGCGATAGACCATCTCGGCAGGCAGCATCTCCTGCGGGTTGGCCTTGTACTTGTCGAAGGCGCGCACGTCGTCGAGATCGTCCAGGTCATCGAGCATCTTCTCGTAGATCTCGATCGGGATGATGGCGTACTTCCGCTTGCCATCCTCTTCGATGAACTGCGGATCGGTCATCGGTAGGCTCCTCCTCTCGGTACGACGTTCTCGACGCCGAGCATGCGGACCGTCTCGTCCAGCTCGTAGATCACTCGCCAGTCTCCGACACGAAGACGATAGCCTGGGCGGCCCGATCGAACCCCAAGGAAGAAGCGGCCGTATAGCCGGCCCGCGATGACGCGGACAATCTGGCATCTTCGTGCCGTAATGTCGCAGAATCTGCGGAGCGCCCACGCCGCGTTTCCCGTTCGTCGAACATCGCCCAGACGCCGTCGTCGCCGTCCCAGCTTCCCCGGCTGGCGCCCTTCGAGTATTCGGTTGCGCGCTGCTCGAAGAAGTTGGCGTGCTCGACGCCGTTCAGGATCTCGACCAGCCAGGGCAGTGGGTGCGGGCGGAGCTGGCGGTAGCCGGTCTCCGTCGCCTCGAAATAGCCGAAGGCCGTCGGAAGCCTGAGCTGAGTGAGGCGCCAGTCGGCGATGTAGTGGACGTAAGCCTTGATGTCGGCCGGTGTCATCCCCTCGATCTCGCCGAGCTCGAAGGCGAGGTCGACGAAGCTCTCCTCCAGCCGGACCATGGTCTTGGCGACGTCGAGGATGTCGTCGCGCACCGCCGGGGTCAGCGCCCCCGTCTCGGCGTTCCATTCGTGGAAGAGCCGCACGATGCCCTCGCAATGCAGGCTCTCGTCCCGGACGGACCAGCTGACGATCTGGCCCATGCCGTTCATCTTGTTGTTGCGCGGGAAGTTCAACAGCATCGCGAAGCTGGCGAACAGCGCCATCCCCTCGGTGAAGGCCCCGAACATGGCCAGGGTGCGGGCGACGTCGCCGACGGTGTCGACGCCGAAGGTGTGCATATAGTCGGCCTTCGCGCGCATCGCATCGTAGTCGCGGAAGGCCTCGAACTCCGTCTTCGGCATGCCGAGCGTCTTGAGGAGCAGCGCGTAGGCGTCGATGTGGACCGTCTCCATGTTGGTGAAGGCGGCCATCATCATCTGGATCTCCAAAGGCTGGAAGATCGGGATGTAGCGCTTCAGGTAATTGTCGCCCACCTCCACGTCGGACTGGGTGAAGAAGCGGAAGATCTGGGTGAGCAGGCCGCGCTCGCAGTCGGTCACGCGGCTGGAGGTCCAGTCCTTGATGTCGCCGCCGAGCGGCACCTCTTCTCCCATCCAGTGGGTCTGCTGCTGGCGCTTCCAGAATTCGTACGCCCAGGCGTAGCGCTCGACGTCGTACGTGCCGGTGGCCGTCAGCAGCCCGACCCGGCCGGTGCCGATCAGCCCGCGCGGATCGAGGTCGGCGAGAGACTTCACTGGCATGCCAGGCACTCCTCATAATCGGTCTGCCGCTGTTCGATCGTCGGGAGCTTCCGCTCCTCCAGGCTGCCGGCGAAGGCGGCGCGGCTAACGGACTTGGAGCGGCAGTAATAGAGGCTCTTGATGCCCCGCTCCCACGCCGTCCAGTGCAGCATGTGGAGGTCCCACTTGCCGACGTCGGCCGGCAGATAGATGTTGAGCGACTGGCTCTGGCAGATATATGGCGCCCTGTCGGCGGCGAGATCGATGATCCAGCGCTGGTCGATCTCGAACGCTGTCCGGAACACCGCCTTCTCGTCCTCGCTCAGCACGTCGAGATGCTGAACCGAGCCCTCCTGCTCCAGGATCGACTGCCAGACTTCGGGCGTGTCGGCACCCTTCTCCGCCAATAGCCTAGACAGGTGAGGGTTGCGCACGGTGAAGGCCCCCGAGAGGGTCTTGTGGGTATAGATGTTTGCCGGGATCGGCTCTATGCAGGCGCTGGTGCCACCGCAGATGATGCTGATCGAGGCGGTCGGGGCGATCGAGAGCTTGTGGCTGAAGCGCGCGAGCATATTCCGGTCCGCCGCGTCGCGGCAGGGCCCCCGCTCGATCGCCAGCACCACCGACGCGGCGTCCGCATCGCGGCGGATCTTGCGGAAGATTTTGCGGTTCCAGGACTTAGCCAATGCGCTCTCGAATGGAATGCCCTGCGCCTGCAGGAAAGAGTGGAAGCCCATGACGCCGAGGCCGACCGACCGCTCCCGCATTGCCGAGTAGCGGGCCCGCGCCATGCTGTCCGGCGCCACCTCGATGAATTGCGTGAGGACGTTGTCGAGAAATCGGAGAACGTCCTCGACGAAGCCCGGCACTTCGCACCATTGCTCCCACGTCTCGATGTTCAGGGAGGAGAGGCAGCAGACGGCGGTCCGGTCCTCGCCGGTGTGGTCCGGGCCGGTCGGCAACACGATCTCGCTGCACAGGTTCGAGCTGGACACCTTCAGCCCCAACTCGCGCTGATGCTTCGGCAGCGCCCGGTTGACCGCGTCGATGAACAGGAGATACGGCTCGCCGGTCTGGAGGCGCGTCTCGAGAATCCGCTGCCAGAGCGCGCGCGCGTCCACCTCCCGCACGACCTCGCCCGTCTTCGGGCTCCGTAGCCCGTAAGGCTCGCCGGCCCGAACCGCCTCCATGAACGCGTCGGTGACGTTGATGCCGTGGTGAAGGTTGAGCCCCTTGCGGTTGAAATCGCCGGAGGCCTTGCGGATCTCCAGGAACTCCTCGATTTCGGGATGGTGGATGTCGACATAGACGGCCGCCGATCCGCGCCGGAGCGACCCCTGGCTGATCGCGAGCGTCAGTCCATCCATCACGTGGATGAAGGGGATGATGCCCGAGGTCTCGCCGCATCCCTTCACCGTCTCGCCGATCGAGCGGACGTTGCCCCAGTAGGTGCCGATTCCGCCGCCGTTCGACGCGAGCCAGACGTTCTCGTTCCAAGTGTCGACGATGCCGTCCAGCGAATCCGGCACGGCGTTGAGGAAGCACGAGATCGGTAGCCCCCGCGTCGTCCCGCCGTTCGACAGCACCGGCGTCGCCGGCATGAACCAGAGCCGCGACATGGCGTCGTACAGCCGCTGCGCATGGGCCACGTCGTCGGCGAATGCGCAGGAGACGCGCGCGAACATGTCCTGAAAGCTCTCGCCCGGCATCAGATAGCGGTCGCGCAGCGTGGCCTTGCCGAACGTGGTCAGGAGCGCATCCCGCCCGCGGTCGAGCCGAAGGTCCTCGGGCTTCGGACCCGGCGCGGGTGGTGTGGGCGGCGCGGTTTCCTGGCGCCTCGCCGGCGGCGCGGCGGGAGGCGCCCGCCGGGCGGCGGCGGGGAGGGCCGAGAGGTGCCCGTCCTTGTCGAAGTCGTAGGCCAGTGCGGTCATGCGATACCCCGTTCGCTGGAAGGGAAGAGCGCGCGGGGGACGCATCGCCGGCGAAAGGGATGGCTCCGAATGGGCCAACGGCCGTGCAAGCGGCCTCCGGGCACCCCGCCCGAGGACGTCACGATGTGCACGGCAGGTCTCCTGGCTCGCGGGTCGCTACGGTCGTCCGGCCTTCCCGACGCGGGTCGTGCGTCAGTGGCGAGTTCGGCAACCGCTATCCGCCTACAGTTGCGGGGGCAGCCCCGGCCTGACCGTGTGTGACGGCGCACCGGGTTCCCTCTTAGCCCCAGATATGTCTATCCGAGGAACCGTGAACGCTACATCTTGTGGCGAAAGTAAGACTGCGGTCAAGAGACAATTCTGCCGACACCTGTCCGGCTCTTAGCGGACCGGATAGGGGTCGAACCGGCTCCGGTCCTCGTCGATCGCCAGAGCCCGCCCCACCGGCGGGAAGGCGCGTTGTGGACACGCCGCCCGTTCGCAGATCTTGCAGCCTGCCCCGATCGGGGTCGCGGCGTTCACGTCCTGGAGATCCAGCCCCTTGGAATAGACGAGTTTCGGCGCGTGCTTGAGGTCGCAGCCGAGCCCGATGGAGAACGTCTTGCCGGGTGCGCCGTAGGCGGCGGGGCTGCGGGAGACCGTTCTCGCAACCCAGAGATAGGTGCGCCCGTCCGGCATCTGCGCGAGTTGGGTCAGGATGCTGCCCGGCCGCGCGAACGCCTCGTAGACGTTCCAGAGCGGGCAGGTGCCCCCAACGCGAGAAAAGTGGAAATCCGTCGCCGACTGCCGCTTGGAGATGTTCCCCGCGCGGTCCACCCGCACGAAGAAGAACGGCACGCCACGGGCACCCGGGCGCTGCAGGGTGCTGAGGCGGTGGCAGACGGTCTCGTAGCCGACCCCGAACTGCCTCCCCAGTCGCTCGATGTCGTACCGGAGCTGTTCCGCCGCTTCGAGAAACCGACCGTAGGGGAGGATGACGGCGCCGGCGAAATAGTTGGCGAGGCCGATCCGCGCCAGCGCGCGCGCCTCGTCGCTCGCGAACTCCGCCTCGCCTGGGAGCCGTTGCAGTTCTTCGTCCATCTCCAGGAACGCGAGTTGCGTCGCGATCTGGAACGCCTGCTGCCCCGGCCGGAGATGGCTCGACAAATGGAGTACACGGTTGTCCGCATCGTAGCGGCGATGCATGCCGTCGAGCGCATCCGGCTCTACGAGCGCCACGCGCACATCGTGCCGGTCCGCCATGTGCTCAGCGAGCCCGACATGCGCCGCAGCGGCCGACAGACCGGCCTCGCGGTTCAGCCGTTCCGCCGCCTCGTCGAGCGCCGCGATATGGTTCTGGCGGGCGTAGAAGAAGTCGCGAACCTCCTCGAACGGCATGGGCCGCGGCGGCTCGGCCGCCCAGTCGTCCCCGAGCCTAGCCGCCATTGCCGAGGCGCGGTCGACCGCCTCCCGGTAGCCGCGATGGAGCCGCAGGAACGTCCGGGCGATTGCCGGCATATTGGTCGCCAGCTCGCGGATCTCGGCGACAGAGGTCGATTCGCCCGATTGCGATTCCGACAGAACGTCGCGGAGGTCGGCAACCAGCCGCGCCTCCTCGTCCTCCGAGAAAAACTGCACGTCGACGCCGAAGGCCGCGTTAATCTTCAGGAGCACCGGGACGGTCAGCGGCCGCTGGTTCTTCTCCAGCTGGCTGAGATAGCTGGTCGACACTTCCAGCATTGCCGCCAGCGCTGCCTGAGTCAGCCCGCGCTCCTCGCGAAGCCGGCGCAGCCGAACGCCGATGAACGACTTCTTCATAGTCCCGGCCTTCACAAGATCCGCAATTCCGCAAATCCAACTTAGCAAAACACCGCTATTTCAGCGGTTCCCCATCGGGCGGCTAAGCGGATATTGCAAACCGCATGTCCCGAAGCAAGTCTCCCGCTCTCCTCGTTCAGGCCGACCGCGATGTGAGATCGTGCCGCGACCGCGAGGCCTGGCCCAAGGAGATGTCGTTTGAGGAGGCGGTGCCGCCCGCCGCCCTCACCCCTAGCGCGACCCTCGCTGCTCGACCCGCCGCGCTGCTGATCCGGCGCGTCGCGAAGGCGTTCGCCGGCGTGCTGCTACCGGAGGAAGTGCGGGTGAAGCGGTGCCGGATCGCCGATTTCAGGGTTCCGATATCGCTCGCTCGGCCGCTCGCTCTCGCAGTGACCGGCTCTCCCGCGGCCGGGAACGGCGTGGTCGTGCGCGTCCGGGTGATAGCCGAAACGCTCGCGACCGGCGAGAGCGTGATTGTCGTGGATGGAGAACTCGAGATGGTTCCGGTCAGCCCCGGAACCGGCAAGGAGCATCGACCGTGAAGTCGCACAGCGTACGTACCCGCAAGTCCGCCGAAACCTTTCCTCGAGAGGAGCAGCTCGCCTGGAAGATCGCCGAGGTCGCGGCGGACACGGTCCCGGTGGACGACGATGTCGTCGAGATGATCGGCAACCGCATCATCGACAATGCCGCGGTCGCCGCCGCGTCCCTGAACCGGAGGCCGGTCGTCAGCGCGCGCGCCCAGGCGGAGGCGCATTCTTACACGCCAGGAGCCACGGTCTTCGGGATCGCAGCGGAGCGGCGCTTCTCGCCCGAATGGGCGGCCTGGGCCAATGGCGTGGCCGTGCGCGAGCTCGATTATCACGACACTTTCCTCGCCGCCGATTACTCCCATCCCGGCGACAACATCCCGCCGATCCTGGCGGTGGCACAGCATTGCGGCCTCGACGGCGCCGCTCTCGTCCGTGGTCTCGCCACCGGCTACGAAATCCAGATCGACCTCGTGAAGGGCATCTGCCTGCACGAGCACAAGATCGACCACATCGCCCATCTCGGCCCCTCGGCGGCTGCCGGCATCGGGGCGGCGCTGGCGCTGCCGATCGAGACGATCCATCAGGCCATCGGGCAGGCGCTCCACGTCACCACGACCACGCGGCAGTCGCGCAAGGGCGAAATCTCCAGCTGGAAGGCTTATGCGCCGGCATTCGCGGGCAAGATGGCGATCGAAGCCGTCGACCGCACGATGCGTGGCGAGGGTGCGCCGGCGCCGATCTACGAAGGCGAGGACGGCTTCATCGCCTGGCTGCTCGGCGGGCCAGAGGCCGAGTACCGCGTGCCGCTGCCGGAGAAAGGGGAGCCGAAGCGCGCCATCCTCGAGAGCTACACCAAGGAGCATTCGGCCGAGTATCAGAGCCAGGCGCTGATCGATCTCGCCCGGCGCATGGGGCCCACCATCGGCGACCTGTCGAAGGTGCGCGATGTGCTGATCGCCACCAGCCACCACACCCACTACGTCATCGGCACGGGCGCAAACGACCCGCAGAAGATGGACCCGAAGGCAAGCCGCGAGACTCTCGACCACTCGATCATGTACATCTTCGCGGTCGCCCTCCAGGACGGCCGCTGGCATCACGAGGCGTCCTATGCGCCGGAGCGCGCGTCGCGTCCGGACACCGTGGCGCTGTGGCAGAAGATCCGGACGGTCGAGGACCCGGATTGGACCCGCCGGTACCATTCCACCGACCCGGCCGTGAAGGCCTTCGGCGGCCACGTCACCGTGACGCTCGACGACGGCCGGGTGATCGAGGACGAGATCGCCGTGGCGGATGCCCATCCGCTCGGCGCCCGCCCGTGGCGGCGGCCCGACTATGTCGGCAAGTTCCGCACCCTCGCGGAGGGCGTCGTCTCCGAAGCCGAGCAGAACCGCTTCCTCGCCGCCGTCGAGCGCCTGCCAGCGCTATCGGCCGAGGAGCTGATCGGCCTCACCTTCCGAACCGAATCGCACCTTCTCGCGCCGACCGGTGCGGCGGGAATCTTCCTGCCGCAAAACGGCGCGTCGCCCCGCTGATCCCCGATGGAGGCTCCGATGAACAAGCCCGCCCCGAAGAAATCCGTCGCGCTCTCCGGTGTGCCGGCCGGCAACACGGCGCTCTGCACCGTCGGTCGGAGTGGCAACGATCTTCACTATCGCGGCTACGACATCCTCGACATCGCCGAACGCTGCACCTTCGAGGAGATCGCCTACCTGCTCGTCCACGGCGACCTGCCCTCCAGGGCGGAGCTCGCCGCGTACCGCGCGAAGCTGAAGTCGCTGCGCGGCCTGCCCGCGGCCGTCAAGCGCGTTCTGGAGACGCTGCCGGCTGCGGCGCATCCCATGGACGTGATGCGTTCCGGTGTCTCGGTGCTCGGCTGTGTGCTGCCGGAGGCCGGCGACCACAACCATGCCGGCGCGCGCGACATCGCCGACCGCCTGATGGCCTCGCTCGGGTCGATGCTGCTCTACTGGTACCACTATTCCCATCACGGGCGCATCGTCGACGTCGAGACCGACGACGACAGCATCGCCGCCCACTTCCTGCATCTGCTGCACGGCACCCGCCCGACGCCGTCGCAGACCAGAGCGATGGACACGTCGCTCATCCTCTATGCCGAGCACGAGTTCAACGCGTCCACCTTCACCGCGCGCTCTATCGCCGGAACCGGCGCCGACATGTATTCGGCCGTCACCGGCGCGATCGGCGCGCTCCGCGGTCCGAAGCACGGCGGCGCCAACGAAGTCGCCTTCGACATCCAGCAACGCTACGCCGATCCCGAGGAGGCCGAGGCCGACATCCGCCGGCGGCTCGCCGCCAGGGAAGTCGTGATCGGCTTCGGCCATCCGGTCTACACCGTCGCCGATCCGCGCAACGAAGTGATCAAGCGGGTTGCGCGCGGCCTGGGCGAAGAGGCCGGCACCCAGAAGATGTACGACATCGCCGAGCGGATCGAGCAGGTGATGGCGGACTCGAAGAAGATGTTCGCCAACCTCGACTGGTTCAGCGCCGTTTCCTATCACCTGATGGGCGTGCCGACGTCCATGTTCACGCCGATCTTCGTCATCGCCCGCACCTCGGGCTGGTGTGCCCACGTCATGGAGCAGCGGATGGACAACAAGATCATCCGCCCCGCGGCCCAGTACACCGGGCCGGAGCCCCGCGACTTCGTTCCGCTCGAGGAACGCGGGGCTGGTGCAACGTCCTCACGCGCGGCCTGAGGCGACTGCCATGCCCTATGTTCTCGCATCCGACCTTCCCGCCGAGAGACCCGGCACGCGGCTCCGAGAACTGCTCGGCCGTCCGGGGATTCTCCAGATTCCGGGCACCCATAACGGGATGGCGGCACTTCAGGCCAAGCAGGCCGGCTTCTCGGCTCTCTATCTCTCCGGGGCCGCCATGTCCGCCTCCATGGGCATCCCGGACCTCGGCATCCTGACGGTCGACGACGTCTGCTTCTTCATCCGACAGGTTTCGCGGGCGGGCGGACTTCCCGTCGTGGTCGACGGCGACACCGGCTACGGCGAGGCTCTCAACGTGATGCACATGGTGCGCGGCTTCGAGGATGCCGGCGCCGCCGCCGTCCATATCGAGGACCAGATACTTCCAAAGAAGTGCGGACACCTCAACGACAAGCGGCTCGCCGACGCTCGCGACATGGCCGCGAAGATCGCCGCCGCCGACAAGGCGCGGCGCGATCTCTATCTGATCGCACGCACCGATGCCGCGGCAAGCGAGGGGCTCGACGGGGCGGTGGCCAGAGCGAAGCTCTATCTCGAGGCCGGCGCCGACGCGATCTTTCCGGAAGCGCTCACCAGCGCCGACATGTTCCGCGCGTTCGCGAACGCCCTGCCCGGCGTGCCCCTGCTCGCCAATATGACCGAGTTCGGCCGCACGCCGTTCTTCACCGCGGACGAGTTCGCGGAGATGGGCTACCGGATGGTCATCTGGCCGGTGTCTTCCCTACGCGTCGCCAACAAGGCTCA
>JAJUGE010000112.1 GCA_029268305.1 Alphaproteobacteria bacterium
CGACCCGCCGGCAAGCTGTCGGGCGGCATGAAGCAGAAGCTCGGGCTCTGCTGCTCGCTCATCCACGATCCCGATCTGCTCATCCTCGACGAGCCGACCACCGGGGTGGATCCGCTGTCGCGTCGGCAGTTCTGGGACCTGATCGCCCGTATCCGCGAGCAGCGGACCGGGATGAGCGTTCTCGTGGCGACCGCGTACATGGAGGAGGCGGCGGGCTTCGACTGGCTCGTCGCCATGGATGGGGGGCGTGTGCTCGCGACGGGCTCGCCCCGAGATCTGACCGAAGGCGCCGGGGGCGACACGCTGGAAGCGGCATTCATCTCGCTATTGCCGGAAGAGAAGCGCCGCGAGCATCGGGAGGTGGAGATCCCGCCCCGGGCCTCGGGAGGCGGCGACATCGCGATCGAGGCCAGAGACCTGACCAAGCGGTTCGGCGATTTCGTCGCGGTCGATCATGTGACCTTCCGCATCGAGCGCGGCGAAATCTTCGGCTTTCTCGGATCGAATGGCTGCGGCAAGACCACGACGATGAAAATGCTGACCGGGCTGCGGCCCGCCAGCGAAGGGGAGGCCTGGCTCTTCGGGCAGGCGATCGACCCGCACGATCTCGAGACGCGTCGGCGGGTCGGCTACATGACCCAAGCCTTCTCTCTCTACACGGAGCTGACGGTCCGCCAGAACCTGGAGCTTCACGCCCGGCTCTATGGGGTGCCGCCCGAAGAGATCACCGCCCGCAGCGAGGAGATGGCGCGGCGGTTCGAGCTCGTCGAGATCATGGACGCCCTGCCCGGTGCCCTGCCACTGGGGCAGCGCCAGCGGCTCTCCCTCGCCGTGGCGATGATCCACAAGCCGGAAATGCTGATCCTGGACGAGCCGACCTCCGGGGTCGATCCGATCGCGCGCGACGGCTTCTGGCAGGCGATGATCGATCTGGCGCGCCGTGATGGCGTCACGATCTTCATCTCGACGCACTTCATGAACGAGGCGGCGCGATGCGATCGGGTGTCGCTCATGCATGCGGGGCGCGTGCTGGTCAGCGGCCCACCGGCAGCGCTCGCCGAACAGCGTGGTGTCGAGACGCTCGAAGAAGCCTTCGTCGGCTATCTCGAGGACGCGGAGGGGGAAGGGGATGCCCGCACCAAGTCGCCGGCGGCAGCCCTGCCGGAAGCCCCGGCAGCTCCGGAGGACATGGAGGGCGCGGGGGCCGGGAAGCCGCGGGCTTTCGATCGGCGGCGTCTGCTCAGTTATGCGCGGCGCGAGACGCTGGAGCTGTTGCGCGATCCGATCCGGATGACGCTGGCGCTGGTCGGCAGCATCATTCTGATGCTGGTGATGGGTTACGGAATCAATATGGACGTCGAGGATCTGTCGTTCGCCATCCTCGATCGGGACCAGACCACCGCCAGCCGTGATTACGCCCTCAATCTGTCCGGCTCGCGCTACTTCATCGAGCACGAGCCGATCGCGAACTATGCGGAGCTCGACCGACGGATGCGCACGGGCGAGCTCAGCCTCGCCATTGAGATTCCGCCGGGCTTCGGTCGCGATGTAGCGCGCGGGCGGCCAGTCGAGATCGGCGCCTGGGTCGACGGCTCGATGCCGATGCGCGGCGAGACCGCGCTCGGCTACGTGCAGGGTTTGCATGCCGACTGGCTGGGCCGCCGAGCTGGTCTCCGATCCGGCGGAGCGGGGACGACCCCACTCGTGAACATCGAAACCCGCTATCGCTACAACCCGGACCTGGAGAGCCTGGTCGCCATGGTGCCGGCGGTCATCCCGCTGCTGCTGATGCTGATCCCGGCGATGCTGGCGGCCCTCAGCGTCGTGCGCGAAAAGGAGCTCGGGTCGATCGTCAACATGTACGTCACCCCGGTGACACGGCTCGAGTTCCTGCTTGGCAAGCAGATCCCCTACATCGCGCTCGGGATGCTCAACTTCCTGCTGCTGGCCCTGCTCGCGGTGACGCTGTTCGGGATCCCGTTCACCGGCAGCTTCGGCACCTTGCTCGCGGCGACACTCCTCTACGTCGCGGCCGCGACCGCGTTCGGCCTTCTCATTTCCGCGTTCATGCGCAGCCAGATCGCCGCGATCTTCGGGACCGCGGTGCTCACGATCCTGCCGGCGGTGCAGTTCTCCGGGATGATCGATCCCGTGTCGTCGCTGGAGGGGTTGGGGGCTCTGGTCGGCCAGGTTTTTCCCACGACCCATTACCTCACGATTACGCGGGGCACTTTCTCCAAGGCGCTCGGCTTCGACGATCTCACCTCGCAGATGATCGCCCTGGCGATTGCGGTTCCGGTGTTGCTCGGGGCATCGGTCGCTCTGGTGAAAAAGCAGGAGACCTGAGCGTGCGGGGCCCCAACGTTCTCTATCTGGGCCAGAAAGAGCTGCGCAGCCTAGTCCGGGATCCGATCCTGCTGATCCTGATCGTCTGGTCTTTCAGCGTGTCGGTCTACACCGCGGCGACGGCGATGCCGGAGACGCTCAACCGCGCGACGATCGCTATCGTCGATGAGGATCGGTCGCCGCTTTCGACCCGCATCGCCGATGCCTTCTACCTCCCCTATTTCATGCCGCCGGAGACGATCTCGCATGCCGAGATGGACGCACGCATGGACGCGGGACTGGATACATTCGCACTCGACATCCCGCCCGAGTTTCAGCGTGACGTGATCGCGGGGAAGCTGCCGACGGTCCAGCTGAACGTCGACGCGACCCGTATGAGCCAGGCGTTCACTGGCAGCGGCTACATCCAGTCGATCGTGACCAGCGAAGTGGGCGAGTTCGCGCGACGATATCGCGAGAATCCCGTGCCGCCCGTGGACCTGGCGCTCCGGGCGCGTTTCAACCCGGAGCTCAATCCCGCCTGGTTCGCCGGTATAATCCAGGTCGTCAACAGCATCACGATGCTCTCGATCATTCTCACCGGTGCGGCGCTGATCCGGGAGCGTGAGCACGGCACGATCGAGCATCTGCTGGTGATGCCGGTTACGCCGGCCGAGATCATGACGGCCAAGGTCTGGTCGATGGCGCTGGTAGTGCTGGCTGCGAGCGCCGTGTCGCTGCTGTTCGTGGTCCAAGGGCTGCTCGCGGTGCCGATGCAGGGCTCGGTGGCCCTGTTCCTCGCCAGTGCCGCGGTCCATCTGTTCGCCACCACCTCGATGGGCATCTTCCTCGGCACGATCGCACGGTCGATGCCGCAATTCGGTCTCCTGCTCATTCTGATTCTGCTGCCCTTGCAGATGCTGTCCGGCGGCTCCACCCCGCGCGAGAGCATGCCGGAGATCGTGCAGCACGTGATGCTGGCAGCGCCGACGACCCACTTCATCATGCTGGCGCAGGCCGTGCTCTATCGCGGTGCCGGCATCGCCGTCGTCTGGCCGCAGTTCCTTGCGCTCGCGGCGATCGGAGCGGCGTTCTTCACCTACGCTCTCGGCCGTTTCCGCAAGAGCATCGGCGCGATGGCATAGCCGATCCGATTGACCGGTACCGGGGCGCGCCGTAACGTTTTCGCCGGAAGCGGACGGAGATCGCCCATGACAAGCAAATCCAACATCTACGCCGGCATCGCCGGCTATGTGGGCCGTCCCGATGCCGTCGGCGCCGTTGGCGTTTTCCGGCGGCCGACGGAGGGAGGAGAGTGGGAGCACGTGTTCGGCGACCGGGAGACGCACACGATCTACGTGCATCCGGCCGATCCCGACCTCGTCTTCGCGGGCACGACCGACGGCGTCTGGCGCAGCACCGATCGGGGCACCACCTTCAGGCGCACCGGCTTTCCCGACGAGGGTAAGCAGATCTGGAGCCTGCTCGCGATCGACGGCAACCCGGACGTCATGTATGCGGGCGGGTCGCCGATCGACGTCTACCGTTCCGAGGATCGCGGCGCCACCTGGCGCAAGCTTCCCAACCCGGGGATCAGGGAGCGCTGCACTGGTCCGTTCTCGTCACGCGTGATGCGCATGGTGCAGACGCCGGGCAAACCGCAGGAGATCTATGCCGCGCTCGAGATCGCCGGCTCCATGCGCACGACCGACGGCGGCGAGACCTGGGAGGATCTGAGCGACGATCTGGTCCGCCTTTCGGACCTCCCGCACCTGCGCAGCCAGATCGTGCAGAAGGAGACGAACGCCGAAGGCATGCTCGACGGCCATGCAATCACGATCTGCCCGGCAAAGCCCGACGACGTGATCATCGCCGTGCGCATGGGCCTGTTCCGCACCCGCGACGGCGGGCAGCACTGGGAGGACATGCAGGTCGGCCGCTTCTCGCCGACCACCTACGGCCGCGACGTCCGGGTGTCGCCGCACGACCCGAAGACGCTCTATGCCGCGCTCTCGGTGGCGGCGGCGAGCCATGACGGCGGCCTCTACCGCAGCACGGACGCCGGCGAGACCTGGCAGCGCTTCGACAAGGTCCAGGTGCACGGCACGATCATGTCGATCGGCCTGCACCTCTCGGACCCGAGCCAGGTCTATATCGGTGCCCGCTACGACGGCGAGGTGTTCGGCACCCGCGACGGCGGCGAGACCTGGGAGGCGATGCCGATACCGGGGCAGGTGAAGGACATCTACTCCGTCGCCGCGGCCTGAGCCGGAGCCGGGCACTTCTGTCTCGCGCCTCTCGGGAGTAGGCGCACTTGAGAGAAGGAGAGCCGATCCCGCCTAGTAATCGACCAGCCGCGCCCACTCGGAAGCTTCGAAAGCGGCCGTTCGATCGGCACGCGGCGGATAGATCCACTTCGTGTTGATTTCGCGTTTCATCGCCTTCGCCTCGTCGCCGGTGATCTCGACCTGACTGTCCCAACCCCGGGTGAAGATGGCCGTCGGGCCGAGGTCGAGGCAGGTGACGTAGTTCTTCTGCCGGTATGGCTCCGTCGCAACGCCCAGCAAATCCGCCGCCGCATTGTAGCCGGCGACAGCTCCGAGACGGTTGGCGTGTTGGCAGGACATGAGCGACACGTGACCCAGGCTGTCCGTTACCGCCCGGGCGGTGTCGCCAGCGGCGAACACCTGCGGCGTGCCGGGGACCCGAAGGTCGGCATCCACGATCACGCGGCCGGAGCGGTCGCATTCGGCCTCAAGCTGCGCCGTCAGCGGGCTGGCCCGCATGCCGCCGGCCCAGATCACGGTCGCGCTTTCGATGCGCTCGCCGTTGCTCAGGGTCACGCCCGTCGCGTCCAGCGCCTCGACGCCCGCGCCGAGTCTGGTCTCGACTCCGGTGCCCTGCAGCGCCTGCTCGATCAGTGGGCGCGGGTTCGGGCCCATCGCGGGCGCGATGACATCGTTGCGGTCGAGGATGACGACCCGGATGTCGGCGCCCGAACCGAGAATGGCGCGTAGCCGGGATGGCATCTCGGTCGCCACTTCGATGCCGGTGAAGCCGCCCCCGGCGACAACGACCGTATTCCGCGAGGCCGAGGCCGGCCGATGCGCCAGACCCATGAGGTGTCTGTCCAGCGTGATCGCGTCCTCGAGTTGGTCGACGCTGAAGCCGTAGGTCGCCAAGCCGGGAATGTTGGGCCTGAACAGTTGGCTGCCCGCGGCCAGTACCAGCCGCTCGTAGCGCAGCACGCGCCGAGCGCCGTCCGCTTCGACGATCCCGACCGTGCTGTCGGCAGAGTCGATCCTGTCGACGCTCGCCCGTACGTAGCGGACGTCGATGCTGTCGAACAGAGGAGAAAGCGGCGCCGTCATGGTGGCCGGGGCGCTTTCGTAAAGGCGCGGCCGGATCACCAGGTGCGGCTCCGGCGCGACCACGGCGATCTCGAGTTCATCGGGCGAGACCCCGCTGATGTCGCGAAGGCGGGCGGCGGCAAGCGCGGCGTGCATACCGGCGAATCCGGCACCGACGATGACTAGACGTTCCATTGCTGAAATCTCCTGCTGCCTGTCGGCGCGGTGGCGCCGATCCGGAAGACAGGGTGCCGGCGGATGAGCCGGAAGTCCTTGCAAGGCCGTTGAAGGGGGCTTCTAATTTCCGCGAATCTTCGTCCAGACCAGCGCCGTTCCCCTCGTGTATTTCGCCACGGCAGCGCGGGCCAGCCAGATGCAGTTTCTCGTCGGGGACTGTGTGATCGATCTGCAGCGGCGGGAGCTGACCCGAGGTGCGGAGGTGATCGCGATCGGGCCGCAGGTCTTCGACTTGCTGGTTCATCTCGTGCGCAACCACGGCCGTGTCGTCTCCAAGGACGAGTTGCTGGACACCATTTGGCGCGGCCGGATCGTCTCGGAATCGACGCTCAGCAGCCACATAAACGCGGCACGGAAAGCGATCGGCGATACCGGCAAGGAGCAACGGCTGATCCGGACGCTCTCCCGCAAGGGCTTCCGGTTCGTGGGTGGTGTCAGAGAGGGCCTAACCCCCGACGTTCCCTCCGTGGAGCAGCGGGACGAGCCGCCACAGGCGAACTTGTCGTTGCCAGCCCGGCCTTCGGTGGCGGTTCTGGCGTTCGACAACATGAGTGGCGATCCGGAACAGCAGTACTTCAGCGACGGTATCACCGAAGACATCATCACCGCGTTGTCGCGCGTGAAGTGGTTCTTCGTGAGCGCGCGCAACTCCAGCTTCACCTACAAGGGCCGAAGCGTGGATGTGAAGCAGGTCGGCCGGGAGCTCGGGGTCCGCTATGTGCTCGAAGGCAGCGTGCGCAGAGTGGGCGATCGGGTCCGTATCACCGGTCAGCTCGTGCAGGCGGAAACCGGCGTCCACATCTGGGCCGACAGGTTCGACGGCGATGCAACCGACGTCTTCGACCTGCAGGACAAGGTCGTCACGAGCGTCGTTGCCGCGATCGAGCCATCCCTGCGCCTGGCCGAGATCGACCGCGCTCGCCGTAAGCCTACCGAGAATCTGGATGCCTATGACTGGTATCTCCGCGCGCTTCCTCATTTCTACACGCTGACCCACGGGGGCGTGGACGAGGCTCTGTCGCTCCTCGATCGAGCCATCGCCGTTGATCCGAGCTTCGCGCTGGCCAAAGCCCTCGCCGCGCGCTGCTACGCCTGGCGCAACCCTCAGGGCTGGGCCGCGGCGCCGGAAGCCGAGAAGGCAACCGCCGTCCGCCTCGGTATGGAGGCCCTGCAGGAGGGCGCGGACGATCCATCGGTACTGTGGATGGTCGGTTTCGCGCTTTGGCAGCTGCGGGTCGATCTGGACGGTGCCCTCCAGCTGTATGACAGATCGCTCGCCCTGAACTCGAATTGCCCGCAGGCCCTCGCCCTACGCGGGTGGGCGTTGGCAACCGCCGGGCGGGTCGAGGAGGCGACCGCCTCTCTCATGCAGGCGCTACGGCTCAGCCCTTTCGATCCGGAGGCGTTCTTCACCATGTCGGCGCTGGGATGGGCTCATCTGGCGGCCGGGCGCTTCGACGAAGCCGCCGAATGGACCGCGCGCGCCCTGAGGGAGCGGCCCGCGTTCGCACCCGCCCTGCGTTTTCACGCCGCCAGCCTGGTCGGGCTCGCCCGCATGGACGAGGCGCGCGACACGGTCGCGCGCCTGCTTCAGCTGGAGCCTGGGCTCACGGCATCGAAGCTCCGCCACCGCGCCCCCATCTTCAACGAGAAGCTCATGGAGGCTTGTCTGAGCGCCCTGTGCAAGGCGGGGCTCGCGGATTGAAGGAATGGAACCAAGCGGCGGCGCAACGTCGCCGGCTTCTACCGTCCACGAGAGACCACGCCTCGCGTAGGCGATTTTTGGACAGAGTTCCAACGCAAGTTGGACGGGGCCGCAAAGTCTTTCTCCGCGCGATCGATCAATCTCCGTCCATCCCACCAGAGGGGTGGGACGGACCGATGAAGGTCGTTGTCGACAGGAGATGGACATGAACGCGCAGACAGCCATGAGCATGGACCTTCCCATCTCGGACTTCGAGAGGCCGAGCCCATTCGAGCCGGTTCCCTCGCGCTATGCGGCGCGGGTCGGCGATATCGACGTGCTGGTGATCAGCGATGGGGTGCTGTCGCTACCCGGCGCGATGCTGGGTCACAATGCCGACCCGGTCGTGCGGGCGGCTTGGCTGGACGACATGTTCCTGCCGCCGGACGTTCTCGATTGGGCCCTCAATGCCGTCGTGGTCCGGAGCGGCGGCCGCACCATCCTCGTCGATGCCGGGATAGGAACGGATCCCGGCCTGAACTTGCCGCGGGCAGGGCAGTTGGTCCAGCGACTGCAGTCGGCCGGGATCGATCTCGCATCCGTGACCGACGTGGTGCTGACCCACCTGCACATGGACCATATCGGCGGGCTGCTCCTCGACGGGGTGCGCGAGCGGCTGCGTCCGGACCTGCAGATCCACGTGGCGGCGGCCGAGGCGAAATTCTGGGAGGCGCCCGACTTCTCCCGCACCTCCATGCCGCCGGGCTTCCCGGATGCGCTTCGGCGAACGGCCACCCGCTTCCTGAACGAGTACCAGGGCCAGCTGCGGCCGTTCGAGACGGAACGCGAAGTGGCGCCGGGGGTGCTCGTCCGTCGCACCGGCGGGCACACTCCCGGGCACAGTGTGGTTCGTCTGGCGTCCGGCGGCGACCGGCTGACGTTCGCCGGCGACGCCGTGTTCCAGGTCGGATTCGATCACCCCGAGTGGCACAACGGCTTCGAACACGATCCCGACGAGGCGGCTCGGGTGCGCGTGCGTCTTCTGCGGGAGCTGGCGGCGAACCGCGAAGCCCTGGTGGCGACCCATCTGTCGTTTCCGTCCGTCTGCCACGTGGCCGCCGTAGGCGACGGCTTCCGCTGGGTGCCGGGTCCCTGGCAGTACTGATCCATCGTCACGCAAGAGCCTGCCTGGGGCGCGGACGCATGGCGAGCATCGCATCCGCGCCTCAGCCCGCGGCGACTTCCTTGAAGCGGCGCAGGGTCTCGATCTGATCACCGAAGTTTGGCATCCGGAACATCGGATAGAGCATCGCCATGTCGGCGCCGAGGCGGCGCCAGCCGTCGGCGGCGGCGGCCCAGCGCTGCGGGTCGGGCTCATACATGCGGAGCCACGCCTCGATGCCGAACGACGCCTCGTCGCGCCCGAACTCCTTCAGATGGCCGCGGAGGGCGGCGAGCTTCGCCTCGCCCTCCTCGTCCGGAGCCATGATCGGCATCCAGCCGTCGCCGAGGCGGGCGGCGCGCTTCACCACCGCGTCGGAGGAGCCGCCTAACCAGATCGGGATCGGCCGCTGGATCGGCGGCGGCACGATGTTGACCTCTTCGAGGTCGTGGAAGCGGCCCCGGAAGGTGACCAGCTCTCCGCTCCAGAGGCGGCGCATCACCTCGACCTGCTCCGCCTGTCGCGCGCCGCGGGTCTTCCAGTCGGTTCCGAGGGCGGCGTATTCGACATGGTTCCAGCCGACGCCAATGCCGAGACGCAGCCGGCCGCCGCTCAGGATGTCCACCTCTGCCGCCTGCTTGGCCACGACGCCGGTCTGGCGCTGCGGCAGGATCAGCACGCCGCTCGAAAGGCCGATCGTCTTCGTCACCCCGGCGAGAAAGGCGAGCACCGCGAACGTTTCGTGGAACGGATCCGTCTCGTCGTAGAGCGGCTTCCAGTCACCGCGTGCGCTCGCGCCGAACACGTGGTCCGGCACCTCGATATAGGCGTAGCCGAGATCCTCCGCCGCCTGTGCCCAGTCGCGGATTTTCGCCGGGTCGCTGCCGATGTCGCGGGTCGGGAAGATCGCGTTCAGGCGCATCGCTTCAGCCTCCCCGTTTCAGCTCGGCCATGGATTCGGCGAAGGCGTCGATGGTGAAGCGGATGTCTTCGTCGGTGTGCACGACCGAGACGTAGTGCTTGCTCTCGCTCTTGAGGATGCCCTTCTCGCGCATCAGGGCGCCGTATCGACGCAGTAGATCGACGTTGCCGAGCGAGGACCGGTAGTCGTGCACGTCCTGGCCGGTGAAGACGATGTCGAACATCGGCGCGTCGCCGACGACGCGCGCCTCGATGCCGGTGCGGGCGATCACGTCGGCGTAGCCTTCCATCAGCTTGCGGCCGTCGGCGAACAGCCGCTCGTAGGTGCCGGGGCGCTTCAGGATTTCCAGCGTCTTCAGGCCGGCGGCGGCGGCGATCGGATTCCCGGAAAGGGTGCCGACCTGCATCATGAACTTGTCCTCGGGCA
>JAJUGE010000113.1 GCA_029268305.1 Alphaproteobacteria bacterium
CGGGTGCGAGCCCGGTCAGGAGGACGTCGGCGAATCCCAGCGAAGGCGCTTCGCCTCGGGTGCTCACATATCTCACGATCACCTCCGGCCCGACCCATTAATGGGCGGGCGCGACTTAGAGCACAACGTGCGAGGGGCGGGCAACGCCCTCAGCCCGCATCCAGATAGCGCGCCTCGAGGTGCCTGCGGAAGGTAGCGACGTCGAGCGGCCGGCCGGTCGCCCGCCGGATCAGCTCGTCGCCCTCATAGAGGCACCCGCAACCGTGGATCTCGCGGCGCAGCCAGTTCACCAGGGGTCCGAAGTCGCCCCGCCCGATCGCGTCCTGCAAGTCGGGCTCTGCCCGCTGCGCCGCCTCGAACAGCTGCGCGGCGGTGATGGCGCCGAGGGTGTAGGTCGGGAAATAGCCCCAGGCGCCGTCCGGCCAGTGAATGTCTTGCAGACAGCCGCGACGGTCGTCCGGCGGCCGGATCCCCAGCAGCGCCTCGAACCCCTCGTTCCAGGCGCCGGGCAGGTCGGCCGGGTCGAGATCGCCGGCCACCATCGCTCGTTCCAGGCGGTATCGCAGCATCACGTGCGCAGGGTAGGTGACCTCGTCGGCGTCGACCCGAATGAAGCCGGGGCGCACCCGCGTCGCCAGCCGGTAGAGATTTCCCGGTTCCCACTCCGGCCCACTCCTGCCGAACGCCTCCCGCAGCAGTGGGGCGAGATAGGAGATGAACGCCCGGCTGCGGCAGACCTGCATCTCGACGATCAGCGACTGGCTCTCGTGCAGCGTCATGCCGCGGTCTTCGCCGACCGGCTGGTAGCGCCAGGCCGGCGGCAGGCCCTGCTCGTAGAGCGCATGTCCCGTCTCGTGCAGGACCCCCATGAGGCCGGTGGCGAAACCGGCCTCGTCCCAGCGCGTGGTGATGCGCGAATCGTCCGGAACCCCGCCCGAGAAGGGATGCAGACTGACGTCGAGCCGGCCCCGCTCGAAATCGAAGCCGAGGGTGCGCATCAATCGTTCCGCGAGCGCGTGCTGAACCGATCTGGGGAAATGCCCTTCCGGTGGCACGGGAGCGCTCCGCGCCGACTGGCGCTCGACCGCCTCCTGGATCAGCGCGGGCAGGAAGGCCGCGAGCTCGCCGAAAATGCGGTCGATCTTCTCGGCGCGGCGGCCGGGATCATACTCGTCGAGCAGGGCATCGTAGAGACCCAGACCCAGCCGGTCGGCCTTCGCCGCCGCCATCTCCCGCGTGAGCGACAGGACCTCGCGGAAGGACGGCAGCAACATCGCGAAATCGGAGGCGGGGCGCGCGTCGCGCCAAATGGTCTCGCAGCGCGTGATCGCGCGCGACAGGGCTTCTACCAGATCCCCGGGCACCGCCGTGGCATGAGCGTGACGCCGGGCCATCTCGCGGAGATTGGCCGTCTGCCAGCCGTCGGGCGCTTCACTCCCGCGCTGTGCCTCATCGAGAAGCTCCGCCATTTCCGGTGCCACGAGCAGTTCGTGCGCGAGAACGCGCAAGGTCGAGATCTGCTCGGCACGCGCTTCGGCGCCGCCCCGAGGCATGACCACCGACTGGTCCCAGTGCAACATGCCGACGGCACCGCGAAGCTTGGCGATCCGGGCAAAGCGCTTTTCGAGCTCGGCGTACGCCTTCACTGGCTCGGGCATCAGGCACTCTCGTTGCGACGGACGATGTACAGGACGTAGATCACCAACAGCGCGGCGGCGAGGGAGAACCAGGTGATCGCGTACTGCAAGTGATTGTCGGGAAGGTCGATGCGGCTCCCACGGGGGACCGGCAGCCCTTCTTCTGCCGCCGACGGCGACGCCACGACATAGAACGGCAGCATCCGCGCCGGATCGATGCCGGCGCTTCGCGCGGCCGCGTCGAGGTCGACACTGAACCACTGGTTCTGGTCCGGCGCGTTCTGGGGCGTGAACCAGCCGCGCTCCGGCGGGAGGCGCACTACCCCCTCCACCGTGACCAAGCCCGGCGGCTGGCTGTCCGGCCGCGTAGCCGGGTCGCGCGCGGCCTGCGGAACCCAGCCGCGGTCCACCAGCACGACCCGCTCGGCGTCGGTCACCAGCGGCGTCATGATCTCGAACCCGACCACCCCGTCCAAGGTCCGCCCCGGATAATGCATCTCGTTTTCGTGAAGGAAGTGGCCCGAAACCGAAATCCTGCGGAACTCCGCCGACTGCGGATCGCTCTCTACGTCCTCGACGCTGGTGGGTGGCGCGGCGAGGCGCGTCTCGAGCCGGGCGAACAGGTCGTGCTTCCATTCGCGCCGCTCGAGCTGCCACCAACCGAGCGTCGCCATCAGAATCAGCGCTGGAATCGTGAAGATGGTCGGCCAGAGGGCGAGCCGGAACCGGGTCATCGCGCTCAGGAGACGGCGGTGGACGTCGGACGATGGCGATATTGCTGTGCGACGAAGAAGGCCTTGATTGGCCTCAGCAAACCGAGCGCGAGACCGAGGATCACCGGTGGCCACACCACGAGGTGCACCCAATATGGCGGTGCGGCGATGCTTTCGACCAGCAGGGCGAGCGGGACGACGAGGAACCCGAGCAGGAAAATGATGATGACCGCCGGCCCGTCGCCGGAATCATATGCCCGAAGCTCGAGGCCGCAGGAACCGCACCGCTCCGCCACGTCGAGATAGCCCGAGAAGAGCCGCCCTTCCCCACATCGCGGGCAGCGACAGCGAAGGCCGGCAACGAAGGGCGAGAGAGCCTCGCCCTCCGGTCTCACACCGGTGGCGCTCAGCTTCCCCACCAGTACATGGCCCCGAACAGGAACAGCCATACGACGTCGACGAAGTGCCAGTACCAGGCCGCCGCCTCGAGGCCGAAATGATGGTCGGGCGTGAAGTGGCCGCGGATCGCGCGGAACAGGCAGACCGCCAGGAAGATGGTTCCGACCAGAACATGGAACCCGTGGAACCCGGTGGTCATGTAGAAGGTGGACGGGTAGATGCCTTCGGTGAAGCCGAACGTGGCGTGCCCGTACTCGTAGACCTGGAAACACGTGAAGAGAATGCCCAGCGCGACTGTGCAGGCGAGCCCCTGGACCAGGCCGCTGCGATTGTTCTCGAGCAGCGAGTGATGCGCCCAGGTGATCGTCACCCCCGAGAGCAGCAGGATCAGCGTGTTCAGGAAGGGGATGTCGAACGGGTCAAGAGTCTCGATACCCTCGGGCGGCCAGACCCCTCCGGTCGCCTCCTTCGGAAAGAGGCTGGCGTCGAAGAAGGCCCAGAAGAACGCCGCGAAGAACATCACCTCCGAGAGAATGAACAGGGCGACGCCGTAGCGGAGGCCGATCTGGACGACCCGGTTGTGATAGCCGCTGTGCGCCTCGCGCACGACCTGCGTCCACCAGCCGGCCATCGTCCCGAGCACCATCAGGGCGCCGAGAATGAGCAGCCAGAGGCTGTCGTAGTGAAAGTAGATGACGGCGCCCGTCGCCAGCGTCCCCCCGGAGATCGCGCCGATGAGCGGCCACGGGCTCGGGTCCACGAGATGGTAGGGGTGTTTCTGGTCGTGCGCGCCGCCGTGGGCCTCAGCCATCATCCGCTCCCAAAGAAACTGCTCTTGTTGCCCCAATCAGTGGTCTAGTTGCGCTTCCGCCCGCTCAGGAGCCGGAGGACGGCCCGCTTGGCGCTGCCGCGCTCTCGGCGGGTTCGCCGTCGGTCCGAGCCCTGAAGAAGGTATAGGACAGCGTGATCGTCTTCACCTCGTCGAGGTTCGGATCGTCCGCGATCGCCGGGTCGACGAAGAACGTCACCGGCATGTCCATCGCCTCGCCGGGCTCGAGCCGCTGTTCGTCGAAGCAGAAGCAGTGAATCTTGCTGAAATAGAGGCCGGCCTTGTTCGGCGTCACGTTGTACACGGCCATGCCGACGACCGGTTCGTCGCTTCTGTTCTCGGCATGGTAGAAGGCGAGCCCTTGCTCCCCGACCTTCAGCTCGATCGCCCGCTGCTCCGGCGCGAACGCCCAGGGCAGATCCGGGTCGACGTCGGCGTTGAAGCGAACGGTCATCTTGCGATCGAGCACGGTTTCCGCGCCGGTCTCTGCGACCTGAGTGGTGCCGCCGAACCCCGTCACCTGGCAGAACAGGCGGTAGAGCGGCACCGAGGCGAAGGCGAGCCCGGTCATGCCGATGACGATTGCGACCAGCGGCAGGACGACGCGCGTGTTGGAAGTGCGGGTCCGTTCGGTCATGTGGTCAAGCTCCGCCCATCCGGACGATCGTGATGATGTAGAACAGCACCACCAGCGCCACGAGGAGCAGTGCGACCGCGATGTTCCGCCCGCGCCGGGACCGGTGCATCGCGCTCGGGCGCCGACGTTGCTTGCTGTCTTCCCTGTCGGCCATCGCTCACCGCACTACCCCCGCGGCACCGTCCACGATCAGCAGCGCGAACAGAAGCGACAGGTACAGAATGGAGAATTTGAACATTTGCCGCGCCGCACGCTCGCCATCGTCGCGCCAGACACGAATCGCACAGAGCACGAACAACGCGCCCAGAATCGCGGCGGGCACGCCGTAGACCCACCCGACCGCACCGAGCACGAACGGAAGAAGGCCGATCGGCGCCAGCAACAGGCTGTAGATCAGGATCTGCTTGCGGGTCTCGCGGTGCCCCGCCACCACCGGCAGCATCGGGACGCCCGCACGCGCATAGTCGTCGCTGCGATAGAGGGACAGAGCCCAGAAATGCGGCGGCGTCCACATGAAGATGATGGTGAATAGCGCGATCGAGGTCGCGCTGATGTCGCCGGTTACGGCGGCCCAGCCGACCATCGGCGGGAAGGCGCCCGCGGCGCCGCCGATGACGATATTCTGCGGCGTCCGGCGCTTCAGCCACATCGTGTAGACGAAGACGTAGAAGCCGATCGTCAGAGCGAGCAGAGCCGACGCCGCCCAGTTGAGCGCGAGCCCCATGACCACGACCGAGGCGGCGGCGAGCACCACGCCGAAGCCGAGGGCCTCACCCCCCGTCACGCGCCCGGCGGGGATCGGCCGGCGCTGCGTTCGCGACATAACCGCGTCGATGTCGCTGTCGTACCACATGTTGATCGCCCCGGCGGCCCCGGCCGCCACGGCGATGCAGAGCACCGCGACACAGGCGAGGACGGGATGGAGCGACCCGGGAGCGAGGACGAGCCCGGCCAGCCCGGTGAACACCACCAGCGACATCACGCGGGGCTTCAACAGGGCGACGAAGGCGCGGAGGTCGTCCGCGCCCTCGGCTTCGGTCTCGACCGCGAAACCCGCGTTGCGGCGTGCCTCGCTCAACTGCATGCCAATCGACTCAATGTGCCGCCCGCTCCTCGATCACCGGCAGCTCCTCGAAGGTGTGGAACGGCGGCGGCGAGCTGACGGTCCACTCCAGCGTCGTCGCCCCCGGCCCCCAGGGATTGTCGCCGACACGGCGACCGGAGGTCAGAGTGTAGATCATGATGCCGACGAAGAGGAGAACGCCGGCGAAGGAGAGATAGGCCCCCATCGACGACACGAAGTTCCAACCCGCGAAGGCGTCCGGGTAGTCGATATAGCGCCGCGGCATGCCCGACAGCCCAAGGAAGTGCATCGGGAAGAACGTGAGGTTGACGCCGAGGAACATGATCCAGAAGTGGAGCTTGCCGAGCGTCTCGGGGTACTGACGGCCGCTCATCTTGCCGATCCAGTAGTAGATGCCGGCGAAAATGCCGAACAGGGCGCCGAGCGACAGCACGTAATGGAAGTGCGCGACGACGTAGTAGGTGTCGTGGAGCGCATAGTCCATGCCCGCGTTCGCCAGCACCACGCCGGTCACGCCCCCGACCGTGAACAGGAAGATGAAGCCGATCGCGAAGAGCATCGGCGTCTCGAAGGTGATCGACCCGCCCCACATCGTCGCGATCCAGCTGAAGATCTTCACGCCCGTAGGGACCGCGATGATCATCGTCGCCGCCGTGAAGTAGGCCTGCGTGTCGACGTCTAGGCCGACGGTGTACATGTGGTGCGCCCAGACCACGAAGCCGATCGCGCCGATCGCGACCATGGCGTAGGCCATGCCGAGGTAGCCGAACACCGGCTTCCGCGAGAACGTCGCTACGATCTGGCTGATGATCCCGAACGCCGGCAGGATCATGATGTAGACCTCGGGATGACCGAAGAACCAGAACAGATGCTGGAACAGGATCGGGTCGCCGCCGCCGGCCGGGTCGAAGAAGGTGGTGCCGAAATTACGGTCGGTCAGCAACATGGTGATCGCGCCGCCGAGCACCGGAAGGGCGACCAGCAGCAGGAACGCGGTCACGAGCATCGCCCAGGCGAACAACGGCATCTTGTGCATCGTCATGCCGGGCGCGCGCATGTTGAAGATGGTGGTGATGAAGTTGATCGCGCCGAGGATCGAAGACGCACCCGCCAGGTGGAGCGCGAAGATCGCGAGGTCGACCGATGGCCCCGCCTGCCCCAGCGGCCCCGATAGTGGCGGATAGATCGTCCAGCCCGTTCCAGGCCCGGAGTCGACGAAGACGGCGGCGAGCAGCAGCAGGAAGGCGGGGACGAGCAGCCAGAAGCTGATGTTGTTCATCCGCGGGAACGCCATGTCCGGCGCGCCGATCATCATCGGCACGATCCAGTTGCCGAACCCGCCGATGAGCGCCGGCATCACGACGAAGAAGACCATGATCAGGCCGTGCGCCGTGACGAAGACGTTCCAGAGCTGACCGTCGGGCGCGCCGTCCGCCAGCATGTACTGGACGCCGGGGTCCTGGAGCTCCATGCGCATGATGACGGAGAAGATGCCGCCGATCAGCCCCGTCATGACGGAGAAGATCAGGTACAGCGTCCCGATGTCCTTGTGGTTCGTCGAGAAGAACCACCGGACGAAGAAGCCGGGGGTGTGATCGTGGTGATCGTGTCCGTGAGCTTCAGACTGGCTGTACGCCATGATCGGAATCCTCTTGCGTCAGCGGGGCAGCGCCGCGGCGATGCGCGGCTGCTGGGGGGCTTCGACTTGCGCGAACTCCGCCTGGGCCTTCTCGACCCATTCGGCGAACCGCTCCTTCGACACCACCTCGACGGCGATCGGCATATAGGCGTGGTTGACGCCGCAGAGCTCGGAGCACTGGCCGTAATAGACGCCTTCGCGGTCGACCCGCACCCACGTCTCATTGATGCGCCCGGGTACCGCGTCCTTCTTGATGCCGAATGCCGGCACCGCAAATGAATGCAGCACGTCCGACGCCGTCACGAGAATTCTGACGTTGGTATCGACCGGAAGCACGATGCGGTTGTCGACCTCCAGCAAGCGGAGCTGCCCCGGCTGGATCTGGTCCTCGGGAATCATGTTGCTGTCGAAGGCGAAGTTGCCGTGGTCCGGGTATTCGTAGGTCCAGTACCACTGACGGCCGATAACCTTGATGGTCATATCGGCCTCTTCGACGCGGTCGAGATAATAGAGCAGCTTGAAGGACGGGATAGCGATTCCGACCAGTATGATGACCGGAACCACCGTCCACAGCACCTCGACCAGGGTGTTGTGCGTCGTCCGCGACGGCTCCGGGTTCCGCTTCGCGTTGAAGCGGAAGATCACGTAGAGCAGAAGGACCAGGACGAGGAGCGTGATCAGCGTGATCACGATCAGCAGCATGTTGTGGAAATCGCCCACGCGCTGCCCGGTCGAGGAAGCTGCCGGCTGCAGCATCATCTCCCACGGCTGCGGGTACGCGGCGAGAGCCTGTGACGCGGCGAGGAACGGCAGTGCCGATGCCGCAGCCCCTAGAAACTTCAAGCCCTGCCAGATTTTCATCCGCCTGAAACCCTCTGCAATGCCGCTCCCTCCAGCGCCCGGTCGAACAGATGTCACGGAGACAACCACCGGCGCAACCGGCAGTCTGCAAGGCGAGCATATTTGGCCCGCCTCCCCATGCGATGCGACCTGATGTCGCGCGGATGCGATCCGCCGTTCGGCGGAAGGCGTCCGCGGTCCTGGCCGCGCTGTCGCCTGACCCTATATATCCCGTGGTTCAGCGCCGCAAGCTTGTTCCGGACGGAGGCCCGATGACCGACAGCAGCACGACCGACGCTCTCTTTTTCGAACGCACCGGTCTCGGGCGCGACCGCGCCCAGGCGATCCTGGAGGATGCGCTCGCCGGCGCCGACGACGGGGAACTCTTCCTGGAATACGCCGCGTCGGAGAGCCTGGTCTTCGACGACGGACGCCTGCGCAATGCGAGCTACGACGTCAGCCAGGGCTTCGGCCTTCGCGCCGTCTCGGGCGAGGCGACCGGATTCGCCCATGCCTCCGAGATCAGCGAGGCGGCGATCAGGCGCGCGGCGGAGACGGTGCGTGCCGTCCGCGCCGGGCATGGCGGTACGATGGCGGAGCCCCCGCCGCGTACCAACCGCGTGCTCTACACAGACACCAACCCGCTGCAGGAGGTCGACTTCGCCGTGAAGGCGAAGCTGCTCGCCGACATCGACGCCTACGCGCGCTCGCGCGACCCGCGCGTCCGACAGGTCTCGGCCTCGCTCTACGGCGAATGGCAGGCGGTGAAGATCCTGCGGCCCGACGGCCATATCACCGGCGACATCCGACCGCTGGTGCGGATCAGCGTTTCCGTCACCGTCGCCGACGGCGACCGGATGGAGAGCGGCTCGCACGGTGCCGGCGGACGGCGGGCCTACGACATCTATCTTCGGCCCGAGAGCTGGCAGCCCCAGGTCGACGAGGCTCTGCGGCAGGCGCTCGTCAAGCTCGACGCGATCGCGGCACCCGCGGGCGAGATGCCGGTGGGGCTCGGCGCCGGATGGCCGGGCGTGATGCTGCACGAAGCGGTCGGACACGGCCTCGAGGGCGACTTCAACCGCAAGAAGACCTCGGCGTTCGCCGGCCTTATGGGCGAGCGCATCGCCGCACCGGGCGTGACGGTCGTGGATGACGGCACCCTGCCGGATCGGCGCGGCTCGCTCAGCGTCGATGACGAGGGCACGCCGAGCTCGTGCACGACCCTGATCGAGGACGGACGGCTCGTCGGCTTCATGCAGGATCGCATGAACGCCCGACTGATGGGCATGAAGCCGACCGGGAACGGGCGGCGCCAGGGCTATGCCCACCCGACCCTGCCGCGCATGACCAACACCTATATGCTGAACGGGCCCCACGATCCGGAGGAGATCGTGCGCTCGGTGAAGCGGGGGCTCTATGCGGTCAACTTCGGCGGCGGCCAGGTCGACATCACCAGCGGCAAATTCGTGTTCTCGGCCTCCGAGGCCTACATGATCGAGGACGGCAAGATCGGCGCGCCGGTCAAGGGAGCGACGCTGATCGGCAACGGGCCGGACGCGCTCACGCGGGTGAGCATGATCGGCAACGACATGAAGCTCGACGACGGGATCGGCACGTGCGGCAAGGACGGGCAGAGCGTTCCCGTCGGCGTCGGCCAGCCGACCATGCTGGTCGACCGCCTCACCGTCGGCGGCACCGCCGCCTGAGCCGGGACGGGCCTCGTCCTTCGAGACGGCCGCTGACGCGACCTCCTCAGGATGAGGCCCTACTTCATTGTCTTAGTAGGAAGACCTCATGCTGAGGAGGGCCGACAGCCCGTCTCGAAGCACGGGGTTTTCCGGGCCAAGCTCCGTGCTTCCAGGATCAATACCGATCCACCCGAAACGGCGAGAGATCGATCGCCGGCGGTCGGCCCGCGACGAGATCGGCCACGTACCGGCCGGTCACGGCGCTGCCGGTCAGGCCGAGATGGCCGTGGCCGAAGGCGTAGATCGCTCCCTTCGTCTTCGGCGAGCGGCCTATCACCGGCAGCGAGTCCGGGGTCGACGGCCGATGGCCCATCCAGCGCGAGCCATCCGCGGGCTCGAGCCCGGTGAACGCCTTCTTTGCGTGCTTCACCAGAACTTCCGCGCGTTTGAACGGATTGCGCGCGAGATGCCTCCGACTGCTCCCTGGGAATCGCCAGCCCGTCTCTTTTAATAAGGGAGAACAAACAGGGTTTTCTATGAAAGACCTGACTATAAGTCCAAC
>JAJUGE010000114.1 GCA_029268305.1 Alphaproteobacteria bacterium
ATCCATTTACCACCTTTGTCGTGCCGCGCGGGAAGGTCGGCACTTGCGACTCAGAGGGGAGCTTAAGGGTAATGGAACTCCAGGTTGCGGAAATGCCGAGGTTCACCGATCTGCACCGACCGGATAGCCCGGCGGCAGACGTTCGGCTCCCGGACGCAGTAACGGTCCGCCACGGACCGGTCGGGCTCCTGTCCCGGTTCTTCCTGAAGGCCGATCAGATCGCGCGCGATCGAGGTATCCGCCTGCGGATTCGAACCGACATGGAAGAGCTTCTCGACCTGAACCGGCGCGAAACGGAGAAGGGCAACTGGTATCCGGTGCTGCCGCCGTTCAATTGCGAACTCGATCATCTGACGCCCGAGAACTCGTTCTGGATCTCCGGCGTCGACGAGAAGGGGGAAACGGTCGTAGCACAGGCCGCGCGCCTTTATCAGTGGCACGACTCATCGCTGGCGGATCACGTGCGGGAGATGATGTATCCCGACCCCGCCTGTACCCTGCCCTGCTATGTCCATTGCGAGGCCGCGCACAAGATTAGAGGCGTGGTTTATTTCGGCGGCAGCACCTGGATCCGCCCGGACCATCGCCGCAAGGGGCTGGGCGGGCTCATGCCACAGGTGTCGAGGGCCTACGGCGCCGCCACGTGGGGCACGGACTGGCTGATCGCCTTCATCCAGCGCCACCTCATCGAGTTGAACATGCACCAGGCCTACGGCTATCGCGAGGCGAGCTTCGGATTCAGCCTGCCCGGCTCGCCCTGGGGCGACCTAGAGATCGCTCTGGCCCGCCAGAGCAGTCTGGAACTTATGGCGAATCTCGAGGCGTTCGTGTCTGACAGTTCGAAGGCCGCCGTCGCCTGAAGCCGTCGTTGCAACAGCGGACGGGTTGTCGTTTGCGTTCGCATCGTTCTCGGCAGAGATGAGAACGGACGCGCACGTGACGATGACCTGGCCGCTCGGGGAAGACCAGGGCAGCAGCAGGCGTTCGTAGCGGCTTCGACGTACCGCACCGCTTGGTTGAGCGATCAGCGCCTCGACGAGATCGAGCCGCGGCTCGTTGCTCGCAATCAGCGCATTGTACTGTTCTGCGATCCAGGAAGCGTACTTCTTGTCGGGTTGATAGGTGATCGGTTTGCCGATGAACTCGTAGAGTGCCTTTCGGTCGTAGAACTCGAGACCCTCTCCGATGAACTGGAAGCGTAGCGGCTCATCCCGGCTGGCCGCCGCCATAATGATGAGCTTGGATGCGCATCCGAACTTCATGAGAAACGGCAAAGTCGTGTCGTCGAACGTGCTGAGAGACACGCGCCACTTCTGAAACAGGGGCTTGAGCGGATTACCGTGGTCCTCGCTCGCCTGATCGAGGCGAAGAGCATGCGTGCGGTAAGGTGCCGACGGCCGGCGCTCTGTTTGGCGCGGTTGGGCGCAGAGGACCACGATACGGTGGAGCGCCGCCGGATCGTTCGGCCACGTCTCGACCATCCAGGTATCGGCCAGATACTCGAGGGTGATGCTGGTTCCCGGATGCTTCGCGATGTAGCGAAAGGTGCCGTCGACCGCCTTGCCGGTGAGGATATCCGGACGGAAACGCAGCTTGAGGGCGCCTTCTGCGTTGCGCGCTATGCCGACGAATCCGAGGTTGCGGACTGAATAATCGCCCGCGTCGAAATCCGGGTTGCGGTACCCGATGCGGTCGAAGAATGCCTGCGTTCCCGGGATCAGGAACTCCCCTTCGGGAGAGATGTACAGCGTCATTCGAACACCCGCGCTACTTGCGCCAAACCGGGCTGCGCACGATCCACTCGCGATCGTCGGCGAACCGACAAGGATGCACGCTAACGCCGCGATCCTTAACGGAGGCCCAAGGGTTATGGTGAACGAAACGTTTGCACGCAGGGTTTCGCAGAATGACGAACCCCGCCTGGAAAAGGCGAAGTGGTGGGCCCGCCAGGATTCGAACCTGGGACAACACCGTTATGAGCGGTGCGTTCTGACCGCTGAACTACAGGCCCGCCGGATTTCGTCGAGGTGCGCGTGCGTGCACCGACGGTCTATTTAGGACACTCGCTACATTGACGCCAAGGGCCGAATTGCCACGCTAGGTCCGCAGCGGCGAGACTGGCATCTGGTTGGTCGCACCCACTTAGTTCATGCCGCACGTGGGGCCGTGCTGCCCCTGATCTGCGTCCGGTACATGAGGCGTCGGCTCGCGGGGTCGAACGGGTCACGTCGGTGGAGCGTGGCCCGGTTGTCCCACAGCAGCAAATCGCCGACCTGCCAACGGTGGGCGTACGAGAACTCGGGACGTGTGGCGTGCGCCCAGAGCGCGTCGAGGAGCGCTTCCGACTCGTCCAAAGGAAGGCCCATCACATAGGCGTTCCGGCGCCGGCCGAGATAAAGCGCCGGGTGTCCGGTGCGGGGATGATTGCAGACGATCGGATGCGGCGTGCCGACGGAGGTCACCGGATCGTCGGAAGGCGTCACGCCTGCGCGCAGATATCCGCCGGAATTGTACGTGCCGTCGTGCTTTATGCTCCGACCCTCGATGGCGCGTCGCAGATCAGGCGGCAGGGCCATAAAGGCGGCATGCATCCCCGCGAGCCAGGTGTCGCCGCCCCTCTCCGGGATTTCGAGAGCGTAAAGCATCGAAGCGTCCGGAGGCACCTCCAGATAGGACATGTCGGTATGCCAGACCGCCTCTCCAGCACCGAGGCTGCCGATCGGCTTCCCGTCGGCATCGAGGATGTTGGAGACGATATAGATCTCGGGATATCCCGGCACGGGCGTGCGGCCGTTCTCCATCACGGGCGGCAGGTCGAGCTCTCCGAACCGGCGGCTGAACGAGACGAGATCGGCTTCGCTCAGATTCTGGCCTCGAAACAGGAGCGCGGAGTGCGCATCCCACGCCTCGATGATTAGATCGAAGGTTCGGTCGTCGATCCGGCCGAGGTCGACGCCGCTGACTTCGGCGCCCACCGCATCACACAGAGGCCGCACCTCGACGCCCCCGGCAATCTCGACGCGTTCGATCGGAGACGAGATCGGCATCGGCACATCCTCCCTCAGCATCCGCACGCCGCGATACCACCCTCACCCCGCGGCTTTACCCGCGGACACAAACGGTTAGATGTGAGTATGCGCTTGAGGGGGCAGTCACGCCAAGTGCCCGGCTCAGGTGTCGAGGAAGCTCCGGAGCTTGCGCGACCGGCTCGGGTGCTTCAGCTTGCGGAGCGCCTTCGCCTCGATCTGACGGATACGCTCGCGCGTCACGGAGAATTGCTGGCCGACCTCCTCGAGGGTGTGGTCGGTGTTCATGCCGATGCCGAAACGCATGCGCAGCACACGCTCCTCACGCGGCGTCAGGCTCGCCAGCACACGCGTCGTGCTCTCGCGGAGGTTCGACTGGATCGCGGCATCGAGCGGCTGGACCGCGTTCTTGTCCTCGATGAAGTCGCCGAGGTGGCTGTCTTCTTCGTCGCCGATCGGCGTTTCGAGGCTGATCGGCTCCTTCGCGATCTTCAGGACCTTGCGGACCTTCTCCAGCGGCATCGCGAGCTTGATGGCCAACTCTTCAGGCGTCGGCTCGCGACCGATTTCGTGCAGCATCTGGCGCGAGGTGCGCACCAGCTTGTTGATCGTCTCGATCATGTGCACCGGAATCCGGATCGTGCGCGCCTGATCGGCGATCGAGCGCGTGATGGCCTGACGGATCCACCAGGTGGCGTAGGTCGAGAACTTGTAGCCGCGGCGGTATTCGAACTTGTCGACCGCCTTCATCAGGCCGATGTTGCCCTCCTGGATCAGGTCCAGGAACTGGAGGCCGCGGTTCGTGTACTTCTTCGCGATCGAGATGACGAGCCGGAGGTTGGCCTCCACCATCTCCTTCTTCGCCTTGCCGGCTTCGCGCTCGCCTTCCTGAACGGTCTGAACGATCGCGCGGAACTCACCGAGGGGCATGCCGATCCCGGCGCAGATCTCGGCGATCCGGCCACGGATCGTCTTGATCTCCTCGACGTGGTTCTTGACGAAGTTCTTCCACTCGGGCTTTTGGCTGATGCGGCGCACCCAGCGGCCGTCTAGCTCGCGACCCTGCCATTCCTCGAGAAACTGCTCTCTCGTCACCCCGGCGCCGACCGCAAGACGGAGCAGTCGCCCCTCGAGCGAGATCAGCTCCCGGTTGAGAGCGTAGTGTTCCTCGACCAGCTTTTCGATCCGGTTGTTGTTCAACCGGACGGTCTGCATCGTGCTTTTCAGCTCGTCCCGCTGCTTGCGCAGACGCTTGAGCTGTGCCGCGGGCAGAGGCTCCCCGGTCTCGGCCCCGATGAAGTGCTGCTCCTGCAGCTTGGCCAACCGCTTGTTCTGCTTGGCGATCGTATCGAGCGTCTCGAGGACCTCCGGCAGGAGCGCCCGCTCCATCGCCGCGAGCGACAGGTTCACCTCCTCGCCTTCGTCCTCCGAGTCCTCGTCCTCGGCCTCGTCCTCCTGCTCGCTCTGCCCGGCCGTCGCCTCGGTGTTGATCGGCGCAGCGGCCGTTCCGTTGGCGGCAGTCGTCTCGCCGCCATAGGTGGCCTCGAGATCGATTATGTCGCGGAGCAGCATCTTCTCGGCGACCACGGCATCGCGCCAGCCGAGCAGTGCCTGGACCGTCAGGGGGCTTTCGCAGAGTGCCCCGATCATCTTGTCGCGGCCGGCCTCGATCCGCTTGGCGATGGCGATTTCGCCCTCGCGCGACAGCAGCTCAACGCTCCCCATCTCGCGCAGGTACATCCGGACCGGATCGTCGGTCCGGCCGATGTCGTCCTCGCTGATGTTGCCGGCGGACGGCGTTTCGTCCTCGCCCTTGTCGGGGCCCGCAGCCTCCTCGGACTCTTCGTTGTCGATGACGTTGATGCCGAGCTCGGACAGCATCGCCATCGTGTCTTCGATCTGTTCGGAGGAAACCTGCTCGGACGGCAGCGCCTCGTTCAGCTCGTCATAGGTGACGTAGCCGCGCTCCTTCCCCTTGGCGACGAGCCGCTTGACCGCTGCGCTATCGTCGAGAAGGGGCCCGTCAGCGGATTCGTCGCGGGTCTCGGTCTCGGTATCGTTGTCAGCGGTCTTGGTCGCCATGCGATCCTTTCCCCCGTACAGTACATGCATCGGTGATCCACCGATCTCCGATGGGGATATAGCGAACGAACGGCCGGCCGCCAGGGCCGCCGTCAAACCAACGCCTGCTCAATACAAACCCTCGTCGTCGGCGCGACGCTTCTGTTCGTGTGCGCTCAGGTTTGCGATCCGCTCCAGCTCGTCGAACGGCGACGTATCCTCCAGACGACCGAGGTGTTCCTTCACGTGATCCTCGATGTGCTTGCGCTGAAGCTGGCCGGCAATATGTTCCAGCCGCTGTCGGACCACCACGACATCGCTGTCGGCCCGCGCATAGGGCGCGTGCTGGTAGACCGTCGAACGGAGGAGCGAGTGCACCACCCCGCCATAGCCGGTTCGCTCTAGTTGGGTTCTAATTCCAGTTGCGTCAAGCTCTTCACCCGAGCCAGAAATCATTAGGATTTCATGACGCAGACTGTCAAGTTCCTCAGGCAATTCCAGTGTTGCGACGAACTCTCCAAACTCTCCGACGAGTTGGGGATGGTTCAGGAGTGCCGCGAGCACTCCCTCCAGCGCCCGGCGTCCGAGCACGGCCGCCGGCGCAACGGCGTTCCGCCGAGTAGGCTTGCCGGCACCGACGGCATAGCCGCCGCGACGCTGCTGCCCGGTCTTCCCTCGCCACCCTGACGGCGCCCCTGCAGAGCCGCCGGTCTCCCCCAACATCGCCGCCAACCGGGCGCGGAAGTCGGTCCGGTAGTAGCGCCGGACCGAGGCGTCACTTATTCGCCGGGTATGCTCCTCCAACCGCCGCTGCAGCCCGGCCCGACGCTCCGGCGTGTCGGGACGCACCTCGGCCAGCTCCAACCGCCAGATCAGCTCCGCGAGCGGCAGACTGGCGGCGAGAACTTCCCGGAACGCGGCCTCGCCCCGGCCACGCACCAGGCTGTCCGGGTCCTCGCCCTGCGGCAGAGCGGCAAATCGGAACGAACGGCCGGGCTCCAGCAACGGCAACGCCCGCTCCGCGGCCCGCCGCGCCGCCCGCTGGCCGGCCGCGTCGCCGTCCAGGCAAAGAGTGGGCTCCGCCGCCAGGCGCCAGGCCTCGCGGATCTGGTCCTCCGTGATCGCGGTGCCGAGCGGTGCCACCGCCGCAGGCAGGCCGGGACGATCGAGCGCGATAACGTCCATGTAGCCTTCGACGACCACCAGCTCCCCGGTGTCGCGCACGCGCTCGCGCGCCGCGTCTAGTCCGTAGAGAACCTTGCCCTTATGAAAAATCGGCGACTCGGGAGAATTGAGATATTTCGGCTGCTGATCGCCCAGCGCTCGGCCGCCGAAGGCGATCACCCGGCCGCGGCGGTCGGTTATCGGGAAAGTGATGCGCCCACGAAAATACTCGTAATGACCGTCACCACGCTCCGAAAGCTTCAGGAGCCCCACCTCGACCATTGTCTCGACGCCGAACCCCTCCCGGGCGAGCGCGGCCGTCAGCGAGCCGCGCCGTTCGGGAGCGAACCCGATCCGGAACCGCCGAACTCTGTCGTCGTCGAGCCCGCGCGAACGCAGATACTCCAATGCCGCCTTGCCTTCCGGCAGCCTCAACTGGCGCTCGAAGAAGCAGCAGGCCGCTTCGATGCAGGCATGCAGTCCGACCTGCCGCTTCTCCCGCTCCCGCTCGGCGGCGGACGCGCGCGGGACCTCGAGCCCGGCGATGTTCGCGAGCTGCTCGACCGCCTCCGGGAACGACAGCCTCTCGGCTTCGGTCAGGAACGAGATGACGTCGCCGTGTGCGCCGCAACCGAAGCAGTGATAGAAGCCCTTGTCGTCGCTGACGGTGAACGAGGGCGTCTTCTCGGTATGGAAGGGACAGAGGCCGAGATGCTCTCGGCCCTTCTTCTGGAGCCGGACGCGCCGGCCCACGATCTCGGATATCGAGATTCGCTCTCTCAGTTCGTCAAGAAAGCGAGGCGGAAAGGCCATCGAACCCCCCGAACAATGGCACCGCGCTCAGCTCAGATGCTGCTTCGCGACGGCGCTCGCCTTGCCGAAGTCGATCCGACCAGCATACCGTGCGCGCAGCTCGGCCATAACCTTTCCCATATCTTTGATGCTCTCGGCCCCGACGTCGCTCAGGACTTCGTTGACCGCCTCCCTGGTCTGGTTCTCGTCCAGTTGCTCGGGAAGGAAGGAGCGAATTACCGCCTGCTCCTGCCGCTCGCGCTCCGCCTGCTCGATCCGGCCACCTTGCTCGTAGAATGCGATCGACTCTTCGCGCTGGGCCGCCATCTTGTGCAGAAGATCCATGATCTCGCCGTCCGTTATGCCGTCGGTGTTACCGCTCGTGCGGGCGGCGATGTCGCGATCCTTGATGGCGGCGAGGATCAGCCGCAGCGTCGAGACGGCGCAGGCGTCCCGGTGCCGCATGGCGTTCTTCAGGGCTTCGTTGAGGCGGGTGCGCAACATGTTCGGTGGTCACTCTTTGCCAAGTGCAGGAGGAGAAACACGGCACGAATCGGGCTAGCTGCCTGGAAACCGTCCAAGTTGTTGCCAAGTAATCACTTTGCCCAAGAGCCGCGCCTTGACGCGGCCCAGCGGTTTCCTTATGTAAACGCCGCTTTTCCACGCTGACGGGCAACTCATATGGGCGCGGCGCCGGGTGCGTCAAGCAGCATGCGGCGCGGCTCCATCGACCCGCCCGCAATGTCGTCCGGCCGTCCGGAAGGCATCGTTCGGAAGTCGCGACCAACGAGAGGACGTCATTCATGCCGGCACCGCTGAACCCCGGCCCCTCCGGCGCGCCACCGCGCCCGCGGGGAGCTACGGCCGCGCTCGTGCTCGCGGATGGGACGACTTATTGGGGACGTGGGCTGGGTGCGGCGGCAGTCTCGGTCGGCGAGGTATGTTTCAACACCTCGATGACCGGCTATCAGGAGATTATCACCGATCCTTCCTATGCCGGCCATCTGATCACCTTCACCTTTCCCCACATCGGCAACGTCGGCGCGAACTTCGAAGACGTCGAGGCGGCGACCCCCGCCGCGCGCGGGGTGATCCTGCGCATGGACATCACCGAGCCGTCCAACTTCCGCACAGCGCGTCACCTGCATCAGTGGCTGGCCTCCAATGGCCTGGCTGGCATCGCGGGGGTCGATACGCGGCATCTCACCCGTCGGATCCGCGACCTCGGCGCGCCGGTCGGCGCCATCGCCCATGCGCCCGACGGCGACCTCGACCTGGATGCGCTCAGGAAGATGGCCGCCGAATGGCCGGGGCTCGTCGGCATGGACCTCGCCCGGGAGGTGACCTGTCGCCAGACCTACAGCTGGGACGAAACCACCTGGGATTTAGGAAGGGGTTACGGCCGTCTGGAGACGCCGAAGCGCCACGTCGTAGCCGTCGACTACGGAGCGAAGCGCAACATCCTCCGCGCTCTCGCGGCTCGGGGTTGCCGGGTCACCGTCGTTCCGGCCGTGTCCAGCGCGGAGGATATTCTGTCGCACCGCCCCGACGGCGTCTTCCTCGCCAACGGTCCCGGCGACCCCACCGCCACCGGCGAGTACGCGGTACCGGCGATCCGCGAAGTGCTCGACCGGGGCCTGCCGGTCTTCGGCATCTGCCTCGGCCATCAGCTGCTCTCGCTCGCCCTCGGCGGCGAGACGAGGAAGATGGATATCGGCCACCGCGGCGCCAATCACCCGGTCAAAGACCTGGCGACCGGCAAGGTCGAGATCACCAGCCAGAACCACGGCTTCGTCGTGCTTCCCGAATCGCTGCCGTCGAATGTTGAGCAGACCCATGTGTCCCTTTTCGACGGTTCGCTGGAGGGTATTCGTGCCAAGGATCGGCCAGCGTTCTCGGTGCAGTATCATCCCGAGGCCTCCCCGGGCCCCCACGACAGTCACCACCTCTTCGACCGCTTTATCGAGATGATCGACCGGAATGCCTAAGCGCGCAGACATCGAGTCCATCCTGATCATCGGCGCCGGGCCGATCATCATCGGTCAGGCCTGCGAGTTCGACTATTCGGGTACGCAGGCATGCAAGGCTCTCCGCGAAGAGGGCTATCGCATCATTCTCGTAAACTCCAATCCTGCCACGATCATGACCGATCCGGATCTGGCGGATGCGACTTACGTCGAGCCGGTGACGCCGGAAATCGTGGCGCGGATCATCGAGAAGGAGCGGCCGGACGCGCTGCTCCCGACGATGGGTGGCCAGACCGCGCTCAACGTAGCAATGGCGCTCGCCGACGACGGCACCCTCGACAAGTTCGGGGTGGAGTTGATCGGCGCCAAGCGCGAGGCGATCGCCAAGGCGGAGGACCGTCTCCAGTTCCGCGATGCGATGAACGCCATCGGCATCGAGACGCCGAAGAGTGCGGTGGTCCAGACGATGGAGGAAGCCCGCCAGGCGCTGCTCGAAGTCGGCCTCCCCGCGATCATCCGGCCCTCTTTCACGCTCGGCGGCACCGGCGGCGGCATCGCCTATAACCGCGACGAGTTCGAGGCGATCGTGCGCAACGGCCTGGACGCCTCGCCGGTCAGCGAGGTGCTCGTAGAGGAATCCGTCCTCGGCTGGAAAGAGTTCGAGATGGAGGTCGTCCGCGACCACGCGGACAACTGCATCATCATCTGCTCCATCGAGAACGTGGACC
>JAJUGE010000115.1 GCA_029268305.1 Alphaproteobacteria bacterium
CCGTCCATGAAGAACGTCACCGATAGCAATCCGTCACCGCCCACTCCGGGGCCAAGGAGACAGCCGATGCAGCCTAACGCTGCCGCCCGTTACCAGACCCAGCAGATCATGACCGCCTCGCCGGCGCGGCTCGTCTCGATGCTCTACGACCGGGCGCTGCGCGCGCTCCGCGACACCGTGCGGGCGATCGAGGAGGGGGACATCCGCGCCCGCTACACCCACAACGAAAAGGCGACCGAGATTATCACCCACCTTTGGGGCACGCTCGACACCGACAAAGGCGGCGAGATCGCGCGGAACCTGTCGGAGCTCTATCGCTTCATGCTGAAGCGCCTCAGCGTCGTGAACATCCGCAACGACGCCGGCGCGGCGCGCGAGGTGATCGGCCTGCTGGAGCCGATCGCCGCCTCCTGGCGCGAGCTGGCCGCCAATGGCGGAAACGCACCGGCACCCCGCGCCCCGCAGAGCGGCGGGACGCCATACGCCCCCGGCCCGGAGCAGCGCTCGCCGGTGGCGGTGTCGGCCTAGCGGGAACGTCGATCCGGTAGCCGCGGGGTGATTGCGCACTAGGTATGCGAATAGCATACTAGCTCCCGCAAAGGAGAACCCCGACATGGCTTCGGTCGAGAAGATCACCATCGCTCTGACGCCGGAGATGGCGCGGACCGTCCGTGAGGCCGTCGAGTCGGGCGAGTTCGCCTCCACCAGCGAGGCTATCCGCGACGCCGTGCGCCAATGGAAGGAGCGTCGCGACCTCGTCGGCTATACCGTAAACGAGCTGCGCGAGCTTGCGCAGGAAGGGATCGAGAGCGGGCCGAGCCGCCACGCTTCGATGGACGACATCAAGGCCGAAGCCCGCCGCCGCTTCGCCGCGAGCGCCGACGAGAACCGCTGACAGTGCTCCCCGTTCGCCGAACCGCTCAGGCGGACGAGGACCTTATCGCCATCTGGCAATACATCGCTCGTGACAACGCCGTTGCGGCCGATCGTGTCCTCGACGCAATCGAGGCGCGCTGGCGACAACTCGCGCACCATCCGTTCTCCGGCATCGCACGCGACGACATCGGCACAGGGATCCGGCACCTCACGGTCGGTCGGTACCTCATCCTCTACCGGGTGAGGGAAGCGATCGAGATCCTGCGCGTCCTGCACGGAAAGCGAAATCTCGGCAGCCGAGACGTTCCCGAGTAGAGGCAACCCGCCGGGAGGATGCCCTTCCGCCAGCCTCCGCCGCCTCAGTGCCGGAAGTGGCGCATCCCGCTGAACACCATCGCCAGGCCCTTCTCGTCCGCCGCGTCGATCACCTCCTGATCGCGGACCGAGCCGCCCGGCTGGATCACTGCGGTGGCACCCGCTTCCGCCGCGGCGAGAAGGCCGTCGGCGAACGGGAAGAACGCGTCCGACGCCACCACCGAACCCGTGGTGAGCGGCTCCGACAGGCCCGCCGCCGCTGCGGCGTCCGCCGCCTTGCGCGCCGCGATGCGCGAGGAATCGACCCGGCTCATCTGTCCGGCGCCGATGCCGACGGTGGCGCCGTCCTTGGCGTACACGATCGCGTTCGACTTCACGTGCTTGCAGACGGTGAAGGCGAGCAGCAGGTCGGTGAGCTCCTGCTCCGTCGGCGCGCGCTTCGTCGCGACCTTGAGATCTCTCCGGCCGATGCGGCCGTTGTCGCGGCTCTGCAGCAGGAACCCGCCCGCGACCGAGCGGAAGGTCATGCCAGCCTCGGCCGGATCGGGCATGCCGCCCGTGAGCAGGACGCGGAGGTTCTTCTTCGACGACAGCACCTTCCGCGCCTCGGCATCGGCGTCGGGCGCGATCACCACCTCGGCGAACAGCTTGCCGATCTCCTCGGCGATCGCCGCGTCGAGCGTGCGGTTGACGGCGATGATGCCGCCGAAGGCACTCACCGGATCGCAGCGAAGCGCCTTCTGCCATGCCGCGACGAGGCTGTCGGCGACGGCGACGCCGCACGGGTTGGCGTGCTTGATGATCGCGACCGCCGTCCGGTCGAACTCGGATACCAGCTCGAAGGCCGCATCGGTATCGTTGAGATTGTTGTAGCTGAGCTCCTTGCCCTGGATCTGCGTCGCCGTCGCGATGCCCGGGCGCACCGTCGCCGAGGTCGGCGCCGAGACATAGAAAGCGGCCTGCTGGTGCGGGTTCTCGCCATAGCGCAGGGTCTGCCGGAGACTGCCCCCCAGCGCCAGGCTGCTCGGGAACGCTTCCCCGACCTCCGCCGCGAACCAGGTCGAGATCGCCGCGTCGTAGGCGGCCGTGCGCGCGTAGGCGCGTGCCGCCAGCTTCTTGCGCAGCGTGCCGGTGACGGAGCCGCCGCTCGCCTCCATCTCCTCGGCGACCGCCGCCTGATCTTCGGGGTCGGTCACCACCGCGACCCAGTCGTGGTTCTTGGCGGCGGCGCGGATCAGCGCCGGGCCGCCGATGTCGATGTTCTCGATGCAGGTCTCGAAATCTCCTCCGCCGGCTACGGTGCGCTCGAACGGGTAGAGGTTGACGACGAGCAGGTCGATCGGATCGATGCCGTGCTCTTTCATCGCCACCATGTGCGCCTGGTCGTTTCGCCTGCCGAGCAGGCCGCCATGAATGACCGGGTGCAGCGTCTTGACCCTGCCGTCGAGCATCTCGGGGAAGCCGGTATGCTCCGCCACCTCCTTCACCGGGATCCCGGCGTCGGTGAGCATTTTCGCAGACCCGCCGGTCGAGAGGATCTCGACGCCGTGCTTGCGCAGCATCTGCGCGAACTCCACCAGGCCGGTCTTGTCCGAAACCGAGATGAGCGCCCGGCGAATCTTCACTTGGGCGTGGGGCATGTGGGTCTCCGCTCCTGAGACGAAAGGGTCAGCGCTTCGGCACCGCCTGCAGCGCCCATTTTACGACGGTCTCTCCGGCCCCGACTGCGCCTTCGATGACGATCTGCTCGGTCCGCTTCACGTCGCCGTTGTCGCCGAGCCAGACGCTCTCCGCAAGACCGAGCCGCCCGCCGACGGCACGAAATCGCCAGCCGCCGCCGGCCGGAAGGCCGAGAAGCACCGCGGCACCGTCCTGAACCAGTGAGGCCTTCACCCGCGGATGCAGGTGGAAGCGGATGGCGAACCGGCGGCCGACGGCGCCGGAGCCGGACGCGGAGAGCGTGTCGGCGCCGCGAAAGTCTTCTCCCGCAGCGCCGAGATAGAGCTGGCGCCGGTGGACGATCCCGAAAGGCTGGCGGTAGCCGTCGTGGCTCGAATCTATCCAGATCGACCCGTCCTCATCCCGTCTGGAGCGGGTGACGGCGTTCGGCCGCCTGCCGATCCCGCCCTCCGCCAGAATCTCGGACGAGTTGGTGTCGCCGATGGAGACCGTCGAATGCGCGGCGGTCGAGCGCTGCACGGCGCGCCAGGCGGGCGTCGGCGAGCGGTGGACGCCGCAGTTCACGATCAGGCGCTCCTTGCCGACGCTCATCTCGAAGGCGAGCGTGCCGGCATGGGCGTGCCCATCGAGTCCGGGCGGCGGCGGCGCGCCCACGTCGGCGATCACGATCGTGCGGCCGGCCTGGAGGCGCTCGAAGCCGGTGTCGGGCGCGCTGACGCCGCGTCGCGTGCGCGAGTCGGACTGCGTGAGAACGAGATCGATCGCCCCGCCCGGTTCGTCCCCCGTATCGTTGAAGAAGGCGAGGCCGCCGTCACCGTGCCGGAACAGCCGCAGCATCGGCGCCATCCGCTCGATCGCGTCGTCCAGAACAGGCGGCACTTCATGGCCCCCGGCGCGGAGAAGCGTGCGCATCTCGATCATGCGCCGGAGCACGTCGAGGTGGACCCGAGGGCTGCGCTCGACGTGGCCGCCATCGTCGAGGATCTGGTCCCAGATCACCCGCTTCAGCAGCCGCACCGCCTGCGCGACCCGGCGCTCGCCGTCGGGAAGCGCGACGCCCACCGCGAGCAGGCCATGCAGCGCCGCCACCTCGGGCGAGCCGGGCGGCGCGCTCCGCACCGTGCGCGAGAGATGACGTGCCTGTCGGCAGAGGCTCGTGAGCAGCTCGTTCCGGAAGAAATCGTCGGCGCTGGCGGCGAAGAAGTCGAACCCGCCGAGCCAAGCGGCGAGCCGCGCACCAACCACGTCCGGCCGCCACGGGATCTCGCTCCAGCGCTCGTGCTCCAGAATCCAGACCGCGACCAGCTCGCGCGCCTGTCTCCGCGCCTGGTCGCCGCCGACGGCGCGCAGATCGCGCAGCCAGGCGAAGCTGTGCAACCACTCCCGGCGCGCGGGGTCGACTTCGGCGCGGCGCTTCAAGGCAGCGGCCAGACTGTCGATCTCCTTCAGGATCGCTTCGCCGCGTCGCTGCTCACCCGGCCACGGGTCACGCGGGGTCGTCGCTAGCGATCCGGCGCGCTGACCCATCAGGGTCAGGCCGTACAGGGGGCTGGCGAGAAAGCTGCGGCGAAGCGCCTGCCAGGCCGACCCGGCCCCGCCGGCCATGGTGATCGTCATCCGCCGCCGCCACGCAGCGAGCGGATATTCCGCGCATAGCGGGCGACGTCATCCTCGGCCGGGACGCCGTCACCGCCGAACACCGCCGTGCCGGCTACCAGGACATCCGCCCCGGCCGCGATCGCGCGCGGCGCGGTCTCCGCGTTCACGCCGCCGTCCACCTCGAGATCGATGGTGCGGCCGGTCTGGTCGATCAGCCGCCGCAGCGTCTCGATCTTCCGCAACTGCCCCTCGATGAACTTCTGCCCGCCGAAGCCCGGATTCACCGTCATCACCAGCACGAGATCGGCGAGGTCGAGCAGATTCTCAACCGCCGAGACGGGGGTCCCGGGATTCAGCGAGATTCCGGCGCGCCTGCCGAAGCTCTTTATGAGCTGCAGCGTCCGGTGCACGTGCGGCCCCGCTTCCGGATGCACCGTCAGGATGTCCGCGCCGGCATCGACGAAGGCCTCGATGTAGGGATCCGCCGGCGAGATCATCAGGTGAACGTCGAACGGCAGGTCGGAAGCGCCGCGCACCGCCTTCATCACTTGGGGGCCGAAGGTGATGTTCGGCACGAAATGCCCGTCCATCACGTCGACGTGGACGTAGTCCGCACCCGCTTCGGTGATCCGGCGAACCTCCTCGCCGAGGCGCGAGAAGTCCGCCGACAGAATCGAGGGTGCTATCCGCGTCGGCTGCTGCATGCGAGGTTAGGTACCAGCTTGCCGAATGGCTCGCAAGGCGACCGATGCGCCCGGGACCTGACGGCTTCCGTCAGGGGAACTCCACCCGCTCGGCCTCGACGCCGCGTTCGGTCTGTCGGAGATAGAGGCGCACGCGCACGTTGGGCTGGAGCGACTCCAGCCCCGATCGCTTGAGCGCCGCCGCCGGCACGAACACGTCCTTGCTGCTCCGATCCGGCGTCACGAAGCCGAACCCGCGCGCCGTGTCGAAGAACTTCACGGTTCCCTCGACCGTGCGCCCGAACTCCGAGGTGTGGGAGGGCCCGGACTGGGGGCGAGGGGCAGGCCGCGCCGGCCTCGGTGGCGGTGCGCCGCGGCGGCCGCGCGGGCCTCCTCTCGGACGCGCCGTCGACTCGTCGACCGAGTGCACTTCGGCGACCTGCGGCCCCTTCTGGCCGGGACCGATGTCGCAGACCAGGGTTGCCCCCTCCTGAACGGTCGACACCCCCGCCCGGTTGAGCCGCGAGACATGCAGGAAGGCGTCGGCGGAGCCGTCCTCCGGCGTGACGAAACCGATCCCCTTTGCGGGGTCGAACCATTTCACCCGCGCGGTCACGTGCGCGCGATAGAAGTTGCTCGATTTGGGCGGCCGAACCTCGACCATGACAGCGCTTTCTGCTCCGGAATCAAACGGGTCGTCCCGCCGCGCGGGACATGCTCGCAGGATAGTGTGCCAGCCCGCGCTCGTCACATGGAATGAGCCGCTCGCCGCGCGCCCGTACGACCTCCGTCGTCCGCTCTCATCCGCTTGCGGACCGGGGGGCGGAGTTCTAACTTACCGGCATGGTCGCATCCAGGGAATCGAGCGGGTATCTGACCGGGCAATTTCTGATCGCCATGCCGGGCATGGGCGACCCGCGCTTCGCGCGCACCGTGATCTATATGTGCGCGCACAGCGACGAAGGCGCGATGGGACTCGTCGTCAACAAGGAGCTGGACTCGCTCAGCTTCGACGACCTGCTCGAGCAGCTCGGCATCGAAGAGACCGGCCCGCACGAGCCGTTGCCCCTGCATTTCGGCGGGCCTGTCGAGACCGGCCGCGGCTTCGTCCTCCACTCCGCCGACTACAATCAGGAGGGGACGCTGGTCGTCGGCGGCGACATCGCGCTGACGGCGACCGTGGACGTGCTCAAGGCGATCGCCGAAGGGAACGGCCCGCGGAAGCGTCTGCTGGCGCTCGGTTACGCCGGCTGGGCTCCCGGTCAGCTCGAGTCCGAGATCCAGGCGAACGGCTGGCTCAGCGTCACCGCGGATTCCGAGCTGCTGTTCGACATCGACATCGAGAGCAAATGGAATCGCGCGATCGCGAAGCTCGGCATCGACGCGAGCATGCTCTCCAGCGAAGGCGGCCGCGCCTGAGCCTGGGCGTGCGTCGCCTCAGACGGCCAGGCGCAGCCTTTCCCTGATCTCCTCGAACGGCGCGATGTGCCCGACCGGGCCGATCGCCGCGAACGTCGGCTGGGTCGACGCCAGGCGGCCGGCCAGTTCCCTTATCTTCGCCGTATCGACGGCCTCGATCTTCTCGACCACCTCGCCGACCGCGAGTGGCCGGCCGAACACCTGCACCTGGGTTGCTGCCTGCTCGCACCGGGCCGAGGTGCTTTCCCGCGACATGAGGATGCTCGCCTTGAGCTGCGCCCGGGCACGCTGGACCTCGGCCGCACTTACCGTGTCGTCGAGCGCCGCGAGCTCGCCGCAGACGATTCTCACGACCTCTTCGGCCTCTTTCTCGCCAGTGCCGGCATAGACGCCGAGAATGCCGCTGTCGCTCAATCCCGAGGCGAAGGAGTAGATCGTGTACACCAGCCCCCGCTTCTCCCGCACCTCCTGGAACAGGCGGGACGACATGCCGCCGCCATACAGGGCGGAGAAGACCTGCAACGCGTAGAAGTCCGGATGGTGGAACGACAGCCCGTCGAAGCCGAGGACGAGGTGCACCTGCTCCAGATCCTGGACGTCGCGATGCTCGCCGCCGGCATACCGTGCCGGCTCCGCTGCCGGCGCGTGCCCCGTCGGCAGCTCGCCGAAATTGTCGCGTACGAGCGAGACGAAGGCATCGTGGCTGATCCGGCCGGCGGCAGCGAGGACGATGTCGGAGGTGCGGTAGCGGGCGGTCATGTAGTCGATGATCGCCTGGCGGGAGACGCTTCGGATCACCTCCGGCTGGCCGAGCACGGGTCGGCCGAGGGCCTGATCCGGATAAGCGGTCGCCTGGAACGCGTCGAACACCACGTCTTCCGGCTGATCGAGCGCCTGGCCGATCTCCTGCAGGATCACCGAGCGCTCCCGCTCCAGCTCCTGCGGATCGAAGGTCGAATGCTGGAGAATGTCCGAAAGCAGGTCGACCGCGAGCGGCACGTCCTCGTTCAGGACCTTCGCGTAATAGGCGGTGGTCTCTCTCGACGTGTAGGCATTCAGGTGACCACCCACGGCTTCGATCTCGGCGGCGATGTCGGAAGCGCTGCGCCGTGCCGTGCCCTTGAAAGCCATGTGCTCGAGCAGATGCGAGATGCCGTTCTGGTCCGCATCCTCGTGGCGGGTGCCGACGCCGACCCAGGCGCCGAGCGCGACCGTCTCGACGGTCTCCATGCTGTCGGTGACGACACGAAGCCCGTTGTCGAGAGTGGTGAGTTGTGCGGTCAAACAGGTGCTCCCTTTCCGGTACGGGCGTGCCTGCGAACGAAATCCTGCACGGTGGCGAGGTCGTTCGGCAACACCGCGACACGCTCCGGCCTCGTATGTAAGTCGGCGAGTCTGGCGGGCAAAGCCGGCCGGACGCCGGTCGCGCGCGCAACCGCATCCGGAAACTTCGCCGGATGCGCCGTCGCGAGCGCAACGAGCGCCGCACCGTCGCGATGGCGCGCCGCGGCGCCAACGCCGACCGCCGAATGCGGATCGAGCGTCTCCCCCGTCCGGCGATACCAGTCGGCGATCGTCGCGACCGTCTCCTCGTCGTCGAAGCATTCCCCGACGAAGAGGTCGGCGGCGGCCCGCCACCGGTTCTGGCCGAGCGACAGCCGCCCGCATCGGCGAAACTCGGTCATCGCCTCGGCTACCGCCCGCCCGTTCCGGTCGAACAGGTCGAAGACCAGCCGCTCGAAATTGCTCGAGATCTGGATGTCCATGCTGGGCGAGAGCGTCGGCACGACCGGGCGGATGCTCATGTCGTCCGCCTGGAAAAAGCGGGTCAGGATGTCGTTGGTGTTCGAGCCGACCACGAACCGCTCGATCGGCACGCCCATTCGCCGCGCGACGTAGCCGGCATAGACATTGCCAAAATTACCGGTCGGGACGGCGAAGGAGAGCGGTCGATCAGGCCCGCCGAGCTGCGCCGAGGCATACACGTAATAGACCACCTGGGCCATGATCCGCGCCCAGTTGATCGAATTGACCGCCGAGAGGCTCACCTCGTCGCGGAAGGTGGCGTCGTTGAACATCGCCTTCACGAGGTCCTGGCAGTCGTCGAACGTGCCCTCGATCGCCACGTTCTGCACGTTGGCCGCGTCGACCGTCGTCATCTGCCGACGCTGCACGTCCGAGACGCGGCCCTTGGGATGGAGGATGACGATGTCGACGGCGTCGCGGTCGCGGCAGGCCTCGATCGCCGCCGCGCCCGTATCGCCGGAGGTCGCCCCGACCACCGTCACATGCCGGCCCCGCTCGGTCAGCACGTGGTCGAACAGGCGGCCGAGCAGCTGCAGCGCCACGTCCTTGAAGGCGAGGGTCGGCCCGTGGAACAGCTCCAGCAGCCAGAAGCCGCTGTCGAGCTGCCGGAGCGGCGTCACCGCCGGATGATCGAACGCGGCATAGGTGTCGCGGACGATCGCGGCGAGACGGGCGTCGTCGATCTCGCCGCCCACGAACGGCCGGATCACCCGCTCCGCGACCTCGGCATAGGAAAGATCGCGAAAGGCACGCAACTCGTCGGCCGAGAAGGACGGCATCGTCTCCGGCACGTAGAGCCCGCCGTCGGGTGCGAGCCCGGTCAGGAGGACGTCGGCGAATCCCAGCGAAGGCGCTTCGCCTCGGGTGCTCACATATCTCACGATCACCTCCGGCCCGACCCATTCATGGGCGGGCGCGACTTAGAGCACAACGTGCTAGGGGCGGGCAACGCCCTCAGCCCGCATCCAGATAGCGCGCCTCGAGGTGCCTGCGGAAGGTGGCGACGTCGAGCGGCCGGCCGGTCGCCCGCCGGATCAGCTCATCGCCCTCGTAGAGGCACCCGCAGCCGTGGATCTCGCGGCGCAGCCAGTTCACCACGGGTCCGAAGTCGCCCCGCCCGATCGCGTCCTGCAAGCCGGGCTCCGCCCGCTGCGCCGCCTCGAACAGCTGCGCGGCGGTGATGGCGCCGAGGGTGTAGGTCGGGAAATAGCCCCAGGCGCCGTCCGGCCAGTGAATGTCCTGCAGACAGCCGCGACGGTCGTCCGGCGGCCGGATCCCCAGCAGCGCCTCGAACCCCTCGTTCCAGGCG
>JAJUGE010000116.1 GCA_029268305.1 Alphaproteobacteria bacterium
AATTTCGAGCACTTCAAGGACGCGGCACCGGCCGCCACCGGCTATGCGCTCGAAAAGCAGGTGATGGACTGGGTCGTGCCGTTCCACGACGGCGCCATCCGCTACTACGAGGAAGTCGGCAAATGGACCGACGATGCCCAGGCGCACAACGATGAGCTGATCGCGCGCCTGAACAAGATGACCGAGATCTGGAAGAGCTTCACCGACGGCAATCCGCCTTCGGACGCCGAGAAGTTCAAAGCCGCTTGGATGGAGTACCGCTACAACGAGCTCCAGAAGGCCGGGCTGAATCCGATCTGGCGCGAGTTCTGATACGACCGGCGAAGAGGATCGCGACGAGAGCCCCCGGCGCCTTCCGGGGGCTCTTTCGTCCGGAGGGACAGCCACGCTGACGCCTGAGCAGCTCTCGTTCCTGGAAGCGGGGAGAGTCGGCCATCTCGCCACCGCGGATGGCGCGGGCGCGCCGCATGTGGTGCCCGTCTGCTATGCCGCCACCCCGACCCGGGTCTACATTCCCGTGGACGAGAAGCCGAAGCGCGGCGACCCCGTGCGACTGAAGCGGCTGCGCAACATCCGGGCGAACCCGTCGACGGCCTTTGTCGTCGACCGCTACGACGACCGCGACTGGACGCGGCTCGGGTGGGTCATGATCCGCGGGACGGCGCAGGTGATCCACCCCGGAGCAGAGCATGCGGCCGCGATCGCGCGCCTGCGAGACCGGTACGAACAGTACCGGAACATGGCGCTCGACGATCTGCCCGTCATCTCCATTCACGTCGACCGGGTGGCCGAGTGGGGCCGTATCGGGCCGGCGCCGCCGTCCTGAGCGGCGCCCGCCCCACGACTCGGCGAGGGAACTACCGCTCCACCGTCCGCTTCTCGACGTCGATGAGTTGGTCGATGTCGATGGTCTCGTGGATGGCGTGCTGCACGCCCTCCCATTCGTCCGCCGGCCGCGAAGTGACCCGGAAGCCGCCGGCCAGCTCGGCATAGACCTTCTTCATCGCTTCGTACGCCGCGAACAGCGCCGTGTTGGGATCCGCGAGAATCCGGTAACCGAGACCGTGCATGTCGGCGAGCGTCATGTCGAGCTTCGCCAGGCCGCCCGGCCGACAGAGCATCATCAGCGGCGCGCCGAGCCGCTCGCCGACGAATCGCACCTCTTCCGGCGTCCGCGGAGAAAGCAGCAGGGCATCGGCACCGGCCTCACGATAGGCCTCGGCACGGCGGATCGCCTCGTCCATGCCGGCGACGCGGACGCCGTTGGTGCGGGCGACGATCACGAAATCGGGATTGCGGCGAGCGGCGACGGCTTCGCGCACCTTCGCCACCATCAGCTCCTGCGGGATCATGTGCTCGATGCCGATGTGGTGGTGGGCGCGCTTCGGCAGCAGCTGGTCCTCGATCTCGATCGCCGCGAAACCGGCTGCCTCGGTCATGGGGATGGTGCGGTGCATGTGCATCGGATCGCCGAAGCCTGCGGCGGCATCCAGAATCAACGGCAGACTGGTCACGGTGCCGATCTCGACTCCGGTCTGTGCCATCTCGGTAACCGTGAGATTGGCCTCGAGATGCACCTTGGCGTAGCCCGAGGCGCCACCGCCGAGATAGAGGGCGCGGAAGCCCGCCTTCTCCGCCATCTTCGCCATGAGCGGGTTCAGAACAAGTGGTGCACACACCGGCTCGGTGCCGTTCATCATCTCCCGCAAGGTGGGCATGGGCTTCCTCTCCGCGCTTGTTTGGTTCTCTCCGGTCCGATTACCTTATGCGCCGTCGTCAACCTGCCGCAACGAGAGCCTTGCCCCATGTCGAGCGCACTGTTCGAGCCGATCGCCCTGCGGGGTGTCGAGCTCCCCAACCGGATCGTCGTTTCTCCCATGTGCCAGTACGGTTCGGAAGACGGCAATGCGAGCGAATGGCACACCATCCACCTCGGCAGCCTTTCGATGTCGGGGGCCGGCCTCCTGATCCTGGAGGCGACCGGCGTCGAGCCCCGCGGCCGGATCACGCCGAAATGCCTCGGCCTCTGGTCGGACGAGAACGAGGCGTCGCTCGGCCGCGTCCTCGACCTCTGCCGGGAATACGGCTCCGCGACATTGGGGATACAGCTCGGCCACGCCGGCCGGAAAGCCTCGGTCAGGCCGCCGTTCGAGGGAGGCACGCCCCTCGAACCCGGCGAGGGCGCGTGGACGACGGTCGCACCGTCACCGATTCCGTTCGAAGACGGCTGGCATACGCCGGAAGAGCTCGACCGGGCCGGCATGGACGAGGTGATCGCCGCGTTCGTTCAGGCTGCCCGTCGGGCTGACCGGATCGGGCTGCAGCTGATCGAGATCCACGCCGCCCACGGCTATCTTCTCAGCGAGTTCCTTTCGCCGCTCGCCAATCGGCGGAGCGACGCCTACGGCGGCAGCCTCGCAAACAGGATGCGCTTTCCGCTCGAGGTATTCGAGGCGGTCCGCGCCGCCTTCGACGGCCAGAAGCCCGTCGGCATCCGCTTCAACGGCACCGATTGGCACGAGGAAGGGCTCGGGCCCGACGATGCGGTGGCGTTCGCGAAAGAGCTGAAAGCACTGGGCTGCGACTATGCGTGCCTCTCGAGCGGGGGTAACGCCAACGTTCGCATTCCGCTGAAGCCCGGCTATCAGGTCGAGTTCGCCACTCGTGTGCGGACTGAATCCGGCCTGCCGACCATGGCCGTCGGCATGATCCGCGAGCCGGCTCTGGCCGAGCGGATCGTTGCCGAGGGGAAGGCAGACATGGTGGCGCTGGCGCGCGGCTTCCTCTACGAGCCGCATTGGGGGTGGCGCGCGGCGGAAGAGCTCGGCGGCGACATCGTCTACCCGATCCGCTACGGGAGGGGCGCGCCGGCCCGGTGGCCGCAGGCGTTCGAACACCGGTCGGCGGCAGAGTAGGGGCGAGGCTGGTGCGAATTTCGGCCAAAGTCGATAGGCCGGACTGAACACTTTCAGTATGCTCCACAACCAGCGGGGTAGGCTGGAATCAACCCGAAGGGGGATGCAGGTGAAGAGAATCGGCGGAATCGCGCTCGCGGCCGGCCTGGCGCTGGCAGCGCCTGCGGGGGTCGCAGCGCAGCAGGCGGTCGTCGTCGAATGCACGGTGGGCGACGAAGTGCTCGAAAGCGCATTCGATCCGGGCACGGCAGTGGGACCGGAGGGGCGGAAGGTGCTCCCGCTGCACATGGTGCTGACGCGCCAGGGCGAGTTCGCGATCGAGTTCCGAAGCCAGTATCCCTTCACCCTCTATGCCTACCGCTATGACACCGGCTCCAGCCGCTGGCAGTTCCTGGAGGCGAGCGCCACCTCCCGTCTCGCCACCGACCAAAGCGGCGAGAGCTTTCAGTACTGGGACACGAGCATCTCCAAGGGCGACGCCACGACGGTGGATTATCTGTTCCAGCTCGAACCGGGCACCACCGGGCAGCGGGTGAACCACCAGATCACTCACGTTCGCCGCACCCGCTCCTGCGGCTGACCCCAAGGCCCCCTTCGCCGACAGAGGCGGCAGTCTTGTCCTTGAATGCCGGGTCTTGCTTCCCTGCGGACCCGGAACCGTAGTCGCGTCCAGACGTTTTTTCCGGAGATTTTTTCCTTCGGACGCCACAATAGCGGACACGAGGCTCTGAGATGGAGCCGACGGTGGGACACCGGCCGTCCGTTCGCCTCCGAGACTGCGAGGGCCGCATGGTTGCCAGCACTCACCTCTATCGCGACGGGAACGCGCGAAGGGACGCTCTCATCGGGTGGTACCGGACCATCCGGCAGCTGACCGATCGTCTGGCCGAGCCACTGGGCGCCGAGGATCAGACGATCCAGTCGATGCCGGACGTGAGCCCGACGAAATGGCACCGAGCCCACACGACCTGGTTCTTCGAAACCTTCGTCCTGAAACCGCACCTCGCCGACTACCGCGAATACGACCCGGCGTTCGGCTACCTCTTCAACTCGTACTACGAACAGATCGGAGAGCGTCATCCTCGGCCGCAGCGCGGGCTCCTTTCCCGCCCGACCGTGGAGCAAATCGGTGGCTACAGAAGCCATGTGGACGCGGCGATGCAGCGGTTGGTCGAGACCGCGGACGAAGCGCTCTGCAACACCCTCGCGCCGCTGGTGGAGCTCGGGCTGAACCATGAGCAACAGCACCAGGAGTTGCTGCTCATGGACATCAAGCATGTCTTCTCGTGCAACCCCCTACGGCCTGCCTATGCATCCGCTCAGGCGCCCGGCCCCGGCAGCATTCCACCCACCAGCTGGATCCACTTCGACGGCGGTCTCGTCGAGATCGGCCATGACGGCACCGGCTTCGCCTTCGACAACGAAGGACCCCGGCACAAGACCTGGCTGGAGCCCTACAGGCTGGCCAACAGACTGGTCACGGCAGGGGCGTTTCTGGAGTTCATCGAGGACGGCGGCTACGAAACTCCGGCGATCTGGCTCTCCGAAGGCTGGGCCACAGTACAGGCGCGCGGCTGGAAGGCCCCGCTCTACTGGGAGGAGATCGACGGCGAGTGGCAGGTCTTCACGCTCGCCGGCCGCCGCGCGCTCGACTCGCGGGAGCCGGTGGTCCACGTCAGCTATTACGAGGCGGACGCCTTCGCGCGCTGGGCCGGACACCGGCTTCCGACCGAGGCCGAGTGGGAAACCGCGGCAACGGACCTGCCGGTCGTCGGCAATTTCGTCGAGTCCGGAGCCCTGCATCCCCGCCCTGCGGCCGGAGACGGCGCCGGCCTGCAGCAGATGTTCGGCGACGTCTGGGAGTGGACGATGAGTCCCTATTCACCCTATCCCGGCTTCCGCCCGGCCGAAGGTGCGATCGGCGAGTACAACGGGAAGTTCATGGTCAATCAGATGGTGCTGCGTGGCGGCTGCTGCGCGACCCCGCCCGGGCACACCAGGGCGACCTATCGCAACTTCTTCCCGCCGGATGCGCGCTGGGCCTTTTCCGGCTTCCGCCTGGCGGACGAGCGATGAGCCGAGCGGCGGCACCGCGCGTGCACGCGCACGATTTCACCCCGGATGTCGAGAGCTTTCGCGAAGACGTGCTCCGCGGCCTTGCGCTCCCACAGAAGGAAATACCCGCGAAGTACTTCTACGATTCGCGGGGGTCGGAGCTGTTCGAGGAGATCTGCGGGCTGGAGGAGTACTATCCGACCAGAACCGAGACCGCGCTGCTGCGCAAGGTGGCGTCGGAAATCGCCGATCGGGTCGGCCCCAATGCCGTGCTGATCGAGTACGGCGCGGGTGCGAGCCAGAAAGTGCGTATCCTGCTCGACAGGCTCGAGGCTACGGCAGCGTTCATCCCGATCGACATTTCCGGCGAACATCTGCTGCAGGCGGCTAAGAGTCTCGCGGCCGACTATCCGCGCCTGCAGATCGTGCCGGTCGCGGCCGACTATACCGAGCGCTTCGAGCTGCCGGTGCCGAGCGGCCTAGGCAGCGCCAAGAAGGTGGTCTTCTTTCCGGGCTCGACGATCGGCAACTTCAGCGAACCCGAGGCGAAGGATTTTCTGAAGAAGTCGGCCGCACTTCTCGCCGGAGGCGGCGAGATGATCGTCGGGGTCGATCTGAAGAAGGACGAGCGGGTCCTGCTCGATGCCTACAACGACGCCAAGGGCGTCACGGCACGGTTCAACCTCAACCTCCTCACGCGGATCAACACCGAGATCGGCGCCGATTTCGATCTCGCCGCCTTCGAGCATCACGCCCCCTGGAATCCAGAAGCGGGCCGGATCGAGATGCATCTCGTCTCGCGTATCAGGCAGAGCGTCACCGTCGCCGGCCGCCAATTCGAGTTCGCCGAAGGTGAATCGATCCACACCGAAAATTCTTACAAATTCACCGTCGGCGAGTTTCAGGACCTCGCCCGCTCGGCCGGCTTCGATCCCGTAACCGTCTGGACGGACGACCGGGACCTGTTCAGCATCCACTACCTGCGCGCCGCCTGACCGCTTCCGGGCGGCTTCGCCTGTCCGGTTTCCGCTCTCCGCGCCAGCCGGTGGTCTCGTGGCCGCGGACGCTTTAAGCTCGGGCCGGCGATGAAAGAAGAATAACCAAGGCTCGATGCGACTTCTGGATGTCTCCCATCACGTCGGGACGGGGCTGGCGCGCTCCTGCCCTGCCTTCGGCCTGCGGCCGTGGAAGGCGGCCGCACTCGCGGCGGGACAGGGGGCGCGGTTATGACGGAAGATGTACCGGCGCCAGCGCCGCCGCCGCGGCGACCGCGGCTCAACCGGCGGTTGGCGCGCTTCGTTCTCCTCGTCCTGATTCCGCTTGTCCTGTTGCTTGGCGGTGTCGAGTGGTTCGCCCGGTCGGCCCGGTACATCAGCACCGACAATGCCTACCTCAAGGCGGACATGGTGGCGATCAGCACCAACATCGACGGCCGGGTCATCGAGGTATCGGTAGCGGAAAACCAACGGGTTAGCGCGGGAGACGAGCTGTTTCGCCTCGATTCCGAGCCGTTCGCCCTTCGCCTGCGCAACGCGGAGGCCAGGCTCGCATCGGTGCGCAACGAAGTGGAAGGCATCCGAGCGGAATACCGTCAAACGGAAGCGGAGCTAGCCGAGGCGCGCGAGCAGGTGCGCTTCTACAGCCGTCAGGCGGAGCGGCAGCGCCAGCTCAGCCAGCGCGGCACCGCATCGCGCGTGCAAGCCGACGAGGCCGAGCTGAACCTTGCCACTGCCCGGCAACGGGTCACTGCGCTGCAGGAGAAGATCCAGTCGGTCGTGGCGAGGCTCGGCGGCGACCCCTTCAAGGCGGTCGAGCTGACCGCCGCCTACGAACAGGCCGAGGCGGAGCGGGACATGGCTGCGCTCGGCCTGGAATACACGCGCGTCACCGCCCCCGTCGACGGCATCGTCAGCCGGATGCGGCTCGAGCCCGGCGAATGGGTGGAGCAGGGCGAGCCGGTGTTCTCGTTGGTAAGGGTCGACGACATCTGGCTCGAGGCGAATCTCAAGGAGACGCAGCTGGCGCATCTGGTGATCGGGCAGAAGGCCGAGGTGGTGGTCGACGCCTACCCGGACATCGTCTGGGAGGCGACGGTCGAAAGCATCAGCCCGGCCACTGGCGCCGAGTTCGCCGTTCTGCCGCCGCAGAACGCGAGCGGAAACTGGGTGAAGGTGGTTCAGCGGATCCCGGTGCGAATGCGGGTGGAACGGCCGGAGAACCGCCCGCCGCTGCGTGCCGGCATGACGGCGAGCGTCTCGATCGACACCGGCAGGGAGACGGGCATCCTGCACCTCCTGGGCATGACCCGCGCCACAGGTGAGGAGTAATCACTTCGATGACCTCCGTTTGGTCGCGCCCGGTCAAGTTGCACCGATGCTGGCTGCGCGGCATACTCGGCTCCCGTCATGATCGGTAAGGTTCTCCTCATCGTCCACCAGGGCCGCTCCGACCCTGGGCGCGTCGGCCAACTGCTGATGGACCGCGGCTTCTGCCTCGACGTGCGCTGCCCCAACATCGGCCACGCCCTTCCCGAATCGCTCGACGAATATTCGGCCTGTGCGATGTTCGGCGGCCCGATGAGCGCCAACGACTGCCATCTGCCGGGCATCCGGAAGGAGCTGGATTACTTCCCGACCATCCTGGACTCCGAGAAGCCGTTCCTCGGCATCTGCCTGGGAGCGCAGATGCTGGCGCGGGTGATCGGCGGCAAGGTGTGCGAACATCCGGAGGGCCTCGTCGAAATCGGTTACACCAAGGTCCGGCCGACGGATCACGGCCGCGGCTATTTCGACGGGCCGATGACGGTCTACCAATGGCACCGCGAGGGATTCGAGCTTCCCTCCTGTGCGACGGTGCTCGCCGAAGGCGAAGTGTTCACCCAGCAGGCCTTCCGCTACGGGAAGTGCGCCTATGGCGTTCAATTCCACCCCGAGGTCACGCTGGACATGAAACGGCGTTGGACTACGCACGGCGCCCATCGCCTGACAGCTCCCGGCGCTCAGCCGGCGGACATCCATATCGGCGAGCACGAGATCCACGACCCCCCGCTCGAGCGATGGACCGGCCGCTTTCTGGACCGCTGGCTGCGCGCGGCCGAGGCCTCGGCAGCCGACACCGACAATCCGGTCGCCGACGTCGCCTGAGGGCCGGCTTGCCCCCGCCGAAGCTTCGTCCATATCACTCCCGCACACCGAAACGGAGAGCGGCGATGGGTCGAGTGGTCGCGAACGGAAGCCTGCCGTTTCCCATGGCGGTCTGCGCGGCGCTCCTTTGGCTGCCGCTGCTCGCCTCGCCGTCGGCTGCCGAGCCGACCTTTCCCGATGGCTTCAGCGCCACCGTATTCGCCGATGGGGTCGGACGTGCCCGCCATATCGCCGTGCGAGACAACGGCGACCTCTATGTAGCGTTGCGGGGCGGCGGCGGAATCGTCGCGCTCCGGGACGAGAACAAGGACGGGCTAGCCGACCGTCAGGAGACGTTGGCAGCGGAGACCGATACCGGCATAGCCGTTCGCGGCTCCCATCTCTACTTCTCCAGCGAGTCGGCCGTGTACCGTGTTCCGCTCGCGGCCAACGAGCTGCTCCCCAGCGGCGAGATCGAGACCGTGGTCGAGGGCTTCCCGCAACAACGCAGCCACTCTTCCAAGGCGTTCGCCTTAGATGACGTAGGCGGCCTCTATGTCAACGTCGGCGCGCCGTCCAACGCCTGCCAGGAGCAAGACCGCAGCACAGGTTCGCCGGGCCTCTCGCCCTGTCCGCTACTCGAGAACCATGCCGGCATCTGGCGCTTCGAAGCCGACCGGCTCGGCCAAACGTTCGCCGAGGGGCAGCGGTTCGCAACCGGTGTGCGCAACGCGGTCGCGATCGCCTGGGACTCGGAAAGCCGCAGCCTCTATCTGGTGCAGCACGGGCGCGATCAGCTGCACGACAATTGGCCGGTTCTCTATACCGCAGAGGATAGTGCGGCACTTCCGGCCGAAGAGCTTCATCGGGTGACCGAAGGGTTGAATGCGGGCTGGCCCTACACTTATTGGGACCCGCATCGTAACGAGCGAATGGTGGCGCCCGAATATGGCGGTAACGGAAGAACCCCTGCCGAAGCTGGCAAATATGCGCCCCCTCTGATCGCCTTCCCTGCTCATTGGGCGCCGAACGGCCTCGTCTTCTATGACGGTGAGGCCTTTCCCCCGCAGTACCGAAACGGCGCCTTCATTGCCTTTCACGGCTCGTGGAACCGGACACCCCTCTCCCAGGAAGGCTTCAACGTCGTTTTCCTGCCGTTCACCGATGGGCAACCGGCGCAGAACTATCAGATCTTCGCCGACGGCTTCGCCGGCCCGAGAGCGCCGGCTTCGCCGCGCGAGGCGGAATACCGGCCGATGGGCCTCGCGGTGGGGCCGGACGGCGCACTGTTCATTTCCGACTCCACCCGAGGGCGCATCTGGCGTGTCACCTACGCGGAGTAGACGCTACTCCGCCGCCCGCGCCTGACCGCGGTGGCGACCTTCCGCGAACTCCTCGATGAGCTTGGCGCAGAAAGCCGGAATGTCGTCGGGCTTCCGGCTGGTTACGAGGCCGCGATCGACCACCACCTCCTCGTCGCGGACGTGGGCGCCGGCATTCCGAAGGTCGACCTGCACCGCGCTCCATGCCGTCATCGTCCGCCCTTTCACGAGATCG
>JAJUGE010000117.1 GCA_029268305.1 Alphaproteobacteria bacterium
ATCGAAACGCCGGTCAGCTCGGGGTCGATCCGTCGTGTCAAACCCGACAGGACCTTTCCGGCGCCGATCTCCACGAGTTGCTCGACCCCTGCTTCCTTCATGTAAAGAACGCCTTCCCTCCAGCGCACGGGGGCCGTGACCTGCTCAACCAGAAGCTTCCGGATCTCCTGTGGGTCGACAACGGCACTGGCGGTGACGTTGGACACGAGAGGCAATGACGGTGCCTGAAGCGTGATGTCACCCAGCGCCTCCGCCATTTCATCGGCAGCCGGCTGAAGTAGCGAGCAGTGGAACGGGGCGCTCACGGGCAACATGATCGAGCGACGTCCGCCCCTGGTAGCCGCGAGCTGCACCGCCCGCTCGACTGCGGCCTTGTGACCGCTGACGACGACCTGGCCCGGCGCATTGTCGTTCGCAGGGCTGCACACTTCCCCCTGCGACGCTTCCTCAGCGATCTCCCGTACGGTGTCGAGATCCAGCCCGAGCAGGGCTGCCATCGCCCCCTCTCCGACGGCAACGGCCGCCTGCATGGCCCTGCCGCGACGCTTCAGCAGACGTGCCGTCGTCGGCAGGTCCAGGCTGCCGGCCGCCGCCAGTGCCGAATACTCGCCGAGAGAATGACCGGCAACGAAACGCCCATTTTTGCCGAGCTCGAAGCCGGCTTCCGCTCCGAGGACGCGCACGATCGCGAGGCTGACGGCCATCAATGCCGGCTGTGCGTTCTCGGTAAGGGTCAGCTCCTCGGCGGGTCCTTCGAACATCAGGCGCGACAGGTGCTGATCGAGAGCGTCGTCGACCTCTTCGAACGTTTCCCGGGCGATCGGAAACGCCGCCGCGAGGGCCTGGCCCATCCCGACTGCCTGCGAGCCTTGGCCCGGAAATACGAAAGCGCGTTCCATTTCATTCTCGGTACATGCCTAACGAAGCGGTGAGCAATGGACGGACCTCCCCTCTCCTGTCAAGCGCGCTTGCACCGGCAAATCATTCGTGTATAAGGAGCGCGCTTCACCCGGGGGGCGACCTTCCGGGTTTTGGTTGTCGAGTGCATCGCGATCCCGAAGCTTGAACGGGAACGCGTGTGCCTCATTTGTTACCAGTTTGAAGATCGAGTTCAGGCGCGCAGGAGCTCCAAGCCGTATGCCGTACTATGAAAGCGTCATAATCGCCAGGCAGGAGATGTCGGGCAGCCAGGTGGAAAGTCTCGCCGACAGCCTGGCCAACGTCATACAGGAAGGCGGCGGCACCGTCGTAAAGCGGGAGCATTGGGGGCTCAAGAACCTGGCCTACCGGATGAAGAAGAACCGGAAGGGCCACTACGTCATGTTCGATATCGACGCCCCTTGGTCGGCGGTCGAGGAGATGGAGCGCCAGATGCGTCTCAGCGAAGACGTGTTGCGCTACATGACCTTGCGCATCGACGAGATCCCCGAGGGTCCGTCAGTGATGATGCAGGCACGTGCCTCGCGGGACGACCGTCCACGCCGCGGTGAAGGTGGGCGAGACGATCGTCCGCGCCGCGACGATCGTCCACGCCGGGAGGAAGAGAGCGCGTCGAGCGACCAGGGAGACGACCGATGAATGCAGCTGCCGCACCCGGACGCTCGGGCCCCCGCCGGCCGTTCTTCCGTCGCCGCAAGAGCTGCCCGTTCGCAGGTCCGAACGCACCGACCATCGACTATCGTGATGTTAGGCTGCTGCAGCGTTTCGTGTCGGAGCGCGGCAAGATCGTTCCGAGCCGGATCACCGCCGTCTCGACCAAGAAGCAGCGCGAGCTCGCGCAGGCCATCAAACGGGCGCGATACATCGGCCTGCTTCCCTACGTCATAAAGTAGCCGGCGAAGCGCGTCGCCACCGCGACGTCGCTGCGCCTCTCCCGAGATGAGGGAATTCGCGCTCGCACTTGCTGGCGGCCTGGTCAGCGGGGGATTGTTCGTCGCCCTCGCGACCGGCTCCCTCGGCGCGATGATCTTCGCCTACCTCTCTCAGGTGCCCCTGTTTCTGGTCGGGCTGTCGCTGGGGAATTCCGCGTTGCTGGTGGCTGGTGCGGCCGCCCTGCTGGTCGTCGGCCTGACCGGCGGCCTCGTGACAGCCGCGTTGCTCGCCGCGGGCGCCGTCGTTCCGATCTACATTCTCGTCCGCCAAGCGCTTCTCAGCCGCACCGGAGAACACGGGCTGGAATGGTATCCGGCCGAGCTCCTTGTCGGCTGGCTCATAGCGATGGCCGCCGCCGGCGTCGCCGTGGCTGGACTGCTCCTGGCTGGCCATCCGGAGGGGGCGGAAAGCGGCGTCCGCGAGATGCTCACGCAAGCGTTGCAGCTGATGTCGGCGGAACAGGCCATCGCGGATGCAACCATCGAGGAGTTCGCCGCTGCCTTCGCGGCGGTCTTCCTCGGCACCACCGCCGTCTCGTGGATCATGATGATGGCGGTCAACGGCAGCCTCGCACAGGGCGTGCTCGCTGGCTTCGGCCGAAACCTCCGGCCTACGCCCGAGGTCTCGGCGATCACCATCCCCCGCTGGACCTATTCCGCGTTCGGCGTCGCGCTGCTGATAGCCGTTGCCGCAGGCGGCACTCTGGGCTATATCGGCCGCAATCTGGCGATAACCTTCGCGGCGGCGTTCTTTTTCCAGGGGCTCGCCGTCGTGCACGCCCTGGTAGGACACTGGTCGGCGCGGACGGTGTCGCTGATCGCATTTTATCTGGTCCTGATCGTGTTCGGCTGGCCTGTGATCATCGTGATGGCACTGGGCATCGCGGAGCCCTTACTGAGGCTCAGAGCACGGATCGGACGCCCCGACCGGGGAAAGGAGAGCTGATGGACATCATACTGCTGGAGCGCGTTCCCAACCTCGGCCAGATGGGCGATGTGGTGAAGGTGAAGGACGGGTACGCGCGCAACTTCCTGCTGCCGCAGAAGAAGGCGATGCGGGCCTCGAAGGAGAACATGACCGTCTTCGAGAGGCAGCGCGCCCAGCTCGAGGCAAAGAACCTGGAACGCCGGAAAGAGGCCGAGGCCGTGGCTGGCAAGGTCGAGGGCATGACCGTCGTCCTGATCCGCCAGGCCGGCGACACTGGGCAGCTCTATGGTTCGGTCTCCGTTCGCGATATCGCCGCCGCTATCGCCGAGGCCGGGGTCACGCTGGACCGACATCAGGTTCAGCTCGAGCGCCCGATCAAGACGCTCGGCCTGCACTCGGTCCGGGTGATGCTGCACCCCGAGGTGATCGTGACAGTGACGGCCAACGTGGCCCGCAGCGAGGACGAGGCGGAAGCTCAGGCGCGTGGTGAAGTGGTCGTCGGCCGCGATCGTTTCGACGATCAGCCGGACTATCTCGACACCGAGGACGAGGACGCCGAGGCGACCGAAGACCAGCCGACCGCCTGACATCAATCGACGATTCTCTTGCTACGAGCGGCGCTTCGGTCTCCGGAGCGCCGCTTGCCGTTTGTCCATTCCCATTTGGCATACCAGACCTGTCCGGCTAATGAACCCTAGGCGGGACATGGACTTAACACTCGAGCCGGTATCGGGCTAAGCTTCGGCCCGGAACACGTCTCTCTCAGATTGCGTGACAGAGCGGGGCTGGATCATGCTCGTTGCACATCTGTTCAGACGTATCATCCGCCACGGATCGTTACGGGTTCTGGACGCGAATGGGAAAACCCACGACTTCGGGGAGCAGCGGCCCCCGGAAGTGATCGTCCGCATCCACGACTCTCGAACCGACCGCCGTCTCCTGCTTCATCCTCGCCTGGCGCTCGGGGAAGCCTACATGGAGGGCGGCCTGACGATCGAGCAAGGCACCCTGTATGATCTGATGGATCTGCTGGGCCGAAACCGCGATGTCATCGAGGGAGATGCCTGGCCGCGTACCCTCTCCCGCATCGAGTACGCGCTTCGGCCGCTTCAGCAGTTCAATCCCGTCAAGCTGGCCCGTCGACACGTCGCGCATCACTACGATCTTTCGGATGCGCTCTATGAGCTCTTCCTCGACAAGGACCGGCAATATTCCTGCGCTTATTTCGAGCGTGAGAGCGATAGCCTGGAAGAGGCGCAGCTCAAGAAGAAGCGCCACATCGCCGCCAAGCTGTTGCTGGAACCAGGCTGCCGCGTCTTGGATATCGGTTGCGGTTGGGGAGGGTTGGCGCTCTATCTCGCGCGCATCTCCGACTGCGAGGTGACCGGAATCACCCTGTCGGAGCGCCAGCACGCCTACGCGACAGAGCGGGCCAAGGCCGAGGGGCTATCGAACAAGGTCCGCTTCCATCTCCGCGACTATCGTGAGGAGACGGGAACTTACGACCGGATCGTCTCCGTCGGCATGTTCGAGCATGTCGGGGCAAGGTACTATCCGGACTTCTTCGGGACCGTGAAGCGACTGCTCACGGAAGACGGGGTGGCTCTGATCCACTCGATCGGCCGAATGGAGCCGCCCGGAGCGACCAACGCCTGGCTGCGGAAGTACATCTTCCCCGGAGGCTACACGCCCGCCCTGTCCGAGGCGCTCGCCGCAATCGAGAGAAGCGATCTGTGGGTCACGGACATGGAGATCCTGCGTCTGCACTACGCGAACACGATCCGCGAATGGCGGAAGCGATTCGAAGCCAACCGCCAGCGCATCGCAGAGCTGTACGATGAACGGTTCTGCCGCATGTGGGAGTTCTATCTCGTGGCGGTGGAGACCTCGTTCCGCTATTGGCGGCAGATGGTCTTCCAGATGCAAATCGCGAAGAGGCAGGAGGCAGCGCCGCTGACGCGGGACTACCAGATGCTCTGGGAGCGGGAGCACGCCATAGCGGCCGCCGCAGACTGAAGACGTCTCGTGCGACAGAGGGATCCCCCGATCACTCACAGGGAGACCCACAGGAAGACCCACCGGCCAGCGAGGCCCCGACACTATTTGCGGTGCCCTCTTCGCCCGGTTGATCTAAAGTCCGCCGCCTGATGAACACGAGTCCCCCTGCCCCATTTGCCGAGCTCGAGCCGGAATACGGCTACGGTCCGAGCTATCGTGAGCCGCCCGGCAACGTGGAGCTCGAGATGGCGCTGCTCGGCGCCATTCTCGTCAACAACCGCGCGTTCGAGCGTGTCTCCGAGTTCCTTCTGCCGGAGCATTTCACCGATCCTGCCCATGCCCGGATTTACGCGGCGGCAGGCGCGCTCATCCAGCGAGGGCAGCAGGCCAGCCCGGTAACGCTGAAGCAGTTCCTAGAGCAGGACGAAAGCCTCACCGAAATCGGTGGAACCCGCTACCTGGCGGAGCTCGCGGCGGGTGCGCTGAACATCATCGACGCCGAGGCGTACGCCCGCAGCATCCACGATCTCTATTTGCGTCGCGCCCTGATCGATCTCGGCGAAGAGGTAGTCAACGACGCCTATAGGGTCGAGATCGAGCAGTCGGCCACCGACCTGATCGAGAATGCCGAGCACAAGTTGTTCGAGCTCGCCAGCACGGGGCAGTACGAAGGCGGATTCCAGGAGTTCAGCCGAACCCTGACGAACGCCATTCGCATGGCCGAGTCGGCCTATCGTCGGGAGGGGCAACTCACCGGCGTCACGACCGGCCTCACCGATCTCGACCGTCTGCTCGGCGGCCTGCAGAAATCGGACCTTCTCATCCTCGCCGGCCGCCCGGGTATGGGGAAGACCGCGCTCGCCACCAACATCGCCTTCAACGCCGCCCGCGCCTCCCACCAGGAGCGCGACGAGCGAGGCCAACTCGTCGAGGTGGACGGCCACGTCGTCGCCTTCTTCTCGCTCGAGATGTCCTCCGAACAGCTAGCGCTCCGCATTCTGGCCGAGCAGTCGGGCGTGTCTTCCGACCGCGTTCGCCGAGGCCAAATCAAGGAAGACGAGTTCGAGATGGTCTTCCGTGCGAGCCAGGAGATCGCCTCGACGAAGATCTTCATCGACGACACGCCTGCCCTCAGCGTCGCCGCTCTCCGCACACGAGCGCGCAGACTGCTCCGCACCCAGGGACGCCTCGATCTGGTGGTGATCGACTATCTGCAGCTCATGCGCCCCCCGCCCTCTGCACGCTCCGAGAACCGGGTGCAGGAGATCTCGGAAATCACCCGCGGCCTGAAGGCGCTCGCGAAGGAGCTCGACGTGCCCGTTCTGGCGCTTTCTCAGTTGTCCCGCGCCGTAGAACAGCGCGAGGACAAGCGGCCGCAGTTGGCGGACCTCCGCGAATCCGGGTCGATCGAACAGGACGCCGACGTCGTGATGTTCGTCTATCGCGACGAATACTATCGCGCGCGGGAGGAACCTCCCGTCGAGCAGCAGGACAAGCACCAGGAATGGCAGGAAATGATGGACCGGGTCCACAACCTCGCCGAAGTGATCATCGCGAAGCAGCGCCACGGACCGACGGACAAGGTCCGACTGCAATTCCAGGCGGAGCTCACTCGTTTCGGCGATCTGGAGCCTTCCGGAGGAGCCGGGGATGCGCCGTTCTGAGCACCGCGGAGCCGTGCTCACGATCGACCTCGACGCGATCGCCGCGAATTACCGGTTTCTCGTGGACCGGCTGAAGGGCAAGGCGTGCGCGGCCGTCGTGAAAGCCAACGCATACGGGCTCGGTGTCGAACGGGTGGCGCCGACACTTGCCGCGGCCGGGGCGGAGATCTTCTGCGTCGCACATCTGGACGAGGCGATCGCGCTTCGGGCCATTCTGCCCGATGTCGAGATCATCGTCCTCAGCGGTCCGATCGCCGGGGCTGAAGCCGACTACGCCCGCCATCGCCTCGTACCGACACTCAACCACCTCGGCGACCTCGCCGCCTGGCGGAAGTTCGCCGCCGTCCAGCGGGGATGTCGCGCGGCGCTGCATCTCGACACCGGAATGGCCCGCCTCGGACTCTCCGCACGCGAGGTCGAGCTTATCGCTGAAGAGCCGCGGCTCCTGGAGGGTGTCACGGTCTCTTGGATCCTGAGCCATCTCGCCTGCGCCGACGAGCCGGACCATCCTCTCAACCGCCAGCAGCTGGAGACACTGCGGGCGATGCTGGCGCGGCTTCCGTGCCGGGCCCCTGTGAGCCTGGCCAATTCGTCCGGTATTATGCTCGGTGCAGAGTATCACTTCGATCTCGCGCGGGCCGGGGCCGCCCTGTTCGGGGTGAATCCCGTTCCCAGGCAGCCGAATCCGATGCGGCCGGTCGTGCGTCTGCAGGCACCCATCCTCCAGCTCCGCGACGTTGACAGAACCACCACCGTTGGATACGGTGCGCCGCAAACTATTGAGCCACCTGCAAAATTGGCTACCGTGGGGGTCGGCTACGCCGATGGATACCTTCGTTCGTCCAGTCCGCGCGCCCATGGCGTTGTCGGCGACGTGCTCGTCCCGATAGTCGGGCGCGTCTCGATGGACCTTGCGGTGTTCGATGTGTCTCGTGCCCCTCTGCATGCCGTTCAGCCGGGGTGCATGATCGACATGATCGGGCCGCGCTACACGATCGACGACCTCGCTACAGCGGCAGGCACGATCGGTTATGAGGTCCTCACGTCGCTGGGGTCCAGGTACCGGCGGAGCTATGTAGGCGGCGCGGCGGCGCCGGCATGAATTTCCTGGCACAGATCGGCAGGATGTTCCTGCTGTTCCTAGAATCCACTGGACGTATCGCTGTCTTCGCGGTCTCCAGCCTCTCGCACTGCGTGCGGCCACCGTTCTACCCGCGCCTGATCGGCAGGCAGATGGTCGACATCGGCTACTACTCGCTACCGGTGGTCGCGCTGACAACGCTGTTCAGCGGTATGGTGCTGGCACTGCAGAGCTACAGCGGGTTCGCGCGTTTTCAGGCGGAGAGTGCGATCGCTACCGTCGTCGTGCTTTCGATCACCCGCGAGCTCGCTCCGGTTCTGGCGGGCCTCATGGTCGCCGGGCGGATCGGCGCCTCGATGGCGGCCGAGATCGGCACGATGCGAGTTACCGAACAGATCGACGCGCTCACCACGTTGTCGACGAACCCGTACAAATACCTGATCGCGCCGCGGATCCTCGCCGGCCTCACCATGCTCCCGCTACTCGTGCTGGTCGGCGACATCATCGGCGTATTCGGTGGCTATATCGTTTCGATCTACAAGCTCGGCTTCAACCCCGCCACCTACGTGAAGCAGACGTTCGACTACCTCGAAACCATCGACGTCGTCTCGGGTCTCGTGAAGGCGGGGGCCTTCGGCTTCATCGTGACGTTGATGGGGTGCTATCACGGCTACAACTCTCGTGGCGGCGCTCAGGGCGTCGGAGTCGCGACCACGAACGCGGTCGTGTCGGCCGCCATCCTCATCCTGATCTTCAACTACGTCATCACCGAGCTGTTCTTCGCCCGATGAGCACCGAATCGCCCAAAATCAAAATTCGCGATCTGCACAAGGGCTTCGGCAGCAAGCAGGTGCTGAAGGGGGTGGATCTCGACGTCGGGCGTAGCGAGTCGCTCGTCGTCATCGGCGGCTCCGGCACCGGCAAGTCGGTGCTCCTCAAGTCGGTCCTCGGCATCATTCACCCCGATCGCGGCTCGATCGAGGTGGACGGAGAGGACGTCGTGCATCTCTCGGCGCGCGAGCGCGAGCGCGTGAACACCAAGTTCGGGATGCTCTTCCAGGGCGGCGCGCTGTTCGACAGCCTGCCTGTCTGGGAGAACGTCGCCTTCGGCCTGATCCAGGGTAAGCGCATGCCGAGATCGGAGGCGAAGGTCATCGCGCTCGAGAAGCTGGCGAGCGTCGGCCTCGGCGCGGATGTAGGAGAGCTCTGGCCGGCGGAGCTGTCCGGCGGAATGCAGAAGCGGGTCGCCCTCGCCCGCGCGATCGCCACCGAGCCGGAGATCATCTTTTTCGACGAGCCGACGACCGGCCTCGACCCGATTATGGCGGACGTCATCAACGGCCTCATCGTCGAATGCGTGCGCCGTCTCGGCGCGAGCGCCCTTTCCATCACCCACGACATGTCGAGCGTGCGCAAGATCGCCGACCGCGTCGCCATGCTATATAACGGGCAAATAATCTGGGTGGGACCGGTCGCCGATATCGACAACAGCGGCAACGAGTACGTCGACCAGTTCATAAACGGTCGCGCCGAAGGCCCGATCCAGATGCAGGTGCGCGGTTAGTCCCCGGCCGCACTCGTCGATCCGGGGTGGTGGTGATCCGTGGCGAAGACAACGACCAGCTATGTCTGCCAGTCGTGTGGCGCCGCCCATCGCAAGTGGGCCGGGCGCTGCGATGCCTGCGGCGAATGGAACAGCATCGTCGAGGAGGCACCGCGCGAGGCGGCGCCGCGCGGACTCTCGGGCGGCGGGCGCGTTCTGGAGCTGGTGCCGCTCCGCGGCGCTTCGGTCGAGGCGCCCCGACGGCAGACGGGCATCGCCGAGTTCGATCGGGTTTGCGGCGGCGGTCTCGTCCCCGCCTCTTGCGTCTTGATCGGAGGCGATCCCGGCATCGGCAAGTCGACGATCCTGTTACAGGCGGTCGGCGCGCTCGCCCGTGCGGGAACGCGCTGCATCTACGTCTCGGGTGAGGAGTCGGTCGACCAGGTGCGCCTACGCGCCGCCCGCCTC
>JAJUGE010000118.1 GCA_029268305.1 Alphaproteobacteria bacterium
GAGCGACCCGAATAGTCGACGCGCTTGCCGAGCAGGTTCTGGCGGAACCGCCCCTGCTTGCCCTTCAGCATGTCGCTCAGCGACTTGAGCGGACGCTTGTTGGCGCCGGTGATGACGCGGCCACGGCGGCCGTTGTCGAACAGTGCGTCCACCGACTCCTGCAGCATCCGCTTCTCGTTGCGGATGATGATGTCCGGCGCACGCAGTTCGATCAGCCGCTTCAGCCGGTTGTTCCGGTTGATGACGCGGCGATAGAGGTCGTTCAGGTCGGAAGTCGCGAACCGGCCGCCATCGAGCGGAACGAGCGGACGCAGCTCGGGCGGAATCACCGGCACCACGTCGAGCACCATCCACTCCGGACGGGTCCCGGATTCGAGGAAGGCCTCGAGGATCTTCAGCCGCTTGACGTATTTCTTCCGCTTCGCTTCCGAATTCGTCTCACGCAGTTCCGTGCGCAGCTTCTCGCGCTCGGCCACGATATCGAGCGAGGCGAGCATCGCCTTGATCGCTTCCGCACCGATGAGGGCGGTGAAAGCGTCTTCGCCGAACGTCTCCTGCGCCTGCAGGAACTCCTCTTCGGTCAGGAGCTGGCGCTCCTGCAGGTCGGTGAGGCCCGGCTCCACGACGACGTAGCTCTCGAAGTAGAGGATCTTCTCGAGCTCGCGCAGGGTCATGTCGAGCATGAGGCCGACGCGGCTCGGCATCGACTTCATGAACCAGATGTGGGCCACCGGCGATGCGAGCTCGATGTGGCCCATGCGCTCGCGACGCACCTTGGAGAGGGTGACCTCGACGCCACACTTCTCGCAGATGATGCCGCGATACTTCATGCGCTTGTACTTGCCGCACAGGCACTCGTAGTCCTTGATCGGACCGAAGATGCGCGCGCAGAAGAGGCCGTCCCGCTCCGGCTTGAACGTGCGGTAGTTGATCGTCTCCGGCTTCTTGATCTCGCCATACGACCACGAGCGGATGCGCTCCGGGCTCGCGATCGATATGCGGATCTTGTCGAAGCTCTGCGGGCCGCTCACCTGCCCGAAAAACCGCATCAGCTCGTTCATGACTTCACTCCTGACGCTCGAGGCGCCGTCGGATTGTGAGAATGACTAACTGGTCCCGATGACTTCATCGCCGGCTCAGCTCTCGCTCTCCTGAAGGTCGACATTCAGCCCGAGCGAGCGCAATTCCTTCACCAGGACATTGAACGACTCGGGAATGCCGGCCTCGAACGTGTCGTCGCCGCGCACGATCGCCTCGTAGACCTTGGTCCGGCCCGAAACGTCGTCGGACTTGACCGTCAGCATCTCCTGCAGGGTGTAGGCGGCGCCATACGCCTCCAGGGCCCAGACCTCCATCTCGCCGAACCGCTGACCACCGAACTGCGCCTTGCCGCCCAGCGGCTGCTGGGTGACGAGGCTGTACGGCCCGATCGAGCGCGCGTGGATCTTGTCGTCGACCAGGTGGTGGAGCTTCAGCATATAGATGTAGCCGACCGTGACCTTGCGGGCAAAGGGCTCGCCCGTCCGCCCGTCGATCAAGGTCACCTGGCCAGAGGAATCCAGGCCCGCTTTCTCGAGCAGTTCCTGAATCTCGTGCGGCAAGGCGCCGTCGAAGACCGGCGAGGCCACCGGTATGCCGCTGGTCAGGTTGTGGGCGAGCTCCAGGATCTCCTCCTCGCTCAGGTCCTTCAGCTCTTCCTTGGTGGGGGAGCCGTCGTAGGCCGAATCGAGGGAAGCACGCAGCTCCTCCATCCTGGTGCGGCCGTCGGAGATGCCGTCGAGCAGCTCACCGATCTGGCGGCCGAGCCCGGCACAGGCCCAGCCCAGGTGGGTTTCCAGAATCTGACCGACGTTCATGCGCGAAGGCACGCCGAGCGGATTCAGGACGAGATCGATCGGGGTGCCGTCCTCCAGGCACGGCATGTCCTCGATCGGAACGATTTTCGAGACGACGCCCTTGTTGCCATGGCGGCCGGCCATCTTGTCGCCGGGCTGCAGCTTGCGCTTCACCGCGACGAAGACCTTGACCATCTTCATCACGCCCGGAGGCAGCTCGTCGCCGCGCTCCAGCTTCTCGACCTTGTTCTCGAAGCGGTCGACCAGACGCTTCAGGCCGGAGTCGTACGTCCGGTTCAGGCTCTCGATTTCGGCCATGACCTGATCGTCGGTAACGACGATCTGGCGCCACTGTCCGGGATTGAGGCTGCCCAGAAGCTCCTCGGTGATCGTCGTCTTCGCCTTCACGCCCTTCGGGCCGCTGGCGACTTCCCGACCGAGGAGCAGCTCGCGCAGCCGCGCATTGAAGTTGCGGGTGAGGATCGCGCGCTCGTCGTCGCGGTCCTTCGCCAGACGCTCGATCTCCGCCTGGTCGATCGCCCGCGCCCGCTCGTCCTTCTCGACGCCGCGGCGCGAGAACACCCGCACCTCGACGACCGTCCCGGTGGCGCCCGGCGGCACCTTCAGGGAGGTGTCACGCACGTCGGAAGCCTTCTCGCCGAAGATCGCGCGGAGCAGCTTCTCTTCCGGCGTCATCGGCGACTCGCCCTTCGGCGTCACCTTGCCGACGAGGATGTCGCCCGGCTTCACCTCGGCGCCGACATACACGATCCCCGCCTCGTCGAGGTTGCGCAGCGCTTCCTCGCTCACGTTCGGGATATCGCGCGTGATCTCCTCCTGGCCGAGCTTGGTATCCCGGGCCATCACCTCGAATTCCTCGATGTGAATCGAGGTGAAGACGTCGTCACGGGCGATGCGCTCCGAGATGACGATCGAATCCTCGAAGTTGTAGCCGTTCCACGGCATGAACGCGCACAGCACGTTCCGCCCCAGCGCGAGTTCGCCGAGGTTGGTCGACGGCCCGTCCGCGATGATGTCGCCGGCCGCAACGCGATCGCCGACCCGAACCAGCGGTCGCTGCGTGATGCAGGTGTTCTGGTTAGAGCGCTGGAACTTCCGCAGGTTGTAAATGTCGACGCCGGTGCCTTCGCCCGTCTCGTCGTCGTTGACGCGGATGACGATACGGGTGGCGTCGACCTGGTCGACGACGCCGCCACGCCGGGCGACCGCCGCCGCACCGGAATCGCGCGCGACGGCCTCTTCCATGCCGGTCCCGACGAGGGGCGCCTCGCTGCGGAGCAACGGCACCGCCTGACGCTGCATGTTCGAGCCCATGAGAGCCCGGTTGGCGTCGTCGTTCTCGAGGAACGGAATGAGCGCCGCCGCCACCGAGACGAGCTGCTTCGGGGAGACGTCGATGAAGTCGATCGAATCCGGCTGCGCCATCACGAAGTCGTTGCCCCGGCGGCAGCTCACGAGGTCGCTGGCGAAGCGCTTCTCCTCATCGAGCTGCGCGTTCGCCTGGGCGATCGTGTATTTGCCCTCTTCCATCGCGGTCAGATAGACGACCTCGTCCGTCACCTTCCCGTCGCGCACCCGCCGGTACGGGCTCTCGATGAAGCCGTACTGGTTCACCCGCGCGAACGTGGCGAGGGAGTTGATCAGGCCGATGTTCGGGCCTTCCGGCGTCTCGATCGGGCAGATGCGCCCATAGTGGGTCGGGTGCACGTCGCGCACCTCGAAGCCCGCGCGCTCGCGGGTCAGACCGCCGGGGCCGAGGGCCGAAAGCCGCCGCTTGTGCGTGATCTCGGACAGCGGGTTGGTCTGGTCCATGAACTGGCTGAGCTGCGACGAGCCGAAGAACTCGCGCACCGCCGCCGCCGCCGGCTTCGCGTTGATGAGGTCGTGCGGCATCACCGCGTCGATGTCGACCGAGCTCATCCGCTCGCGGATCGCCCGCTCCATCCGAAGGAGGCCGACGCGGTACTGGTTCTCCATCAGCTCGCCGACCGAGCGGACGCGCCGGTTGCCGAGGTGGTCGATATCGTCGATCTCGCCGTGGCCGTCCTTGAGCTGCGTCAGCGTCCGGACGATCTCGAGGATGTCCTCCTTGCGCAGCGTGCGCACCGTGTCCGGCGTGTCGAGGTTCAGGCGCGCGTTCATCTTGACGCGGCCGACGGCGGAAAGGTCGTAGCGCTCCGGATCGAAGAACAGGCCGCGGAACAGCGCGTCGGCGCTCTCGGGGGTCGGCGGTTCGCCCGGCCGCATCACCCGATAGATGTCGATGAGCGCATCCTCGCGCGTCATGTTCTTGTCGATAGCGAGGGTGTTGCGGATGTAGGGACCGACATTGATGTGGTCGATCGCCAGCGTCGGCAGCTCGGTCACGCCCGCTTCGAGCAGGGTCTGCAGCAGCTCGGTCGTGATCTCGTCGCCCGCCTCGGCGTGGATCTCGCCGGTCGAGGTGTCGACCAGGTCGGTGGCGACGTAGCGGCCGATCAGCTCATCATCGTCGACGAGCTGCGTCTCGATGCCCTCCGCCTTCATCCGCTCGAGCACGCGCGGCGTGATCTTCACGCCGGCCTTGAGCACGGTCTCACCGGTCTTGGCGTCGCGAAGGTCGCCGGTCAGCTTGACGCCGCGCAACCGCTCCGGGTCGAAGCGCGTCGTCCAGCCCTTGTCGGTGTGGGTGAAGGTGACGGTATCGTAGAAATAGTTGAGGATCTCCTCGGCCGACATGCCGGTGAGCTCCGCCACGTCGAGCTCGGTGCCGGCCTCCTTCGCCTCCGCGCGCTTGCGCTCCGACTCCTCGCTGTCGAGAGCCATGAGCATGGTCGTGACCGGCAGCTTGCGGCGCCGGTCGATGCGCACATAGACGAGGTCCTTCGCGTCGAACTCGAAGTCGAGCCAGGAGCCGCGATAGGGGATCACCCGGGCGGCGAACAGGTACTTGCCCGAGGAGTGGGTCTTGCCGCGATCGTGGTCGAAGAACACGCCGGGCGAGCGGTGCATCTGCGAAACGATCACCCGCTCGGTGCCGTTGATGATGAACGTGCCGTTCTCGGTCATGAGCGGCATGTCGCCCATGAACACGTCCTGTTCCTTGATGTCGCGGATCGAGCGGGCGCCGGTGTCCTCGTCGACGTCCCACACAACGAGACGCAGGGTGACCTTCAACGGTGCGGCATAGGTCATGCCGCGCTGCTGGCACTCGTCGGTATCGTACTTCGGCGGCTCGAACTCGTAGCGCACGAACTCGAGCTGCGCGCGATCGGCGAAGTCCTTGATCGGGAAGACGCTCGTGAAGACTTCCTGCAGCCCCATCTGCTTGTGCTCGCCGGGGGGCACGTTCATCTGCAGGAAGTTCTCGTAGGAGGTGCGCTGCACCTCGATCAGGTTCGGAATCGGCGCCACCTCGGGAATGTTCCCGAACTGTCTCCGAATGCGCTTGCGACCCGTGAACGACTTCGCCATGCCCGACCTTCTCCAATATGGCTCGACGGAAAGGTGCCGCCGAGCTGCGTTCCCGAAGCGCGCCAGCCACTCGGGCCGGCGACGCGATCCGTCCTAGGGACGGAAAGGCACGCGACGACGCGGCGCGGAAGAGGCCATCCTCTCCGCGCCGCGCCTGTCCGTACCGTTGACCGGACCGGGCCGAGCGGGCCCGCTCCGGTCGTCTGCGATGCTACCTGACGGCAACTTCCTACTTCAGCTCGACAGTCGCGCCAGCGTCCTCGAGCTTCTTCTTGATCTCTTCGGCTTCCGCTTTTGCAGCGCCTTCCTTGACCGGCTTCGGCGCCGCCTCGACGAGGTCCTTGGCTTCCTTCAGGCCAAGCCCGGTGATCGCGCGGACCTCCTTGATCACGTTGATCTTCTTGTCGCCGGCAGACGCGAGAATGACGTCGAATTCGTCCTTCTCCTCCGCCGGAGCGGCGGCTTCTGCGCCACCACCGGCGACCGCCGCGACCGCGACCGGAGCGGCCGCCGACACACCCCACTTCTCTTCGAGAAGCTTGGAGAGCTCGGCAGCTTCGATCACGGTAAGGTTAGATAGTTCATCGACGAGCTTTTCAAGATCGGCCATAGTTTCTGTCTCCTGGCATTCGTACCCGAGTCGGACGCGCGATCACGCGGCCTCGTCGGAAGATCCATAGGCTGAGAAAACGCGAGCGAGCTGTCCGGCCGGCGCGTTCAGCACCTGGGCGACACGCGTCGCCGGGGTCTGAAGCAGTCCGACCAGCTTGCCGCGAAGCTCGTCCAGAGACGGCAGCTTCGCGAGCGCCTTGACGCCTTCGGCATCCAGGGACTGGGCCCCGAGAGCACCGCCGATGATCGTCAGCTTCGCGTTCTGGTTGGCATAGTCCGCGACCACCTTGGCCGCGGCCACCGGGTCCGCCGAATAGGCGACGGCCGTCGGTCCCGTGAAAAGGTCCGAGAGCCCTTCGAAGGACGTGCCCTCGAGTGCCCGTTTCGCCAACCTGTTCTTCGTTACTTTGAACCCCGCCCCTGCTTCGCGCATCCTGCGCCGCAGGGCCGTGGTCTCCGCCACTGTCATCCCCGTCTGGTGCGTGACGACGACCAGCGTCGACTCGCCCAGGGTCTGATGCAGCGCGGCAACGGCTTGCTCCTTCTGCTTTCGCTGCATGGGTCCACTCCGCTCCTCTGGCCCGCCGGGCTCTCGCCGTAACGCGGACCGGCTCTGCACGCCGGGTCGCCCCGGGGTGCGGTGACCCTGTCCCAGAAGTGCAAGCTCTGCCGGGAGACGCTTCTCCGACCGATGCTTGCCTCCCGTCTATGCAGGCGGCACATCCATTACGCCGTCGGGAACCCCCTCCGGCACCTGCAGTCTCGGACAGGTCGGTACGGCCTATCGGCCGCCCCTCGCCGCCGCGGGCCGAAGCCCGCGACGAACGTTCCTGCGCGTCGGCTTACGCACCGCCGAGGGTCGAGGCATCGATCTTGATGCCCGGCCCCATCGTCGTGCTCAGCGATACGCGCTTGATGTAGTTGCCTTTGGCGCCGGCGGGCTTCGCCCGCGCGATTGCGTCATAGAACGCCTTGACGTTTCCGACCAGCGCGTCCTCGTCGAAACTCGCCTTGCCGACTCCGGCGTGGACGATGCCGGCCCGCTCGACGCGGAACGGCACCTGACCGCCCTTGGCGGCCTGGACAGCCTCCGCCACGTCGGCCGTGACGGTGCCCGTGCGTGGGTTCGGCATCAGGCCACGCGGGCCGAGAATCCGGCCGAGGCGTGCGACGACCGGCATCATGTCGGGCGTGGCGATGGCGCGGTCGAACTCGATCGTGCCGCCCTGGATCTGCTCGGCGAGATCCTCGGCACCAACGATGTCTGCACCGGCCGCCTTCGCTTCCTCTGCCTTGTCGCCCCGTGCGAACACGGCGACCCGCACCGTCTTGCCGGTGCCGTTCGGCAGCGTCACGGCGCCGCGGACCTGCTGGTCGGCATGCCGGGGGTCGACACCCAGGTTCATCGCGATCTCGACCGTCTCGTCGAACTTCGCCTTCGCCCGCTCCTTCAGCATCTTCACCGCGGTCGCGACGTCATATGCCTTCGTGCGGTCGATGCCCTCGGCGAGGCTGCGCAGCCGCTTTCCCTTCTTGGCCATGACTATTCCCTCACCTCGATGCCCATCGACTTCGCCGAGCCGACGAGCATGCGGCAGGCCGCCTCGATGTCGTTGGCATTGAGATCGTTCATCTTCTGCTCGGCGATCTCGCGGATCTGCGCCATGGTGATGCGCCCGCTCGTCTGCTTTCCGGGGTTGGCTCCGCCCTTGTCGAGCTTCGCCGCACGCTTGAGGAAGAACGAAGCCGGCGGCGACTTGGTCGTGAAGGTGAAGCTCCGGTCCGCGAAGACGGTGATCACCGTCGGGATCGGCATCCCCGGCTCCATGCCCTGAGTGGCGGCATTGAACGCCTTGCAGAACTCCATGATGTTGACGCCGCGCTGTCCGAGCGCGGGGCCGATCGGAGGCGAGGGGTTGGCCTGCCCCGCCTTCACCTGGAGCTTTATGTAGCCCGTGATTTTCTTAGCCATGGTCTTCCCCTGGTTGCCGGCGGAATGCCGGTGCGCGGTGCGGCCGGGGCTCGGCCTTCCGCGCGAGACGTGTTCAGGTCAGCTTCTCGACCTGAGAGTATTCAAGATCGACCGGTGTCGACCGGCCGAAGATCGAAACCAGAACCTTGAGCCGCGAGCGCTCCTCGTCGACCTCCTCCACATAGCCGTTGAACGACTGGAACGGGCCGTCGCAGACGCGCACCTGCTCGCCGATCTCGTAGACCACCGACGGCTTCGGCCGCTCGACCCCCTCCTGGATCTGGTGGAGGATGCGCTGCGCCTCGGCCTCGCCGATCGGCGCTGGCCGGCCGCCCGCGCCGAGAAATCCCGTCACCTTCGGCGTGTTCTTGACCAGGTGCCAGGAGTGGTCGGTCATCTCCATCTTCACGAGCACGTAGCCCGGGAAGAACTTTCGCTCCGAGCTGACCTTCGCCCCGCGCCGGACCTCGACGACCTCCTCGGTGGGCACGACGACTTCCTCAATCAGGTGGCCGATCCCCTGGGCGTCGGCCTGCTCCCGAATCGTCTGGGCGACCTTCTTCTCGAAGCCCGAATAGACGTGAATTACGTACCAGCGCGCCGCCACGGCTCAGCCTCCCAACCCCAGGAAAGTTCGCACGAGGAGGCCCAGCACCTGATCGACGACGAAGAAGAACATCGCCGCCATGAACACCATTACGAAAACCATGGTGGTCGTGATCGCGGTCTCCTTACGCGTCGGCCAGGTTACCTTCGATACCTCCTGGCGTACCTGACGGATGAACTGCCCCGGGTTCGTTTTCGCCATAACAGTCACCTGAGCCCGACCGGCGCGCGGCACGCGCCGGCCCGGGCCACCTTACCTGAGGCAGTCGCAATGGCAGGAGTGGCAGGACTCGAACCTGCAGCCCCCGGTTTTGGAGACCGGTGCTCTACCAATTGAGCTACACTCCTTCATGGCAAACCCTGCTCGCCGGAACGAAACGCCGCGCCTGCTTATTCGATGATGGAGGCGACGACGCCGGCGCCGACGGTGCGCCCGCCTTCGCGGATGGCGAAGCGCAGGCCCTCGTCCATCGCGATCGGCGAGATCAGGTTGACCTCCATCGTCACGTTGTCGCCCGGCATCACCATCTCCGTGCCTTCCGGCAGCGTCACCGTCCCGGTCACGTCCGTCGTCCGGAAATAGAACTGCGGACGGTAGTTCCCGAAGAACGGCGTGTGCCGGCCGCCCTCCTCCTTCGTCAGCACGTAGCACTCGCAC
>JAJUGE010000119.1 GCA_029268305.1 Alphaproteobacteria bacterium
CCCACAAGATTGCCGCCACGATGACGGCGGCAATACCCGCAAGTCTGAACGCCATTAGAAAATCCTGGGGCTGGGCAGCAGCTCAGCCCTTACCGGCACCTCTTTGTCCATTGCACCTACTCCAGTAAGGACATCCGGCCTTGAAGGCCACTTTGGCGGCCACGCAGCCCGGAAACCAACAGTTCGACCTGAAAAGTGACACTGCGGTTGATCACGCCGCTCCTAGGTATGCAGCGGAGTTTCAAATAATGATGGATCATACCGATCGCAAACTGTCAGACGATGTCGCAAAGGTTGCGCCCAGCCAGCCGCTCCTGACCTCGTCGATGGATAGGCGAGAATTGCGCCAACAGGCGACTCACGATGACTTGCCGCAAGTTCATCATTCTTCAAACGGCAATCCTCTCATCCTCCGCGAAACAAGGGCGGAAACAAGGGGCACAGCCCGGAACGGCGAATCGTGCAGCGGTGGGAGGTTACCTGACATGAGGCTGCTTCCAGCCTGCCCCATCAGGCGGCAGCAGACCTGCATTCCTGCAGGATCAGAATGAGATGAGAGTTCGACCGCAGCAGCTGCAGTGCTGCTCGGTGCCGAAGATGGAGCGCCCTGAAACGTGGACAGCGTCGCCCCGCGCATTGTCGTCGAAAGCCGCGGCATGATCAATTTTCTTCAGGGTGCTGCTTATGAACATGCTTGCCTATTCCAAGCGCATGACATACCCGCGAAACGCCCACATCGAAAGGGAGACGAAAGGAAAGCGAATGTCGCTGCAGTTGCTTCCAAGCCGGCAGGCGCAGATTTTCAAACTCGCGAAAGAACGAGGTCGCGTACTGGTGGAGGAACTTGCCACGTATTTCGCGGTCACACCCCAGACCATCCGCAAGGACCTCAATGAGCTATGTGACCGTCGGCTTCTCACTCGCACGCATGGAGGCGCGCTGTTTCCGACGGGAAGTGCCAACCTCGAATACGACGAACGACGCGCCATAGCAGCAGAAGAAAAGAAGGCAATCGGCGCGGCTGCGGCGCGCCTGATCCCGGACCGGGCGTCTCTCTTCATCAATATCGGCACCACGACCGAAGCGGTGGCGAATGCTCTCCTCGACCACGACGGCCTGATGGTGATAACCAACAACATCAATGTTGCCAATCACTTGCGAATCTACCCTTCGTTCGAGGTGATCATCGCCGGTGGTGCCGTACGAGCTTCCGACGGAGGTATCGTCGGCGAGGCGGCAGTGGATTTCATCGAGCAGTTCAAGGTCGATTTTGCCGTGATCGGAGTCTCGGCGATCGACGCCGACGGCTCCCTGCTCGATTTCGACTTCCGGGAGGTCAAGGTCGCGCAGGCCATCCTGAAGAATGCACGCCGCGCGATCCTCGTCGCTGATTCGAGCAAGTTCGACCGCACCGCTCCGGTGCGGATAGCCCATCTCTCCATGGTCGATATCTTCATTACCGACCGCTGCCTCTATCCCTCGATCCGGGATCTCTGCGCGGAATCGGGCGTCGACCTGATCGAGACCGCCGGTCCGGAAGAAGCTGCTAGGCCCGCAGACTAAGTTTCCTTTGACCGGCGTTCTGTTTTCGCTAAGCTTTCGCTTCAACTGCGGGCCACGAAGCCTGCAATGAGCGCGGAAATCATATGCGCTCGGTGCACGGGAGGGCACCCATGCGTGAGGCCCAGTATGACGTCCTGGTCATCGGTGGCGGCATAAACGGCTGCGGCATCGCGCGCGACGCGGCGGGACGCGATTTCAAGGTCCTGCTGGTCGAGATGGGGGACCTCGCCAGTGGAACCTCGTCCTGGTCCACGAAGCTGATCCACGGCGGCCTGCGCTATCTCGAACATTACGAATTCCGGCTCGTGCGGGAGGCGTTGCGCGAACGCGAACGCATCTGGGCAAGTGCTCCGCATCTCGTCCGTCCGTTGCGGCTTGTCCTGCCGCACCAGCCTGGCCTGCGTCCGCGCTGGCTGCTGCGTCTCGGTCTTTTTCTGTATGACCACATAGGCGGACGAGAACGACTGCCGGCGAGCCGATCGCTCGACCTCCGCCGCGACCCGATGGGAAGAGTCCTGCGGCCCGGCTTTGCCACGGCCTTCGAATTTTCGGATTGCGTGGTCGACGATGCGCGTCTGGTAGTAGCCAACGCCCGCGATGCAGCCGCGCGCGGCGCTACCGTGCGAACCCGCACGAAGGCAACGGCCGCACAGCGGCGGAATGGCCTCTGGACTGTCCGGCTCGAGGATCGCCTCGGCGGGCAGGTCGAGGAAGTCACCGCCCGCAGCCTCGTGAATGCCTCAGGACCATGGATCGACCAGGTGATCGACGGGCTGCCTGATGCCGATCTGCGTGACATGCGTAATGTCCGCCTCGTCCAGGGCAGCCATATCGTCGTGCCGAAGAAATTCGACGACACGCGCGCCTTCTTATTCCAAGCGCCCGATGGGCGGGTGATCTTCGCCATCCCCTACGAGGGGGACTTCACACTCCTTGGCACGACCGACCGGGACTATGCAGGGGACCCTGCCGCCGCCGCCGCAGACGAGGCGGAGATAACCTATCTCTGCAATGCTGCGAGCGCCTATTTCGCCGAACCGGTCCGGCCGGAGGATGTCGTCTGGGCGTTCGCTGGCGTGCGGCCGCTCTTTGCGAAACATGAGAGCAGGGCGCAGGACATCTCGCGGGACTATGAGCTGCGCAGCGACGGCACGCCTCCCGTCATCCACGTCTTTGGCGGCAAGCTCACGACCTACCGCCGCCTGGCGGAAGCGGCGCTGAAGCATATCGAGGCCGCGCTCGGCCGTCGCGGTCCTCGCTGGACTGCAACCGCGCGGCTGCCAGGCGGCGATTTCGCCATGGAGGGCCAGGCCGAGCTCGCAACGGATATTGCGGCCCGTTACCCTTGGCTCGCACCGGAGGAGGCGCGGCGTCTGGCACGGCTCTATGGCACTGAAGCCGACCTGGTGCTGGACGCGGCGCAGGGACCCGATGACCTCGGACGTGCCTTCGGCGGGGGCCTCTCGGAAGCCGAGGTCCGTCATCTTGTCGACCGGGAATGGGCCCAGACGGGAGAGGACATCCTGTGGCGACGGACAAAGCTCGGGCTGCGTCTGTCGCCGGAGGAGGCTGCGGCGCTCGACGCCTTCGTGCGCGCGGACGTCGCGGAACGGCGCCGCATGGCGGCCGAATAGGGAGGCGGCGGTGATCGAACTCCTCAACGTGACCCGGATCGTCGATGGCGAGACCCACATACGCGACGTCTCCCTCCGCCTTGAGGATGGCACGCTCAATGTGCTGCTCGGCCCAACGCTGGCGGGCAAGACATCCCTGATGCGGCTGATGGCGGGTCTTGACCAGCCGACATCGGGAGCCATCCGGGTGAACGGGCAGGACGTGCGTCGGGTGCCTGTCCAGAAACGCGGCGTGGCGATGGTCTACCAGCAGTTCATCAACTACCCGACGCTCACCGTCTACGAGAACATCGCCTCGCCCCTGCGGGTCGCGCGAATGGCCCGCGCCACGATCGACGAGGAGGTGCGCCGGACGGCGGATCTCCTCCAGCTCGGCCCGATGCTCGAGCGGATGCCCCACGAACTCTCGGGCGGGCAGCAGCAGCGCGTCGCCATCGCCCGGGCGATCGTCAAGAAGGCCGGTCTCGTGCTGCTCGACGAGCCCCTCGCCAATCTCGACTACAAGCTGCGCGAGGAGCTGCGGGCCGAGCTTCCGCGCATCTTCGCCGAGTCCGGGGCCATCTTCGTCTACGCCACGACCGAGCCGACCGAGGCGCTGCTTCTCGGCGGCAACACCGCGACGATGAGCGAGGGGCGAATAACCCAGTTCGGACCCACCATCGACGTCTTCCATCGGCCCGCCGACCTGCTGACGGCACGCACCTTCGCCGATCCGCCTCTCAACACCATGCCGGCCCGGAAGGCCGGAGCCGGTTTCGAGCTCGAAGGCGGTGCCGTGGTGCCGGCGGGTGCACTCGCAGCCATCGCTGACGGCAACTACACCCTCGGTTTCCGGGCGCACCATCTGGGCCTGATGCCGCAACTGCCAGGAGCGGTCGCGGTCGAGACCACCGTGGAGATCAGCGAAATCACCGGCTCGGAGAGCTACATCCACGTGCGCCATGGCGGCTCGCGCTGGGTGATGCTGGCGCCAGGCGTGCACAACCTTGATCCGGGGACGGCGGTAACCGCCTATATCGATACCCGCCGCATCCTCATCTTTGACACGAACGGCCGCGCGCTCGCCCATGCCCCCGGTCTCGCCGCGTGAGAAAGCCATGGCACGGATAGACCTCCACCACATTCGCCACAGCTACCGCGCTCGCGCCGCGCGAAAGGAGGATTATGCGCTCAAGGAGGTCCATCATTCATGGGCGGACGGCGGCGCGTACGCGCTTCTTGGGCCCTCGGGCTGTGGCAAGACGACCCTGCTCAACATCATCTCGGGTCTCATCCACCCCTCCGAGGGCCGCGTGCTGTTCGATGGGCGGGACGTGACGGAGCTGCCGACCGAGGCACGCAACATCGCGCAGGTGTTCCAGTTCCCGGTCATCTACGACACGATGAGCGTCTTCGACAACCTCGCCTTCCCGCTGCGGAACCGCCGCGTGCCGGAGAAGGAGGTCGAGCAGCGGGTCCGGGAGGTCCTGCGCATCATCGACCTCGGCGCACCGCCGGAAGGACGCGCCCGCGGCCTTACTGCTGACCAGAAGCAGAAGATCGCGCTCGGCCGCGGCCTCGTACGCGCCGATGTCAGCGCGATCCTGTTCGACGAACCGCTTACCGTGATCGACCCGCAGATGAAGTGGGAGCTGCGCTCGCAGCTCAAGCTGCTGCACCGCAAGTTCGCTCACACGATGGTCTACGTCACCCATGACCAGACCGAGGCGCTCACCTTCGCCGAGCGGGTGGTGGTGATGTACGAAGGCGAGATCGTTCAGGTCGGAACACCCGAGGAACTGTTCGCCCGGCCCGAGCACACCTTCGTCGGCTATTTCATCGGCTCGCCGGGCATGAACGTGCTGCCGATCGAGGTCGAGGGTACGCGCGCCCGTATCGCGGACCAGGAGATCGCGCTGCCGGGCGCACCCGCCGTGCGTGGCCGGGCGGAACTCGGCGTCCGGCCCGAATTCGTCCGCTTTGCACCCGACGGCCTGCCGGTGAGCGTGCGCCGCGTCGAGGACCTCGGGCGGCACAGGGTCGTCCGGGCCGCGCTCGGACCTCATGAGCTGGCGGCGATCCTGCCGGAGGGGGCACCGCTCCCGAACGAGCCACGGGTCCATTTCGAGCCGGAGGGCGTGCATATCTACGCGGGTTCGCGCCGGGTTGCGATGGAGGCGCAGCCATGACCAGGACGCAGAACAACGCCGCATGGTTCCTCGTGCTCCCGGTGTTGGTCCTCGTGGCCTTCAACGCGATCATTCCGCTGATGACCGTCGTGAACTATGCGGTCCAGGATTCCTTCGGCGGCAACGTGTTCTTCTTCGAGGGCACCCGCTGGTTCGAGGCCGTGCTTGCCTCCGACCGGTTCCATCAGGCCCTCGGCCGGCAGATCCTCTTCACCTTCACCATCCTCGCGATCGAGATCCCGCTCGGGGTCGGCATCGCGCTCTGCATGCCGCGGCGCGGGATCTGGGTCTCCGTCTGCCTCGTCCTCATGGCGCTGCCGCTGCTCATCCCGTGGAACGTGGTCGGCGCGATCTGGAACATCTTCGCCCTGCCCGAACTCGGACTGCTCGGGCGGATGCTGAACGGCCTGGGCTTCGACTACAACTTCACCCGGGGCGTGGGCGCCGCCTGGTTCACGATGATCCTCATGGATGTCTGGCACTGGACCTCGCTTGTCGTCCTGCTCGCCTATGCCGGCCTCATCTCGATTCCCGACGCCTACTATCAGGCCGCGCGTATCGACGGCGCCTCGAAATGGGCCGTGTTCCGCTACATCCAGCTCCCGAAGATGAAACGCGTGCTGACCATTGCCGTCCTTCTGCGCTTCATGGACAGTTTCATGATCTACACAGAGGTCTTCGTGCTCACCGGCGGGGGGCCCGGCAACTCGACGACGATGCTCTCGATCGACCTCGTCAAGCTCGCGCTTGGCCAGTTCGATCTCGGAACGGCCGCAGCGATGTCGATCATCTATTTCCTGCTGATCCTGATCTTTTCCTGGATTTTCTACACGGTGATGATGCGCGGGGAGTCGCAACAGTGACCGAAGCCGCCGCCAGCTCCGCCTCCCTCGCCCGCGCCGAGGCCCGCGCACGCGCCCGGAGGCGGTCATGGAGCTGGCTGGTGCCGACGCTCTACATCCTGTTCCTCATGCTGCCGATCTACTGGCTCGTGAACATGTCGTTCAAGACGACGAACGAGATCCTCGGCGCGTTCTCGCTCTGGCCCCGGAACTTCACGCTGCAGAACTACCAGCGCATCTTCACCGATCCGGTCTGGTACTGGGGCTATTTCAACTCGCTGATCTACGTCACGATCAACACGGTGATCTCGGTCGCCGTGGCGCTGCCCGCCGCCTATGCCTTCTCGCGCTACCGCTTCATGGGCGACAAGCACCTGTTCTTCTGGCTGCTCACGAACCGCATGGCGCCGCCGGCGATCTTCGTGCTGCCCTTCATCCAGCTCTATTCATCGGTGGGCCTCTTCGACACCCATATTGCCGTCGCCATGGCGCATCTTCTCTTCAACATCCCGCTCGCGGTCTGGATCCTCGAAGGCTTCATGTCCGGCATCCCGCGAGAAATCGACGAGACCGCCTATATCGACGGCTATTCCTTTCCGCGCTTCTTCGTCCGGATCTTCATGCCGCTCGTCGCCTCGGGCATCGGGGTTGCCGCCTTCTTCTGCTTCATGTTCTCCTGGGTCGAGCTCCTGCTGGCCAAGTCGCTGACCTCGGTTGTCGCGCGCCCCATTGCCAGCGTGATGACCCGCACATCGTCGATCTCGGGCTACGAGCTCGGCCAGCTCGCCGCCGCCGGCGTGCTCACCATCATCCCCGGCGCGCTCGTGATCTGGTTCGTGCGCAACTACATCGCCAAGGGCTTCGCCCTCGGGAGGGTGTGATGAAGCTACTTCCCGATCTCGGCTGGATGGCCTGGACCTGGCAGACCGCCGTCTTCTTCGGCACGATCGGCCTTCTCCTTGTCGCCATGACGATATGGGAGATCGTCTCGCCGGGAGGCGCGCCGCGCGACGGCATCCTCGGGCTACGCACCACGCGGGGCGACCGGCTCTTCATCTCGCTCCTCGGCGCTGCCTGCATCCACCTTGCCTGGGTCGGGCTTGTCGGCCCGAACCTCGTATGGGCTCTCGGCCTCTCGCTCCTCTACGCTCTCGCGGTGTTCCGATGGGTGTGAGGCCGACTGAGAGACGGGGGAAACCCCGCGCGTCAACCAACCGGGAGGACAACGATGGGACGTAAGCTTCTGGCTTCCGCGGCACTCGCCGCGCTCATGGCGCCCTCTGGCGCCTGGGCCGACATCGCCGCGGCCGAGCGCTGGATCGACGAGGAGTTCCAGCCCTCGGTGCTCTCGCGCGAGGAGCAGCTCGCCGAGATGGAGTGGTTCATCAAGGCAGCCGAACCCTTCCAGGGCATGGAAATCAACGTGGTGGCGGAGGCGATCCCGACCCACCAGTACGAGGCCGATGTGCTGACCCGCGCCTTCGAGGAGATCACCGGCATCCGGGTCAACATGCAGACCATGGGCGAGGGCGACGTCGTCCAGGCAGTGCAGACCCAGATCCAGACCGGGCGCAACATCTACGACATGTTCGTCAACGACGCCGACCTCATCGGCATGCATGCCCGGCTCGGCCAGACGGTGAACCTCACCGAGTGGATGGAGGGCGCCGGCGCCGACGTGACGAACCCCGGCCTCGACCTCGACGACTTCTTCGGCGCGGCTTCGGCCACCGGGCCGGACGGCAACCTCTACCAGCTCCCCGACCAGCAGTTCGCCAACCTCTACTGGTTCCGCAAGGACTGGTTCGACAACCCCGACTTCCAGGCGCAGTTCGAGGAGAAATATGGCTACCCGCTCGGGGTGCCGCTCAACTGGTCGGCCTACGAGGACATCGCCGAATTCTTCACCAACGACGTCGGTGAGATCGACGGCGTGAAGATCTACGGCCACATGGACTACGGCAAGCGGGCGCCGGACCTCGGCTGGCGAATGACCGACGCCTGGCTCTCCATGGCGGGCACCGCCGATCTCGGCGTGCCGAACGGCGTGCCCGTCGACGAATGGGGCATCCGCATGGAGAAGGGAACCTGCAACCCGGTCGGTGCCTCCGTCACGCGCGGCGGCGCCACGAACTCCCGTCCGGCGGTCTACGCGATCGAGAAATGGGACGAGTGGCTCCGGCAATACGCCCCGCCGGGCGCGGCCGACCTCGACTTCTACCAGTCACTGCCGGCCCTCAATCAGGGCAACGTCGCCCAGCAGATCTTCTGGTATTCGGCCTTCGTGCCGGACATGGTCAAGTCGCGTGACGAGGGCAACAACACCGTCGACGAGAATGGCGAGCTTCTCTGGCGGATGGCACCGTCGCCGCACGGGCCGTACTGGAAGGAGGGCATGCAGTCGGGCTATCAGGACATCGGCGCCTGGACGCTGTTCGAGACGACGCCCGAGGACCGGCGCAAGGCGGCCTGGCTCTTTGCCCAGTTCGCCGGGTCCAAGACCGTCGACACCAAAAAGAGCCATGTCGGGCTCACCTTCGTGCGTGACAGCACCGTGCGGCACGAGAGCTTCACCGAACGTGCGCCGCAGCTCGGCGGCCTGATCGAGTTCTACCGCTCGCCCGACCGCACCGCCTGGACCGGCACCGGCATCAACGTTCCCGACTACCCGCGCCTCGCCCAGCTATGGTGGCAGCATATTGGCGATGTGACAGCCGGCACCTTCACTGCGCAGGAGGCCATGGACCGGCTCGCAGCGGAGATGGACGACCTC
>JAJUGE010000120.1 GCA_029268305.1 Alphaproteobacteria bacterium
CTCTCCCGGACCAATCCGATATCCCGCGCTGGTGATGAGGTCGTCATCGCGGCCGACGAAATAGAAGTAGCCGTCCTCATCCTTGTGGGCCGTATCGCCCGTGAGGAGCCAATCGCCGGCGAACTTTGCCTGCGTCGCCTCTGGATTGCCCCAATACTGGAGGAACATCACCGGATCGGGCCGGCGCACCGCGACCTGACCCAGTTCTCCGGCGGCCAACACCTCGCCCGCTTCGTTCACGATCTCGACTTGGTGGCCCGGAACGGCGCGCCCCATAGAGCCGGGGCGAACCGGCATGATCGAGGCGCAGTTCGAGAGGACGAGGTTGCATTCCGTCTGGCCGTAGAACTCGTTGATGTCGACACCCAGCGTCTCGCGTCCCCAATCCAGCAGGTCGGGGCCCAGGCTTTCGCCCCCGCTGCCGACGGAGCGAAGCGCGAGACGGTGCCGATCTCGGGGGTTCGGCACCTGGCGCATCATCTTCAGGGCGGTCGGCGGGATGAACGTGTTTCGCACCGCATATGTCGCGATCAGTTGGAACGCTTCCTCGGGATCGAACCTGGAGAAACGGTGCGCGAGGACCGGCACGCCATGGTGCAACGAAGGCAGGAGAACGTCCAGCAGCCCGCCCGCCCACGCCCAATCTGCCGGGGTCCAGAACAGATCCCCCGGCTGGGGGAAGAAGTCGTGCGGCAATTCGACGCCTGGCAGGTGGCCGAGCAGCACGCGCTGGCTGTGCAGCGCACCCTTCGGCGGCCCCGTCGTGCCGGAGGTATAGATCAGAAGCACGGGATCGTCGGGACCCGTGTCGGCGGTGGCGAAGTCGTCGCGCGCCCTTTCGAGACAATTCCAGAAGTCGGTAGCCGGATCGTCGGCTCCAACAGTCAGGACGGCGGCTAAAGCCGGAACGCGGTCGGCGATGGCCTCGATTTTCGGCAGCGATTCGTCCGACGTGACGACCGCCTTGGCCCCACTGTCGGCAAGTCGGTATTCGAGCGCGTCTTCGCCGAAGAGGGTGAAGAGAGGTACCGCCACGGCTCCCATGCGATAGGCGGCCAGGTGGGCGATCGCGGTCTCCGGACACTGCGGCAGCAGAATGCCGATGCGGTCTCCGCGTCCGACACCTTTCGCGGCGAGCACGTTCGCGAGCCGGCTCGAAGCGCGCTTCAGGTCGAGGAAGGTGTATTGCCGAACCGTTCCCTGCGGGTCGAGCCCGATGACCGCCGTTCGCCCGGAATCGGCGTGGCGATCGATGTCGGCCGCGATGTTGTAGCGGGGCGGGACCCGCCATCGGAACGCAGCCTGAACCTCATCGTATGTTTTACCGGCTTCGAGCATCGTCGCTACTCCGCGGATGCGTAGAATTTCATTGTAGCGGCAGTTGTGGCCTCTCTCTATTTGCCGCGTCCTCTGATACGCTCCGTCATCAGCCGTGGAGGATACTATGGCGGACGAGAGCATCATCACGAGGCTGCAACGGGCGGTCGACAATCTGGTGGAGCTCCGCATCGTGACGGCTATCGGCAACGTGAAGCTTGGTGGGGGAAATCAACCGGATCCCGACATCGACTATGCCCGGAATCCGGAAGTGATTCTCACCAAGATCGACTTGGTGCAAGGCGACATCGTCACCGTCTTCAACCCCGGTCTTATGGCGCCCGAGTTCGAGACGCTGCGCGCCTTCCATGCCGGCAGGGAAGCTCAGGGTCTGGAGATCGTACGGAAGAACATCGAGACGGTCCTGGAGCTGCTGAAGGCGGCGCGAGCCGGGCTCTTGCAGGTCCCGCAGCAGCCAGCGCCCGCTCAACCGACGCCACCGAGAGGCGGCTGAGCCTCGTTCGCGAGACGCCATGGCAAGCCGGCTCATTCCGGAAGGGCTCGCCGACGACGTCCGGCGGATCATGGGCGATCTCACGACGCTCGAGATAAACACGATCGTGACGGAGAGCATTCTCGGCACGAAGATGCCCGGCATCCGCCATGCGCTCGTCAACATAGCAAGGGACTATGACCGGCAGCTCAGCCTCTACGGGATGGGCCGTCCGCCCGGGGAGGATGGCACGGTGCCGCCGATGCGCGGCGGGCGCTCGGCCTTCGACGATCTGCACGACCGCTCGCGCAGGCTGGCGGTCTGGCTGCAGCAGCGGGCGGATGCCCATGTCCGTGCACCGGACCTCAACCCGGCGCTCTCTTCGGAAGAGCGACAGATGCTGCAGATGGCGTGCCGGATCGAGGAGAAGACGAGTCAGTTGAAGGGGGTGTTCAACGCCGTAGCGGTGCGAGGAGAGTCCCTGGTCAAGGCAGGTGTGCTCGATCCGTCGGCGCTCACGAACGACTACGGTCACGATGAGATCGAGCAGAAACAGGCCGCGCTCGGGAGGCGCTTCGATTTTCCCGTCCAGCCCGAAGAAGTCGTGCTGGTGCGGAAGATCTGGGAAATCGGGACCGACAACATCAGCATGCAGACGATCGTGCAGCTGGACGGCGACGTCGTGACCCGGATCCATACCGGTTTTCTCGGCGTCGATCAGGAGGTCACCAGGAGAATCCACGACGAGATGATCCAGACCTCGATCGGGACCTGGGGCAGCCTGGTCCGCCTCGTCGGCGACTTTTTCAGGAGCGCGTCCGCTCTGGCCCGGAGATAGCGCGCGCATGGTGACGATCGGCAATCCGTTGTCGCCGCTGGTTCACCTGGCCCGCCTCTATGGCGACGGCGGTCTGATCGTCGACGACCGGCCGCATCTCTGGACGATGGTGCAACCCGATGGCGATGTGGTTGCCCGGGTCGCGAAGGTCTTCTTTTCGCTCGACCCGGCGCGCCAGGAAGCGGTGCTTCGACGGCATCTGTCCCGTATTCGCGCCATCGAACGCGCCGCCGAGGCTCTGAGCCGCACCCTCGGAACCTTGCGACGGTATGCGTGGCTTCCGCCCGCGGCCACGCTCGTCGCGGGGATGCCCATGCTATCGATCGAATGGCTGGCGGGAGCCCTCGTTGCTTCGGGTGGGCTCGGGATTCTTCTCCGCTACGCTCGCGCTCTCGCGGTTCGCGGTGGGCTCGGGCTCATTCGCTGGAGGCTGAGCCGCAGGCTTCGTTCACGGTATCTATCCTGATCGCCTCGGGTTCACCACGGGTCGAACAATCCCGGCTCACTCTCTTCCGGCAGATCGCTCCTGCGCCAAGAGAACATGATGAAGCTGTCCTCCCGTTCGTGCGAATAGCCGAACTGCGGCCCGGTGGAGTCGATGAGACGGCCATCCGACACCCAGTAACTGGTGGCGGCCAACTTGGCGACGCCCTTCCGCTCCTTCTGCTTGTAGAAGGGGACCTCGGGGAACGCCATCGGTCCGGCCAGGGGAATGGGAACGTCGAAGTTCGGCACTCCGACCAGTGTCTGTCCATCGTCGATGGAAAGCGCCCCGGCGCGCAACTCTACTACGGCATCGGCCTCGTTGCGCAGGAGGGCGATATGAGCGCCGCTCCTCAGGATGCGGTCCTTCACGACACTGGCGGCATAGCGGGCATCAGGCCCCTCCAACCCCCCGGCATCGAGGAAAACTCTGGTTCCCGGCGGGATCTCCAGGTTCAGCTTGTCCGCGGCGCGGTCGATCGCGGTCGAGATGAGGAGTTGCTCTGTCGCGGTGCGTTCGGGGCTCGACTCACGCACGCTGGAGCAGGCTGTGGCGACAAGTGCCGCGAGGCACATGGCCGCGATCAGGCGAAGCATCATTCATCCCCGGGCGGCTGCGGTTTCGCACCGGAGGCGGTTCCCGGCGCTCGATGATTCAGGACGCCGTGCAGGAAAGCCAAATTCCCCGCGACCGTATCGACGTCATCCGCCGGCCAGCATCTCCGCCACCGTGTCGGCGATAACCGGCGAGCTGGTCAGCCCCGGCGATTCGATCCCGAACAGGTTCACCAGTCCCGGAATGCCATGATCCTGCGGACCCTGCAGGAGGAAATCCGGCTGCGGCTCTCCGGGGCCGTGGATCTTGGGCCGGATGCCGGCATAAGCGGGCTGCAATGCGCCGTCCTTCAGGCCGGGAAAGTAGGTGCGGATGGCGGCATAGAACTTCTCCGCACGCGCCGGATCGACGCTGTAGTCGAGCGTGTCGATCCAGTCGAGGTCCGGCCCGAAACGGCACTGGCCGCCGATGTCGAGAGTCACGTGCACGCCGAGCACCGAAGCCTCGGGCATCGGATAGATCAGGTGAGAGAAGGGATTGCGACCCACCATCGAGAAATAGCACCCGCGGGCATAATAGGTGCGCGGGATCAGGTCAGTCGGCATGCCCTCGATCTGGGCGGCAAGACGGGTCGCATGCAGGCCGGCCGAGTTGACGACGCTTCGGCACAGGAGCTCCATCGGCTCCGCACCACCGGTGCGGATCAGGATTCCCTTGTCCGTCACCATCCCTCCGGTCACCGGGCTCCGGAACGCGATCATTGCGCCGTGAGCCTCGGCATCGCCCTGGTAGGCGAGCATGAGGCCGTGGCTGTCGATGATGCCTGTGGAGGGCGAGAACACCCCGGCGACGGCGCGGACGGCAGGCTCCATCTTCTCGATCGTCCGGACGTCCAGAGGTTCGAGATCCATTACGCCGTTGGCTGCGGCCTGCGCGCGCAATGCCTCCAGCTTCGGGACCTGGCTCTCTTCGGTCGCGACGATCAGCTTGCCGATCCGCTGGTGCGCCACTCCGTGAGCAGCGCAGTACTCGTAGAGGAAGTGCTTTCCCTCCACGCACGCGCGTGCCTTGTAGGAGTCGGTCGGGTAGTAGATCCCCGCGTGAATCACCTCACTGTTGCGGGAGCTGGTCTCCGTCCCGATCATGTCGGCCGCTTCCAGGACGATGACCTCGCGTCCCGCCATCGCCAGCCGCCTCGCGACCGCCAGCCCCACCACGCCCGCGCCGATCACGACACAGTCGACCGTTTCCGCCATTCCGTTCGTTCTCCATGAGCTTCGGCGACTTTCGCGCTGCCTCGCGACGGGGTCAACCCGATCCGGTGCGGACGACCGCCACCGGATACCCGAGCCGCTGCTCCGCTTCGCTGCGGGCGTCGGCGAGTCTCCCGTCGAGCAGCACGGCTTCGGCTTCCGAGACTTCGAGCATGCAGGATGATGGGGGAAGGCGCCGCCGCACGAGCCCTCGCAGCCGCGAGAGCAGTCGCGTCTCGGCATTCATCGCCCAGCTCCGCGGAGGATCGCCGGCAATCATCTCGAAAAGCGACGGCCCGAGGCGCTCGCGCGACATTTCGAACAGTCCGAAGTCGGAAACAGTCCCGAGACGGACTGCGGCCCGATCGCCGAAGAAGCCGTCTCTGATCGCGCCGATCAGCGGCACTTTCGGTGTCTTCTGTCCGGCGCCGGCGAAGTCGATGACGATCAGTCCCGACACGTTGCGAAATCGGATCAAACGGGCGGCCTCCCGCGCCGCGGCAAGGTTGACGACCATCAGGTCGCTGCCGGAGGACCGGGCGCCGCCGGCGCTTCCGGTATCGACATCGATCGTCGTCAACGCCCGTGTCCGCTCGATTGCTACCGAGCCCCCGGTTGGGAGCGGCCAGTCGCGATCGCAGGCGGCTTCGATCTCGGCCTCGACCTGCCGCTCCTCGAACAGCGGCGTCGGACCCTCGTGCGGCGAGAGGAAGCGCGAATAATCGGGCAGCCTCTCAGCAAAGAAGCGGGCGAGCGTGCCGGCCGTTCGGCGATCATCGACCCGTACGGGAATTGGTTGGGCTGGAAGAACGTCGCGCAGGTAGGCGAGCGGCTCCGCCAGCTCACGATGCAGGAGCGCCGGCGGATCGGTCTCCGCCGCCTTGGCTTCGATCTTCCGCCACGTAGTCCGGAGCAGATCGAGCTCCCGCGGAATGTCAGCCTCGTTCGCCGCCGCGGCGGTCCGGATTACGACTCCCTGATCCGGTCCGATCGACCGCTTCACCAGCCCCTGCAGGCGTTGTCGCGCCTCCGCGTCGGCAATGCGTCGCGAAGCGGCGATTCCGGGGCGGCTCGGCGTGAGCACGAGGTAGCGGCCGGCGAGGCGAATGGAAGCGGTGAGCACCGGCCCCTTGTCGGCGTGTGCATCCCGTGTGACCTGCACGACCATCCGCTCGCCTTCGTGTGGCGGTTTTCGGTGGCCGCGGGCGACTCTCAACATGCCCGGCCGGAGCTCGCCTATGTCGACAAAGGCGGCTTCGAGGCCGCGATCGATGCCTACCACGCGCCCCAGGTAGACGTTGCCGACGAGCGTCGGTCGGCTTGCGCGCGAGACGAGCAGCTCCCATGGCCGTCCATCGTGCAGGAGGGCGACGCGGATCTCACCGGGCGCCCAGTCGACCAGAACCTCGTCCACGACCGGCAGTGGAAGAGACGAGGCCATGTGCTCAGGGAAGCCTGTACCCGGCCCCCTCGAGAAGCGCAGACAGCTCGTAGAGAGGGAGGCCGACAACGTTCGAATACGAGCCGTTTATGGATTTCACGAATGCCGCTGCACGCCCCTGTATCGCATAGCCTCCGGCCTTGCCTCGCCATTCCTCGGAATCGAGGTAGCGGCGGATCTCCGATTCCGAGAGGCGCTTCATCGACACCATGGTGACCACGGTCCTGCCGAGCTGCCTTCCGTCGGGGCAGACCACCATCAGTCCGCCGTAGACGCGGTGGCGGCGGCCGGAGAGCAGTTGCAGGCACTTCCGCGCTTCCGTCTCGTCCGCCGGCTTCGGCAGGATGCGGCGCCCGCACGCCACAACCGTGTCCGCACCGACCACGATGTCTCCAGGGTGCCGGGCGGCCACGGTGACCGCTTTGGCTGAGGCGAGCCGCGGCGCGAGCTCGCGCGGCAGCTCGCGGGGGCGCGGATCTTCGTCCACGTGCGCCGGATCGATCCGGTCGGGTACGATCCCAATCTGCTCCAGAAGCGCTTTGCGACGAGGCGACGCAGAGGCGAGGACGAGCTTCGGCCGAGAGGATTGCGTGGACACGCCCGGTTACTTGAACCGGAAGGTGATCCGCCCCTTGGAAAGGTCGTACGGCGTCATCTCCACGTTGACGCGATCCCCCGCCAGCACCCGGATCCGGTTCTTTCGCATCTTGCCCGAGGTGTGGGCGAGGATCTCGTGCTCGTTGTCGAGCTTCACGCGAAACATCGCGTTAGGCAGCAATTCGGTTACGGTACCTTGAAACTCCAGGACCTCTTCTTTTGCCATAGTCACTCCATCCGTTGGTTGAAGGCAGGCCGGAGGCTCGTGGCGTTCCGGCCTGTTACAGTGTGAATATTTAGCAACCCGGCGGCACTTTTACATGATATTCCCGCCGGCAGCGCCTCATCTTGCCTCACGGCCGCTCGCGTGAAGCGCGCAAAGCAACGTGAACAGGCGCCGTGCGGTCGGTGAGTCGCACTCGATCTTGCCGGAGAGGCGCGAGCGCAACAATTCGGAAGCCTCATTGTGCAATCCGCGGCGACCCATGTCGATCGCCTCGATCTGCGACAAGCTCGCGTGCTTGATCGCGTCGTAATAGGCTTCGCACACGGTAAAGTAGTCCTTCACGATGCGCCGGAACGGGCCGAGCGCCAGCCCGATGCGCCGCAGCGGCTCGCCGGCTTCATTGCGTACGTCGAAGACGAGCCGGTTGTCCTCGATCGAAAGGTGCAGAACGTAGGGCCCCGGTACGCCGTTGGAGAGCGAGAAGCGGTTCTCCTCCAGCAGATCGAAGATCGCGATCTCCCGCTCGTGCTCCGCGTCGGCGTTCCTGCGTGCGCCGAGCTCACCTTCGAGCTTGATGCTGACGACGCGGTCGGTACGCTCGGCCGGCTTGCCGGACACGGGCTCGGCCTTCGTCTCAGGCGCCCGACCCGGAGGCGGGGCGGCGGGTGTTCATCCGAATCGAGATCGAGCGGGCATGCGCCTCCAGGCCCTCCGCTTCCGCAAGGCGGATAGCGGCGGGACCGAGTTTCCCGAGATTGTCTGCGTTGCAGCGCAGCAGCGTCGTCCGCTTCATGAAGTCGAGGACGCCGCGTCCGGACGAGAAGCGCGCGCTCCGCGAGGTCGGGAGGACATGGTTCGGGCCGCCGATATAGTCGCCGACCGCCTCGGGCGTGTGGCGGCCGAGGAAGATTGCGCCGGCATTGCGGATGCGGGCTGCCAGGCGGTCCGGTTCGGCGACGGACAGCTCCAGGTGCTCGGGCGCGAGCCGGTCGACGAGCGGCGGCGCCTGGTCGAGGCCCGGCACGAGGATAATCGCGCCGAAGCGCTTCCAGCTCTCCGCGGCGATCTCCCTCTTCGGCAGCGTGACGAGCATGCCCTCGACCGCTCGGGCGGTGCGCTCGGCGAGGTCGGCGCTATCGGTGATCAGAATCGCTTGGGCGTCGGGATCGTGCTCCGCCTGCGAGAGCAGGTCGGCCGCGACCCAGGCGGGATCGCTCTCGCCGTCGGCGACGATCAGAATTTCGGAAGGGCCGGCGATGAGGTCGATGCCCACGGTGCCGAACACCTGGCGCTTCGCCTCGGCGACATAGGCGTTGCCCGGGCCGACGATCTTGTCCACCGGCCGGATCGATTCCGTGCCGTAGGCTAGGGCCGCGACTGCCTGAGCGCCGCCTATTCGATAGATCTCGTCGACCCCCGCCAGCTCCGCCGCCACGAGCACCATCTCGTTGACCACCCCGTCCGGCGTCGGCACGACCATCACCAGCCGGGAGACGCCGGCGACGCGCGCCGGGACCGCGTTCATCAGAACCGAGCTGGGGTAGGCGGCGCGGCCGCCGGGGACGTAGAGGCCCGCAGCCTC
>JAJUGE010000121.1 GCA_029268305.1 Alphaproteobacteria bacterium
GGAGGAGACGATGGACGCTCTGGAGGTATTCGACCCGTCGGGTGCCACGGAGGTCACGCGCCTCCATGCCGCCCGGCTGCCGGATTTGGAGGGGAAGACGGTCGCCTTCCTCTCGAATGACATGTGGCAGTCGCACCGCATGCTGCCGATGCTGCGCGAAAAGCTGACGGAGCGGTTCGACGATATCCGGATCGTCCCCGAGACCGAATTCCCGATGGGCAACGTCCCGATCGATCGCGACGATACGGTCGAGCAGGTCGTCGCCCGCAACGCCGACGCGGTGATCATCGGCAACGCCTCCTGAGGCGCCTGCGCGACAGCATGCGGCCGTGTCGCCGCTAGACTCGAAAGCAGGGGCATCCCCACCGTCATCCTGACCCGCGAGGATTTCGTGGGCGTGGTGCGGAACGCAATGGCCGGCTTGGGATTCGACCAGGACGCCTCGATGGTGGTGTTCCCGATCGCGCCGTTCCTGGTCGGTAGCGACATCTCGCCGGTGGAAGCCGCGTTCGATCGCTTCGTCGAGGGTCTTACGGAGTGGCAGCCGCGCTCGCGCGAGACCGGTCTGCGCCAGCCGCCGAAGGTGCGGATCGAGGCCAACGGCTTCGAGGCGGCACTCGACCGCATGAACCGTCAGTTCCTGATGAACGCCTGGGGCGACGGCCTGCCGCTCAACGCCCCCACCGGAGAGCGGGTGTCCTGGATCCTCGAGGGCACCGACCTGCCGCGGGACCATTTGCTCGGCAAAGTCATGCCGCGCGGCGGCATCGCGACGGTGGAGACTGTCGCCGTGTCCCTCGCGGCGGCCGGCGGCCGGCCCGAATACCTCCCGGTGCTGATCGCGGCGATGGAGGCGATCCTCGATCCGGCGATCGAGCACGACAAATGGCAGGCGACATCCGGGAGCACCTTCCCGGTGGTGATCGTTAACGGCCCGATCGCACAGCAGATCCGGCTGAATTCCGGCTTCGGCCTGCTCGGGCCGGATCCGCAGCATCCGGCGGGCGCCAGCATCGGCCGCGCGATCCGCCTCCTCCTGCAGAACGTCGGCGGCGCGCTGCCCTCGGTGGGCACGATGGCGATGTTTGGAGGCATGCGGTACACGAACGCCGTCTTCGCCGAGGACGAGGACGGGCTGCCCGCGGGGTGGACCACCGTCGCCGAGGACCGCTTCGGCATACCGAGGGGCACCAACGCAGTGACCGTGTTCGTCGCGACCGGCGCCAGCAACATCGTCCGCCGAGGCGTCGGCAAGGAAGCGCCGGACGAGGAAGCGGAGCAAAGCCTGCACCGGGTCGCGAGCTATCTACGCAGCCCGAGCTCCCACTACTCGCACAGCTGGGCGCGAGGGACGCCAGGCGGCCTCCTGATGTCGCGCACCGTCGCGAACCAGTTCGCCGGTCTCGGCTGGGACAAGGATCGGATCAAGACGTTCCTGTGGGAGAAGTCTCGCATCCCGGCATCGGAAGTCCGCGAGACAGGGCTCTACCAGTGGATCAAGGCCGCACCCGAGCCGGAAACCATCGCGTCCACGGAGCTGGATCCCTGGCCGATCACCCGGACGCCGGAGCAGCTGATTCTCTGCGTCGCCGGCGGGCATCATCCGACGCACAATTTCTGGATGCAGGCGATGACGCCCCAGGTCACCGGCGGCGAGATCCGGCTGCCGTCGAACTGGGACATGCTGGTGGCGCGCGGCGACGAGGAACTGGGGATCTGCGAGGGCGGCGTCTGCGTGATCTGACGCCGTCGCTTGATCCCGCCGAAGAGCGCCCTCTGCGGTGTTCGACAGCGGCTGGATCGGACCGGACGCCTTTGGACAACTCGCCGGCACCGGCTGCCGGATCGTCGGCCGTCATTTGCTGCCAGGCTGTCCAAATCTCCGCGGCTTAACCAAGGCCTAATCCTTTCGGCGTTAAGCCCCGCGCACGTCGGAACTGCCGGCGTTTCCCGAGTGCCTACAGAGATTGCATCGTCGGTTCGCCGGGGGTGACGACGGTTGGCCCCGCGTCTCCGCTCAGCACGCTCCGCATGCACCCGGGCGGAAAACTCGCAATAGCAGGAACAAGATGAAACCCTTAACCCAGTTGCTCGGCAACCTGAAGGTCTCCGGCAAGATCGCGCTCGGGATGGGCGCGATCCTCGTGCTTCTACTGATCGTCGGCAGCGTCACGCTGGTCGGCCTCACGAGCGTGCAGGACGATTTCGCTGCCTATCGTCGTCTGGCGGCCCAGACAGAGGCTGCCTCCAACGCGGAGATCAACCTGCTCGCGGCGCGCATGAGCGCGAACAAGTTCATCGTCGGCGGGAGCGACGCGGACGCCGAGGCCACTCGCGCGGCGGCGGAAGCAGCGCACGCGGCGATGCTCACAGGCCTGGACCTCATCGACGACGAGGAGACGAAGGAGAAGGTGCAGCGGACGGATGCGGACATACTGGCCTATGCCGACTCCTTCCGGTTGCTGCTCCCGCTGCGGGATGAACGGAACGCGCTCGTCGACAGGCTCAACGCGATCGGCGGGCAGATCGAGAATGATCTCACGACCCTGATGCAGCAGGAGCGCAGCGAGGGCAGCCCGGATGCCGTATACAGCGGTGCGCTGATCCTGCGGAACCTTCTGCTCGCGCGTCTCGAGGCACATCGCTTCCTCGTGGAAAACGCGGAAGCGCGCATCGACGCTTTCCGGAGCCAGATCGAAGAGCTGAAGCTCTACATGCAGGCGATCGAGATGACCGCGGCGCTGCCCAGCAGCAAGCGGATCGGCGAGAAGCTGGCGGCTGCCATCGGCGAGTACACCGAAAGCTTCGAGGCGATCACTCGCGCGACCTTCGAGCGCAACGCGATCATCGCCGGCCAGCTCGACACGATCGGACCTCTGGTCGCGGAGGAGCTGGACCGATTCAAGGCGGACAACGAAGCGGCCCAGGATCAGCTCGGCGACGAGGCGGAGAACGAGATCCGGCGGACCCTGCTCCTGGCGATCGGCGTCTCGGCCATCGCACTTCTGATTGGCATCGGGGCTGCGGTCATCACCGGCCGAGGCATTGCGCGTCCGGTCGTGACGATGACACTCGCGATGCGCCGTCTGGCGGAAGGCGACAAGTCGGTCGAGATTCCGGCCCAGGGCCGGAGGGACGAGGTCGGCCAGATGGCGGCTGCGGTCGAGGTGTTCAGGCAGAAGATGATCGAGGCCGACCGGCTCGAGGCGGAGCAGGCCAGCGAGCGGGAGGCCCGGGAGCGGCGTGCGCAGCAGATCGAGCGTCTGACGCACGAGTTCGACGAGGCCGTCTCCAGCGTGCTGAGCCACGTCGCAGCGGCGACCTCGCAGATGCAGTCTACGTCGGCATCCATGTCGGCGACCGCCGAGGAGACGAACCGGCAGGCGCTGACCGTCGCTGCGGCGTCCGAGCAGGCGTCGGCGAACGTGCAGAGCGTGGCCTCGGCTTCCGATCAACTGTCGACCTCGATCGAGGAGATCAGCCGGCAGGTGGCTCAGTCGGCCTCGATCTCGCACCGCGCGAGCGAGGACGCCGAGCGCACGAACGACCAGGTCGTCCGCCTGTCGGCGGCGGCGCAGAGAATCGGTGACGTCGTGAGCCTGATCCAGGACATCGCGGCGCAGACCAACCTGCTCGCGCTCAACGCCACCATCGAGGCGGCGCGCGCGGGCGAGGCGGGGAAGGGATTCGCCGTCGTGGCATCGGAGGTGAAGACGCTCGCCAACCAGACGGCCAAGGCCACCGAGGAGATCGCTCAGCAGATCGGCGAGATCCAGGGCGAGACGAGCGGTGCGGTGGCAGCGATCGAGGCGATCGGCAGAACGATCTCCGAGATCAACCAGATCGCTAGCGGCATCGCCTCGGCGGTGGAGGAGCAGAACGCGGCCACCCGAGAGATCGCCCGCAACGTACAGGAAGCCGCGCGCGGCACGCAGGAAGTCTCGTCGAACATCAGCGGGGTCACCGAGGCGGCCGGCGAGACCGGCACCGCCGCCGAGCAGGTGCACGCTTCGGCGGCGAACCTCGCCGAACAGTCGGCTCACCTCCGACGAGCGGTCGAGGATTTCCTCGCCGGGGTGCGCGCCGCCTGAGGACGTAGCTCAGCCCGCCACCGGCGCCGTGTCCTTCGTGCGTCGGTGGCGGGTATCGGCTAGGAAGCCCGCCTGCGCTTGCCGGCCGACACCGCGGAGCCCAGATGCTGGGCAAGGTAGCGGCCGGTATAGCTCTCCGGAACGGCGGCGACATCTTCCGGCGTACCTGCCGCGACGATGCGGCCACCGCGGATGCCGCCTTCGGGGCCGAGATCGATGATCCAATCCGCGGTCTTGATGACCTCCAGATTGTGTTCGATCACCACGACCGTGTTCCCCTGCTCGACGAGAGCGTGCAGCACCTCGAGCAGGCGCCGCACGTCCTCGAAGTGCAGGCCGGTGGTCGGCTCGTCGAGGATGTAGAGCGTGCGGCCGGTGGCGCGGCGCGACAGCTCCTTGGATAGCTTAACCCGCTGCGCCTCGCCTCCCGACAGGGTGGTCGCCGACTGGCCGATCTTGATGTAGCCGAGGCCGACCTTCTGCAATGTCACGAGCCGGTCGCGCACGGCCGGGACCGCCTGGAACAGCTCGGCGCCTTCGTCCACGGTCATGTCGAGCACGTCGGCGATCGAGTGCTGGCGGAACTTCACCTCCAGCGTCTCGCGGTTGTAGCGCTTGCCCTTGCAGACGTCGCACTCGACGAAGATGTCGGGCAGGAAGTGCATCTCGATCTTGATGACGCCGTCGCCCTGGCAGGCCTCGCAACGCCCGCCCTTGACGTTGAACGAGAAGCGGCCGGGCTTGTAGCCGCGTGCTTTCGCCTCGGGCAGGCCGGCGAACCAGTCGCGGATCGGCGTAAAGGCGCCGGTATAGGTGGCGGGGTTCGAGCGAGGGGTGCGGCCGATCGGCGACTGGTCGATGTCGATGACCTTGTCGATGTTTTCCAGCCCCTCCAGCCGGTCATGGGCGGCCGGATGCTCGCGCGCGCCGTGGAGCCGCCGCGCCACCGCCTTGTAGAGCGTATCGACGATCAGCGTCGACTTGCCGCCGCCCGAGACGCCGGTGACGCAGGTGAAGGTGCCGACCGGGATCGCGGCGTCGACGTTCTGAAGATTGTGCTCGCGGGCGCCGATCACGCGAATGCTGCGGCCGGTGCCGGTGCGGCGCTGCTCGGGCACCGGGATCTGGCGCATCCGGGTGAGGTACTGCCCGGTGAGGCTCTCCGGAGCGCGCATCACCTCCTCCGGCGTACCGGCGGCGACAACCTGGCCGCCGTGCACACCGGCACCCGGCCCCATGTCGACCAGATAGTCGGCGGCGCGGATCGCATCCTCGTCGTGCTCGACGACGATCACGGTGTTGCCGAGATCGCGCAGCCGCACCAGCGTCCCAAGCAGGCGCTCGTTGTCCCGCTGATGCAAGCCGATCGAGGGTTCGTCGAGCACATACAGCACGCCCGTGAGCCCGGAGCCGATCTGCGAGGCGAGGCGGATGCGCTGGCTCTCGCCGCCGGACAGGGTGCCGGAGGCGCGGCCGAGGGTCAGATAGTCGAGGCCGACATTGTCGAGAAAGCCAAGGCGCTCGTTGATCTCTTTCAGGATGCGAGCGCCGATCTCACGCTGCTTCTCGGTCAGGTTCGCGTCCAGGGCGAGGAACCACTCCTTCGCCTCGGCGACGGAAAGATTGGTGATCTCGCCAATGTGCCGGCCGCCGACCTTCACGGCCAGCGCCTCGGGCTTCAGCCGATAGCCGGAGCAGGCTTCGCAGGGGGCGGCCATCAGGTAGCGCGACAGCTCCTCGCGGAGCCACGCACTGTCGGTCTCGTGCCAGCGGCGCTCGAGGTTCGGGACGATGCCTTCGAACGGCTTGTGCACGGTATAGCTGCGCAGGCCGTCATTGTAGGTGATCTCGACCTTTTCCTTGCCGGTTCCGAACAGGATGCCCTGGCGGGCGGCCTCGGGCAGGTCGCGGAACGGCACCGATGTGCTGACGCCGAAATGCCGCGCGAGGCCGTCGAGCGTCTGCGCGTAATACTGGCTCGAGCTGCCGGCCCACGGCGCGATGGCGCCCTCGCGAAGGCTCAGCCGCTCGTCGGGCACGACCAGCATCGGGTCGCAGTGCTGCTGCGTGCCCAGGCCGTCGCAGACCGGGCAGGCGCCGAACGGATTGTTGAACGAGAACAGCCGCGGCTCGACCTCCTCGATCGTGAAGCCGGAAACCGGGCAGGCGAACTTGGCCGAAAATACGGTCCGCTCTCCCCCGTCGGCATTCTCGGCGATGGCGATGCCGTCGGCGAGCTCGAGGGCCGTCTCCAGACTGTCGGCGAGCCTGGTCGCGATGTCCGGGCGGACCACGACTCGATCGACCACGACTTCGATGTCGTGCTTGCGCTTCTTGTCGAGCGCGGGCGCAGACTCGATCTCGTGCACCTCGCCGTCGATCTTGACGCGTTGAAAGCCCTTGCGGGCCAGCTCGCCCAGCTCCTTGCGATACTCGCCCTTCCGCCCGCGCACGATCGGCGCAAGAAGGTAGAGGCGCGTGCCCTCGGGCATGGCGAGGATGCGGTCGACCATCTGCGAGACGGTCTGGCTCTCGATCGGGAGGCCGGTGGCCGGCGAATAGGGCACCCCGATCCGCGCCCAGAGCAGACGCATGTAGTCGTAGATCTCGGTGACGGTGCCGACCGTGGAGCGCGGGTTCTTCGACGTCGTCTTCTGCTCGATCGAGATCGCCGGCGAGAGACCCTCGATCAGGTCGACGTCGGGCTTGTGCATCATCTCGAGGAACTGGCGCGCATAGGCCGAGAGGCTCTCGACATAACGGCGCTGTCCTTCGGCGTAGATCGTGTCGAAGGCGAGGGACGACTTGCCCGAGCCGCTGAGACCCGTCAGCACCACGAGCCGATCGCGCGGCAGCTCGATGTCGACGTTCTTCAGATTGTGCTCGCGCGCGCCGCGAACGGTAATGCGCGGGCCGTCGAATGAGGACGTCATGCCAACATGGACCGTACGTCGTGGGGAGGCGGAGGACCGCTCATAGATAATACGCCTGCGGGCGGCGAAAAGGCAGGGTCGGGACCACGCTCGCCTGTGGACGGATTCCGTTGCCGGGCGTGGCCACCGCGGGGCGCAGCGTGTACAGTCGCGCTTCAGCTAACCCAGTGCCGGGGCAGGAACATGGCAGGCAGCGTCAACAAGGTGATTCTCATCGGAAATCTCGGCCGTGATCCGGAGATCCGCTTCCTGCAGAGCGGCGACAAGGTTGCCCACCTCAACCTGGCTACCTCGGAAACCTGGCGCGATCGCCAGTCCGGTGAACGACGCGAGCGCACGGAGTGGCACCGGATCGTCATCTTCAATCCGAACCTCGCCGAGGTGGCGGAGAAGTATCTGAAGAAGGGCTCGAAGGTCTACGTCGAGGGGGCACTGCAGACGCGGAAATGGCAGGATCAGTCCGGTCAGGACCGCTACACGACCGAAATTGTGCTGCAGCGCTTCAAAGGCGAGCTCACGATGCTCGATGGCAGGGGCGAGGGCGGCGGTGGCTTCGGCGGTGGCCCGGGCGGTGGTCAGGACCGCAGCTACGGCGACATGCCGGAGTATGGCGGTGGGGGAGGTCGTGCGCCGGACCGAGGCCCGCCGGACGACCTGGACGACGACATTCCCTTCTGAGGCCGAATATCTCGAATCGGCAGGACGGCGTTACCGGTCGGGAACGGTTTTCCCTGTATGGAAGCCGACCTGGGGCCAAGTCACGGACCTGTGCATTTCACTTTCGCGAGCGATTCTGCTAAACATCCGTGACTTTTCCGGGGAGCGGGCGTCTCCCGCGGCCCGGTCAAAGAACATCCTAAACCGCCAGTTGCGCGGCATTCCAGCATAGGGCTCGTGGCCCGCCGTGGGCGGTGGGCGTTTCCGGCTCAGGACCTCCGAATTGGCAGATACACCAGCACCTCCTCCGCAACCATTCGACATCAAGCCGGTCGCGATCGAAGACGAGATGCAGCGCTCGTACCTCGACTACGCGATGAGCGTGATCGTCGCGCGGGCGTTGCCGGACGTCCGCGACGGGTTGAAGCCGGTGCATCGGCGTATCCTCTATGCCATGCGCGAGGGCGGTTACGACTGGACGCGCCCCTATCGCAAGTCGGCCCGCATCGTCGGCGATGTGATGGGTAAGTATCACCCGCACGGCGACAGCGCGATCTACGACGCCATGGTGCGGATGGCGCAGGCGTTCTCGATGCGCCTGCCGCTCATCTCCGGCCAGGGCAATTTCGGCTCCATGGACGGCGACCCGCCGGCGGCGATGCGGTACACCGAGGCGCGGCTGACGCGCTTCGCGGCCACGCTGCTGGAGGATATTGACAAAGAGACGGTCGATTTCCGGCCCAACTACGACGACAGCGAAGTGGAGCCGGAAGTACTGCCGACGCGCGCCCCGAACCTGCTGGTGAACGGGGCGGAAGGCATCGCGGTCGGCATGGCGACCAAGATCCCGCCCCACAACCTGCGGGAGATCATCGACGCCACCATTGCGCTGATCAATAATCCGCAGACGCCGCTCGACAAAATTCTGGAGATGGTTCCGGGGCCGGACTTCCCAACCGGCGGGTTCCTGCTCGGCC
>JAJUGE010000122.1 GCA_029268305.1 Alphaproteobacteria bacterium
GACGGCGGGCCTGCTCGGGAGCGCGAGCCCCGCCTACAGCCAGGGTGTGGTCCTCGCCCCGTTCTCTTCGGGCGAGCTGATCGCGCTCAAGGCGGAAAACGGTCGGCAGGTCTGGGCGGAGAGCCTGACGTCGGTGCGCCGGGTCGATAGCGTGTCGGAGTTGTCCGATGTCCGAGGATTGCCGGTGATCTTCAGGGGCTATGCGTTCGCTACGGGTCACAGCGGACAAACAGCGGCGATCAACATGTTGTCCGGCAACCGTGTCTGGGACCAGGAGTTCGGCGGCATCAACACGCCATGGGTGGCCGGAGATTTCCTGTTTCTGGTCTCGAACGAGAACGAGCTGATATGCCTGCTGGCAGGCGATGGCCGGGTTCGCTGGGTTCGAGAGCTCGCGCGGTTCGCCGATCCTGAAGAGCGGACGATTCCGGTCGTCTGGGCAGGACCCGTACTCGCGGGAGAGCGGCTCTACCTGGTGAACTCGCTCGGTAGACTCGTCGTCGTCTCTCCCTTCACAGGCGAAACGATCGAGGAACGCGAGCTACCGGGGCCGACGACGCTTCCGCCTGTCGTCGCGGCGCGGACGCTCTATGTTCTGTCGGACAGCGGAACCCTGGCCGCATACCAGTGACATGACAGCGACCGTAGCGATCGTCGGTCGTCCTAACGTCGGGAAATCGACGCTGTTCAACCGCCTTATCGGGCGGCGGCTCGCCATTGTGGACGACGCTCCCGGCGTCACGCGCGACTGGCGGGAGGGTGACGCAAGTCTCGGTGATCTCCGCTTTCGGGTGGTGGATACCGCCGGCCTCGACCCTAGCCCCAACGAAGGACTGGAGGCCGCCGTTCGGCGGCAGACGGAGCGTGCGATCCAGGCCGCCGACCTGATCCTGTTCGTCATCGACGCTCGCGTCGGGGTCACCCCGGTCGATGAGGAGTTCGCCGGCTGGCTGCGGAGAACCCAAACTCCGGTGATCCTCGTCGCGAACAAGTGCGAAGGGCGCACTGCGCGCGGGGGCATTCTCGACAGCTTCGCGCTCGGCCTCGGTGAGCCGGTGCCCATCTCGGCGGAACATGGCGAGGGCATGGCGGATCTCTACGAGGCCGTGGAGCCCTTCGTCGACGTTGCCGATCAGCCGGAGCCGGACGAGGACCGGGGCGAGCCGGAGGAGACCAGCTCCGGGGAAGACGAGGAGGCAGAGGCGAGGCCGCTGCAGCTCGCGATCGTCGGCCGGCCCAATGTGGGCAAGTCCAGCCTGCTCAACCGGCTCGTGCGGGAAGAGCGGGTGTTGACCGGCCCGGAGCCCGGGGTCACTCGGGATGCCATCGCGGTCGAATGGACGTGGCAGGGGCGGGGAGTCCGGCTGATCGATACCGCGGGGTTGCGACGACGCACTCGTGTGGTCGATCGGGTCGAGCGCTTGTCGGCCGAAGACACCCGACGCGCCATTCGGTTCGCGGAGGTAGTCGTCCTGGTGCTCGATGCGACCTTGACGGTAGACCGCCAGGACCTCGCCATCGCCCGCTCGGTGATCGACGAAGGCCGCGCGCTCGTTCTCGCGGCAAACAAATGGGACCTCGTCGAGGCGCCGGGCGAGAAGCTCGCCGAGATTCGGGATCGGATCGAAACCTCGCTGTCCCAGGTTCGCGGCATCCCCCTGGTGACGATCTCCGCACTGACGGGGCAGCGGCTCGACCAGCTGATGCAGGCTGTCTTCGATATTTACGAGGTCTGGAACAGGCGGGTGTCGACGGGGTCACTCAACCGCTGGCTGGCCGACGCGTTGGATCGGCATCCGCCGCCGATGGTATCAGGACGGCGTCTGAGGATACGATACGCCACTCAGATAAAGCGGCGCCCTCCCACCTTCGTCCTCTTCACGACGAGACCTGCCGAGATGCCCGAAGATTATCTGCGCTATCTCGCCAACAGCCTGCGTGAGACCTTCGGGTTGGAAGGGGTCCCGCTCCGAATCCAGTGGCGCAAGGGCGAGAATCCGTACACAGACCGGTGAGCGCCACGGTCCGCCGGTCGGGCCGTATAGTAAAACTTTACGATGCACCGCCTATTTTGACCGCGCATCTGATCCTACCGATTGCGGGTCGCCGGGCCTCTATGAGCGCGTCGTATATGGAGCGGTTGTCCGTCCTGATCGTGGACGACAGCGCAATCAGCCGGACGATCATCAGGCGTGTCCTCGAGATTCTGGGAATCCGCCTGATTTTCTCCGCCGAGGACGGCTTCCAGGCTGCCGACTTTCTGCGCCTGGTCGAAGCCGACCCGCTGAAGGCGGGCGCTTCGCAGATCGATCTGGTGATCACGGATCTGATCATGCCGCGCTGCGACGGTCCGAGCCTGATCCGCTGGATTAGGCGCAGCCCCGCTTCGCCAGACCGCTACACGCCAATCATCGCGATCTCCGGCGCACCCGCACGTGAGCGCGTGCAGCTCGCGCGCGATCTCGGCGCAAACGAAGTCCTGGGCAAACCGTTCACGGCCGAGGCCCTGGGATCGAAGATCGTCAACATCGTCAATCATCCCCGCCCGTTCGTGCTCGCGCCCGACTATTTCGGCCCCGACCGCCGCGGCTCGCAACAGGTGGTAAGCAAGGAGACACGCGAGGCGGAGCGGAAGATCCCGACCATATGGGCCGAGGACAGGAAGGCGATGCCGCAGAGCTCCGGTGTCCTGTTCATTCGCCAGCGCAACCGCCTGCAGGATAAGCTCGGCGGTGGGGCGGCTGTGCCGCCGTTCGATCCGCTGCAGGTGATGCAGGCAGAGCAGAGCATCCGCGGCCTCGCGAGCAGCTACGGTGACTGGATCGAAGATGCGATCTCGAAGTTGCGAACGTTCGTGTCGGATCTGAACTTCACATCGGAGGCGGCGGCGGAGCAACTCGCGCGGATTCGCTCGCTTGCGCTGGAGCTCGGCAGCCAGGGCGGGATGTTCGACTATCCGCTCGTGACCACCTTCGGCTATTCCCTCTACGCGACCACAAACGATCCGAACTTCGAAGCGATCGACGATAACTACATGGCGCTGCTCGAAGCGCATGTGGACGGCCTAGAGACGGTGGTGCGTTACCAGATCACTGGCGACGGCGGCGCGATCGGGCGGGAGATTCTGGAGGCACTGGAGAAGGCCCGTATGAAGTATCGACGCATGGAGGCCGTCGCTTCGTAAGGACGCCTTCGGCTGCTATCCTCGCCCGCGAACAGCACCCAGGGAGCGAGGTGGACCGTGATCACGCTTTTTCAGCCGCCGGAGGTAATCCGAACCGAGGTCTTCTTCCGGCTTCCCGACGAGCTCCGCCGCTCCGGACGACCTTCCGTCTGGGCGAGCGTGAACCGGGTGGGCGCTTCGGTCGACTGCTTCCTCGAAGGGCCGTCGTTCGACCGCGAGGGCAACCTCTACGTCGTCGACATCCCCTGGGGGCGTATCTTCAGGATCACCCCGAGCGGCGACGTCAGCCTCATCGCCGAATACGACGGGGAGCCGAACGGCCTCAGGGTTCACAAGGAGGGCACCATCTACATTGCCGACTACAAGAACGGCATCATGCATCTGGACCCGGCGACCGGACGGGTGGAGCCGCATTGCGAGCGCTTCCGCCTGGAGCGATTCAAGGGCTGCAACGATCTGATCTTCGCCTCGAACGGCGACCTGTTCTTCACCGATCAGGGTCAGACCGGCCATCAGGACGCGACCGGCCGCGTTTTCCGCCTTTCGGCCGACGGCCGTCTCGACTGCCTGATCGACACGATTCCGAGTCCGAACGGCATCGTCCTCGATCGGAACGAGCGGATCATCTACGTCGGGGTGACGCGAGCGAACGCGGTGTGGCGGTTGCCGATCATGGGGGACGGTCAGGTCTCGAAAGTGGGCACCTTCATCCAGCTTTCCGGCGGGATGGGCCCGGACGGAATCGCCATGACCGCCGACAACGGCCTCGTCGTCGCCCACACGGGCCTGGGGTGCATCTGGATCTTCGACTCGTTCGGTCAGCCGTTGTACCGGGTGAACTCGTGCGCCGGGCATTCCACGACCAACATCGCGTTCGGCGGGCCCGGGAATCGGACGCTCTACATCACCGAATCGGACACGGGCACCATCCTGCGAGCGGAGCTTCCGGTGGCCGGCGCTATGCTCTACAGCCACATGTCCTGACAGCCGATCTCTCAGCCAGCGCGGACGACCTCACCCTGGCGGAGGCAGGACGGCTCGGCGAGATCGACGAAGGTGTCGGTGACTGCGTCCGGTGCGGGGAGGGTGGCCGGATTCTCGCCCGGGAAGGCGCGGGCGCGAAGCCGCGTTCCGACGATGCCCGGATCGAGCAGGTTCGCCCGCACGTTCGTCTTTCGCAACTCTGCCGCATAGCATTGCACGAGCGTCTCGAGCGCCGCCTTGCTGGCTGCATAGGCGCTCCAGTAAGCCGCTCCTTCGCGTGCGCCGCCGGAGGTCACGAAGATCGCGCGTCCGGCGTCGGAGCGGCGGAGCAACGGATCGAACCCGCGGATCAGCCGCCAATTCGCAGTCAGATTGACCTCGATGGCCTCGGCCCAGACCTTCGGGTCGATGTGCCCGGCCGGGGCAAGCTCTCCAAGCACGGCGGCATTGCCGACGAGGATGTCGAGGTGCCCGAACCTGCCGCCGACCGCGAACGCCATCTGGTCGATCTTGTCGCCGTCCCGCAGGTCGAGGGGGGACAGCGTCGCCGTGCCCCCAGCCGCTCGGATAGCGTCGTCCACTTCCTCAAGTCCGCCCTGGCTGCGCGCGACGAGGATGACGTGAGCCCCCTCGGCGGCGAAGCGCTTCGCGACCGCAGCGCCGACCCCTCGCGAGGCGCCGGTGATGAGTGCGATGCGTCCGGCGAGCCGCCCCGATCCGCTCACTTTCAGGCGAACTCCGATATGAGCGACAGCTGACGCTCCCGCTCACCCCCGTCCCGATCCGCGAGGCGGATCGGATACTCGCCGGTAAAGCAGGCATCGCAATATCTGGGTCTCTGCGGGTTCCGGCCCCGTTCCTCTCCCATCGCGCGGTAGAGGCCTTCGATCGAGATGAAGGCGAGGCTGTCGGCGCCGATGATCCGCGCCATCTCCTCGGTATCGTGTTGGGCGGCGAGCAGCTTCGATCGCTCCGGGGTATCGATGCCATAGAAGCAGGAGTGCATGGTAGGCGGGCTCGAGATGCGCATGTGCACCTCAGTGGCGCCGGCCTGGCGCACCATCTCCACGATTTTCACGGAGGTGGTACCGCGCACGATGCTGTCGTCGACGAGCACCACGCGCTTGCCCTTGAGGCGGGCGCGGTTGGCGTTGTGCTTCAGCTTGACGCCGAGGTGGCGAATGTTGTCGGTCGGCTCGATGAAGGTGCGGCCGACATAGTGGTTGCGGATTATCCCGAGCTCGAACGGCACGCCGGCGACCTCGGCATAACCCATCGCCGAGGGGACCCCCGAATCCGGTACGGGGATAATGGCGTCCGCCGGCACGTGGCTTTCGCGCGCCAGCTCGGCGCCGATCCGCTTGCGCGCATCATAGACGCTGATGCCGCCGACGACGCTGTCCGGACGTGCGAAGTAGATGTGCTCGAAGATGCAGGGTCTCGGCGGCACGGGCAGGAACGGCCGCAGGCTTCGCAGGCCGTCGCTGTCGATTACCACCATCTCGCAGGGCTCGATGTCCCGCTCGAACTCGGCGCCGATGATGTCGAGTGCGCAGGTCTCCGATGCCAGGATCACGGCGTCGCCGAGCCGGCCCAGCACCAGCGGTCGAACGCCGAACGGGTCGCGGATGCCGATCAGCTTCTTCTGGGTGAGAGCAACCAGGGAATAGGCGCCTTCCACCTGACGCATGGCATCGATGAAGCGGCTGACCACGTTACTTTCGCGACTGCGCGCGATCAGGTGGATGATCGCTTCGGTATCGGTGGTGGACTGGAACAGCGATCCGGAAGCGACCAGGTCTCGTCGGATGCGCAGGGCGTTGGTGAGGTTGCCGTTGTGAGCGACGGCGAGGCTGCCGAAGGCGAAGTCGGCGAAGAGCGGCTGAATGTTGCGGACGACCGTTGCCCCTGTCGTCGCGTAGCGGTTGTGGCCGATCGCCGCGTATCCGGGGAGCCGCCTGATCGTCTCCTCGGTGCCGAAATTGTCGCTGACGTGCCCCAGCCCGCGATGACTGTGGAAGTGGCTCCCGTCGAAGGTGACGATCCCGGCGGCCGCCTGTCCGCGATGCTGGAGAGCGTGAAGGCCGAGTGCAGCATGGGCTGCCGCATCGTCGTTGCCGAAGATGCCGAAGACACCGCACTCTTCGTGCAGCTTGTCATCATCGAGCGGGTTGGTGGTCGCCATCATCGGGCACCTACTGGATCTGCCGGTACATCTCGTCCAATTCGCGGCGCTGCTCCTCCGTGTACCGACCTTCCTGGCCGGCGGGCTTCGTAGCCTCGACGGCCGGTGCCGGATTGTTCATCCGCCTCAGCAATGCTTCGGTCTCGGCTGCATCCCGAACGGTGCGGTTCACCTGACGGGCCGAGTCGGAGCCCGAACGCGCCCATTCCGGCGGGATGACCTTTTCGATCTCGATGGCACCCTCTCTGATCAGCGGCGTGGTCCGGGCCTCGGTCAGCCAGGCCGGGTGTTCACTTACCGGCACCATCCACGAGACGACGATATAGGCGAAGCAAAGCAGAAATGCACCTCGCGCGAGGCCGAAAACGAAGCCGACCGAGCGATCGAGCGCGCCGTGCTGAGAATTGCCGACGATCGTGGAGATTTTTCCGGTGAGGATCGAGAGCACGAACAAGGTGCCGAGGAAGATCGCTAGCCCTGCGCCGATGTCGGCGAACAGGTCGATCGGAATGATCTCCCGCGCCCATGCCCGGACGGGCTCATAGAAGTACCAGGTGGCGAACGCGGCTCCCACCCAGGAGAGTAGAGATAGCGTTTCCTTGACGAAGCCCCTCGTGTAGGCGGCGATCGCCGAGACGAGGAGGACGCCCAGCACGACGATGTCGAGGACGTGAATTGCGTCGAGGCCCTGCATCAGGCTTTAGGTCCCATCTTCCTGCTGTGCTGCCGCAGTCCCGGTGCGGGTACTTTCATGGTCTTCCGGCCGCCACCGCGGCAGTTGCCGCTAATGACACGCGCGGCTGCTCTCTGATCAGATCGACGAGATCCTGGAGCACCGCGACTTCCACCTTCGAGGGACCCGAAGGTCCGGCGCGCCTCCTCCCACGACGGGAAGGCGGCAGGATCGCTCGACCGAAGCCGAGTTTCGCGGCCTCTTTCAGGCGCGCGTCGTCCTGGCTGACGCTGCGCACTTCTCCGGATAGGCCGATCTCCCCGAACAGAACGGCGGTGTCCGGAACGGGTCGCTCGAGCAGGGACGAGACGAGGGCAGCTGCAACGGGCAGGTCCGCGGCTGGCTCGCTGATCCTCAGGCCGCCGGCGACGTTGAGGTATACGTCGCGGCTCGAGAGCTCGAGACCGCAACGTGCCTCGAGGACGGCGACCAACATCGCCAGCCGCCCCGAGTCCCAGCCCACCACCGCTCTTCGCGGATTGCCGAGTGCCGGCGGGCCCACCAGTGCCTGAATTTCGACCAGCAACGGCCGCGTGCCCTCGATGCCGGCGAAAACGGCAGCGCCGGTGACGGAGCCGTCACGGTCGGCGAGGAACAGGGCCGACGGATTCGCAACCTCGGTCAGCCCCGCATCGGTCATCTCGAATACGCCGATCTCGTCAGTCGGCCCGAAGCGGTTCTTCACGGCGCGAAGGATGCGGAACTGATGGCCGCGCTCGCCCTCGAAGTAGAGAACCGCGTCGACCATGTGCTCGAGCACGCGCGGGCCGGCGAGGGTGCCTTCCTTGGTGACGTGGCCGACGAGCAGCAGCACCGTGCCGCAGCGCTTGGCGGCGCGGATCAACTCCTGTGCGCTCGCGCGCACCTGTGCCACGGTCCCCGGCGCGGAGTCGTAGGTATCGACGAACATCGTCTGGATTGAATCGATGACGAGCACGTCCACCGGATTGGCATCGAGTGTCCGGACGATGTCCCGCACATCGGTGGCGGCGGCGAGTGCCACCTCGGCGTCGCGGAGCCCGAGGCGGGCGGCGCGTAGGCGCACCTGGTCGACCGACTCCTCACCCGAGACGTAGATGCAGCGCGTTCCCGCACGGGCGAGCGCGCCGACCGCCTGTAACAGGATCGTCGACTTGCCGATGCCGGGATCGCCTCCGATCAA
>JAJUGE010000123.1 GCA_029268305.1 Alphaproteobacteria bacterium
ACAGGGCGGCGGCGGGCGCCAGCAATCGCGGCAGCGGGCTGTCCGGCCGCTCCCAGAATTCAGGCGCACGCACGGCTGGCCGCCTTCGGGGCGTCCAAAAAGGGCTTCAGCTCCCGGAACACCGCGTCCAGCACGTCGGCGTGCGCCTCAACGTAGGCCAGTCCTTCGGCAGAGAGATCCTCGCGCCGGCCGGCATCGGCGAGCAGAGCCTCGACCGCCGCCGTGAGCTCCTCGGCGTTCGAGACCGCCTGTGCGGCACCGGCCGCGTCCATTTCTGCGGCGATCTCGGCAAAATTGTGCATGTGCGGCCCGTGCAGAACGGCGCAGCCGAGGCGTGCGGGCTCCAGCGGATTATGGCCACCGTGCGGCACCAGCGAGCCGCCGACGAGGACGATCGGGGCGGAGCGGTAGAGAACGCCGAGCTCGCCCATGGTGTCGGCGAGATAGATCTCGGTCGCGTCGTCGGGCAGAAGGCCCTCGCTGCGTCGGCTCGATCCCAGCGGGCGCAGGCGCCGAGCGATCTCATTCCCGCGCGAAATATGTCGCGGGGCGATGATCGTCAGCAAGTCGGGGTGGGCGCGGTGCAGCCGGCGGTGCGCGTCGGCGATCAGTTCCTCCTCGCCGGGATGAGTGCTGGCGGCCAGCCAGACCGGCCTTGTGCCGATCGCCTGCCTCAGTGCCTGCAGCGATGCCTCGTCGTGAGGCAGCGGCAGTGCCGCCTGCTTCAGGTTGCCGTGATAGACGACCCTGCCCGCGCCCAGAGCCTGAAGGCGAGCCGCGTCGAGCTTGCTCTGGGCGATGCAGAGGTCGAAGCAGCGCAGCAGCCGTCCGATCGCCGCCGGCACGAGCCGCCACCGGCGGAACGAGCGGGCCGAGAGGCGGCCGTTCACCAGCACGATCCGGGCGCCGGCGTCTTTGGTCATGGTCAGCAGGTTGGGCCAGAGCTCCGATTCCAGCCAAAGTGCCAGATCCGGTCGCCAGTGACCGAGAAATCGCCGCACGAAAGCAGGGGCATCGACCGGGACGTACTGGTGGATGACACCCGGCGGCAACCGCTTCGCCAGCATCTCGGCCGCGGTCACCGTGCCGGAGGTCACCAGGACCGTCACCTGCGGCCGGGCGCAGCGCAGCCGCTCGATCAGGCCAAGGGCGGAGACCGCTTCGCCGACGCTGGCGCCGTGCACCCAGATCAGCGGTCCCGGGGGCCGCGCGGTCGAGGCGACGCCGCGACGCTCGCCGAGACGGGGAAGGTCTTCCCGACCCGCCTTCGCCCGCATGCGGAGCCAGACGTGAATCAACGGGCTTCCGGCCCAGCTCAGCCGCCGATAGAGACCGAGCACTACTCCGCCGCGCGGGCGGCGGCCGCCCGCTCCCCGGATGTCGGTATCTCCGCTGCCGGCACCATCGGCCGCTGCCCGCACAGGCGGTCGGCCTCGGCGGTGAGACTCGTTAGGGACCCTTCCAGCTGCCGTCGCATCGCCTCGACTTCATCCGCGTCGGCGTCCCGCGCGATGCGCAAAGGTGCCCCGATCAGGTAGGCGCCGCGGGAGAAGGGCCGGGGAACGACGAACCGATCCCAGCTCGACGCCACATGCCGGGCGGCGGTCGCGTAGGCGACCGGCACCAGTGCGGCGCCGGCCGCTCGCGCCAGCATGACGGCGCCCGAGCCGGCGCGCATGCGCGGCCCGCGCGGCCCGTCGGGCGTGATGCCGATCATCGCTCCGGTCGCGAGCAGGCGAAGCATCTGCCGGAAGGCGGACGCACCGCCGCGACGGCTCGAACCGCGGACGGTGCCGAACCCCAGACGCCCCACGACGGAGGCGATCAGGTCGCCGTCGGCGTGGGACGAGACGAGGAGGTGGGTCCGGTCGGGGTAGCGCCAGCCCGGCGCCAGCATCAGCAGCCGGCCATGCCAATAACACAGGATGATCGGGACGCCCTCGGCGACCAGCAGATCCAGTGAGTCGTCGCCCTGTCTGGTCCAGCGGGTGGTGCGATAGACCAGCCTGACGTAACCGGTCAGGATGGCCGCGACCGCCTCTCGTACCGGCGGGTTTCGCAGCAGTCGGCGATGCAGCTTCACGGCCTCAGGTGCCGGCTGTCGCCAGCGTCGCCTCTCGACCGGCAGCATCCCCGGGAGCGAACTGCATCGCATGCAGCCGTGCGTAGATGCCGCGCCGCGCCAGAAGCGACGCGTGGGTGCCGGACTCGGCGATGCGCCCCTGGTCGACGACATGGATGAGGTCGGCCTCGGTGACGGTCGAGAGGCGATGTGCGATCACCAGCGTCGTGCGCCCCTGCATCAGACGCGACAGCGCCGCCTGCACCTGCCGCTCGGAATCGACGTCGAGCGACGAGGTTGCCTCGTCCAGCAGCAGGATCGGCGCGTTCTTCAGCATCGCCCGCGCGATCGCGATCCGCTGGCGCTGTCCGCCGGACAGCCGGAAGCCGTGCTCGCCGACCCGGGTCGCGTAGCCGTCCGGCAGCTCCAGGATGAACTCGTGCGCGGCGGCGGCGCGGGCCGCCTCCTCCACTTCGGCGTCGCTCGCACCCGGCCGGCCATAGGCGATGTTGGCGCGCACCGTGTCGTCGAACAGCACGACCTCCTGGCTGACGAGCGCCATCGCCGCTCGAAGCGAGGCGATGGTGGCGTCGCGGATGTCGGTGCCGTCGATCGAGATGCTGCCGGACTGCACGTCGAAGAAGCGCGGGATGAGGTTGAGGATCGTCGACTTGCCCGACCCGGACGGGCCGACGAGAGCTACCGTCTTCCCGCCCGACGCTTCGAACGAAAGGTCGTGCAGGACGGGACCGTCGTTGCCATAAGCGAACGAGACCCGCTCGAAGCGGATCGTGCCGTCGCCGATCTGCAGCGGGCGCGCGCCAGGCCGGTCGACGATCGCGGGCGGCTCGTCGAGCAGCCCGAAGATTCGCTCCGCGGCGGCGAGGCCGTTCTGCAACTCGGCATTGATCGAGGAGAGCGCCTTGAGCGGCTGATAGGCCATCAGCAGCGCGGCGATGAACGAGAAGAAGGCGCCGGGCGTGGTAGTGCCGGCCAGCACACGGCTGCCGCCGTAGAAGATCACGCCGGCGACGGCGGAACTCGCCAGCAGCTCGATGATCGGCCGCGAGGCGGAGCGGATGCGCGCGGTCTTGTAGATCAGGCGGAAGACCCCGTCGATCATCTGGTTGGCGCGGCTCGTCTCGTGCGCCTCCATGCCGTAGGACTTGACGTGCCGGGCACCCTGGAACGTCTGGTCGAGGAGCGTCGTCAGCGAGCCCATATGCTCCTGCGTCCGGCTCGAGACCCGCCGCATCTTCCGTCCGAAATGCAGGATCGGCAGCACGGTCGCCGGAAGCACGACCGAGCCGAGCAGCGCCAGACGCCAGTCCTGATAGAACATCACCAGGACCAGGCAAACGAGCGTGAGCGCGTCCTTCGCCATGCCGGTCAGCGCCTTCTCGAGCGCCCCGCGCAGATAGTGAACGTCGACGGTGAAGCGCGAGATCAGGCGGCCGGTGGTGTTCCCCTGGAAGTAGGCGACGTCGGCGCGCATCAGATGGCGGAACATCGCCTTCTGCAGGTCGGCGATGATGCGCTGGCCGACGAAGGCCATCAGCACTTCCTGCGCATAGCCGGCGACGCCTTTGATCAGGGCAAGCCCGACGATCGCGAGCGGCACCAGCACCAGCATCGTCTCGTCGCGCTCGAGGAAGACCTCGTCGAGCGCCGGTTGCAGCAGCCAGGCGTTCCCGGCGGTCGCCATGGCCGCCACGGACATGCAGAGAAGGGCGAGGCCAGTGCGCCACTTCTGCCGCGATAGGTGCTCACGCCACAACCGCCGGACGAGGGTGCCGGTCGGCTGATGCGCGGTGGCCGATCCGCCGATGCCGGCGGGGGCGCCGCTGGCTGGAAGTCGCTGCGCCATGGGCGGCTTATATCACGCCGGCGCACCGCCGACACAGGCGCAGACGCAGGGCCGCGGGCCAAACGTCGTCTGTCCAGCCAACAGAGAACTGGGAACAACTCCTGGAGAGATGCACCTACGGTGTGCCACCTGAAAGCTGGTTGCTCATCAAGGCGTCCCGTATGTGGAGGACTGATCGTTGCGTCAAGTCCCTCACAGCCCGTCTCGAAGCATCGGCTACGGCTTCGGCAATTTTTGGACACGTGAAGACGGAGACCGAACCGGTGCCCGAGGCAGCTACCGTCTGCTGGTAGGTGGTTCCTTCGGGTTCGACGATCGCCAAGATCACGTCTAGCTCAACCTGGCCACTCGCACTTCCGCTGAAGAATTGCGGCGCGACAGCGAAGGTGGAGGAAACATTTCCCTGGTGAACCACGAGTTGGGCATCATAGCCGGCCGCCTCGATCTCGGGCCCGGAGAGTGGTGCCTCGATGAAATCCACCGAGGCTAGTGCCCGGGTCAGACCTGTCTGCATCGCTTCCTGATAGCTGTTGTTCAGGTCGAGATCGAAGTCCCACGCAGAGCAAGAAAAAGCAGCAGCTTTCGTCTTCACCTTCCAGCCACCGGTCTGCACTAGGGCAGCGTAATGCCCGCTTACCGGACGAGCGTATTCCTGTTGGTCCAGTGACACCGAGCCAACTTCGACGGTCCCCGTGCAAGCGGACAGGGCAAGTGCGGCAGCCAGAACGAGGAGTAGCTTCTTCATGGCCGGTTTCCTCAATCCACAACCTTGATGCCCTTCGGGCGTTGGATCTGCGTGGGAAGATGGGAGGCTGGGAGCACACGCTGGTAGCCGCCGCTGTTTTGAACCATGACCCGAGCTCCCGTTGGCAAAAGCTCCTCACCTTCGCCCACGTCCTGCACAACGGTCAGGGTCACTCCCGTTTCGAGCACGACGGTGTATTCCACCCCAGTTCGATCGGCCATCGCCTGCTCCGCCGCTGCACCTGCGGCAGCACCGATCAAGGCACCTGCGAGGCCGCCCCAGACCGAGCCGGAGCCTGATCCGATGTAAGATCCTGCGCCTGCGCCTGCTACGCCGCCAACGAGTGCGCCAGTTCCAGTATTCTCCCCGGTTATATCGACCTGGCGCACGTCGATGACGGTGCCGAAGCTGGCGGCCGTCGTCCGACCGACCTCGCTCGCTTGATAGACATCTCGGCTACTCCTCTGGGCGCAGCCGGCTACGATCGGTAGTAGCAAGAGCGCTACCACCGCGACCATTCCGCGGTTCATCGTTCCCCCCAAGCTGTGAACTGAGGGGATCGTATATGCTCGCGAAGGTTGAATGAAGGCTTAAAGTGCTCTGCAGGTTGTTGCGATCAGCCCGCAGTTAAGCCGCCGCTACTGCCCTGCCACGGTCATTCCGTCGATGCGCGTCGTCGGCGCGTTCGTGCCGGCGCGGAAGACGAGGTCGTTGGCCGGCACCAGGGCCATGAACATGTCTTTCAGGCTGCCGGCGATGGTGATCTCGCTGACCGGGTAGGCGATCTTGCCGTTCTCGATCCAGAAGCCGGCGGCGCCCCGGCTGTAGTCGCCGGTCACCAGATTGACGCCCATGCCGATCAGCTCGGTCACGAACAGTCCCTGCTCGATGTCCGCCATCAGCTCCTCGGGCGAGACCGATCCCGGCTCGAGGTAGAGGTTGGTCGGCGACGGCGATGGCGGCGAGGAGGTGCCGCGGGCGGCGTGGCCTGTGGTCTCGATCCCGAGATGGCGGGCGGAATGCAGGTCGAGGAACCAGCCCTGCAGCACGCCATCGGCGACGAACGACCGCTTCTGCCCGGCGATTCCCTCGCCGTCGAACGGCTTGGAGGCGAGACCGCGACGCCGCAGCGGGTCATCGACGATCGAGATGCCGTCGGCGAAGATCTTCTGGCCGAGCTTGTCCTTGAGGAAGCTGGTGCCGCGCGCGATCGCCGCGCCGTTGATGGCGCCGGCGAAGTGGCGCACCAGGCCGCCGGCCAGGCGCTGCTCGAACACGACCGGGACGCGGGCGGTCCCGGTCTTTCGCGGATTGAGCCGCCGCACGACCCGCTCTCCGGCGCGCCGGCCGATCTCTTCGGGCGAGTCGAGGTCGCTACCGTGCACGACGCTGCTGTAGTCGTAGTCGCGCTCCATTCCGGTGCCGCTGCCGGCGAGCGCCACCGCACTGACGGAGTGGCTCGAGCGGGCATAGGCGCCGGCGAACCCGTTCGTCGCCATAAGGGCGATCCGGCTGAGGCCCCAGCCGGCCGCGCCGCCTTCCGAGTTGGTCACGCCTTCGACCGCCAGAGCCGCTTCCTCGGCCAGGCGCGCGCGCTCGATCATCACCTCGGCGGCGGGCTCTTCCCAGTCGCAGAGGTCGAGATCGGGAATCTCGCGCGCCACCTGTTCGGGATCGGCGATGCCGGCGAAGCTGTCTTCCGGCGCCACGCGCGCCATCGCGACCGCGCGTTCGGTCAGCTCGCGGATGGTGTCGGGATTGCGGTCGCTGGTCGACACGATCGCCTGGCGCTTTCCGACGAAGACCCGGAGCCCGAGATCCTGGCTCTCCGATCGCTCCATCCGCTCCGGCTGACCGAGCCGCTGCGCCGCGCTCAACGACCGGCTTTCGACGGCGATGGCGTCCGCGGCCTCGGCTCCCGCCGCCTTCGCGCTCTTCAGCAGGTCGTCGAGAAAGTTCAGCAGGTCGGAACTGTCGGTCGGGGTAGAAGTCATCGGACACTCCGGTTGTCGGTCTCCTAGAGATCGGCCCCCGGCTGGATGGCGTCAAGCAGGATGGCCTCGGCAAGGCTGCTTGCCCTCGATCCCCGAATTGCATTTGATGAGCCTGCGCGACGGCCGCTGCGCGCGCCCGAACGGGACACATCTCAGAGGAGACCACGTCATGGACACGTCAAAGTACAACCAGACCGAAGGATTCAAGCAGGGCCTCAAAGTCCGTCGCGAGGTTCTCGGCGACTCGTATGTCGAGCCGTCGATCAACAAGGGGTCGACCGATCCCTTCACGCACGACCTGCAGCAGTTCGTGACGGAATATTGCTGGGGCACGGTCTGGTGCCGTGACGGGCTCGACCGCAAGACCCGCAGCACGATCAACATCGCGCTGCTCGCCGCCCTCGGCCGCACGCACGAACTGAAGCTGCACACCCGCGGCGCGCTCAACAACGGCATGACGAAGGACGAGATCAAGGAGGTGTTCCTCCAGGTCGGCGTCTATGCCGGTGTCCCCGCCGCGGTCGAGGCCTTCCGCACCGCGAGCGAGGTATTCGCCGACATGGAGAAGAGCTGAGCACCGCGGCCCACGTTTTCAGCGTGTGATTTCCGGTCCGCCCTTCCCGGGCGGACCTTTCCTGTGCGCCCACGGTAACAATGACCGCTTCGACGGACGAACGGCGGCGTCTCGGACGCATCGCGGCGCTGACGCTCGGAATCTGCTTCGCGCTGGGCGCGATCTCGCGCGGCTCGACCGAGGCCTACGCGGTGTTCCTCCTGCCGCTCAGCCAGACCTTCGGCTGGGACCGGGCAGAGGCTTCCAGCGTCTACTCGGTGTACATGCTGTTCTTCGGCCTCTCCGCGCCGCTGGTCGGGCGGCTGTTCGACCGCTGGGGGCCGGGCGTGGTCTATCCGCTCGGGCTGCTCTGCCTCGGCATCGGCGCCCTCGCCGCGAGCCAGCTCGACCGGCTCTGGCAGTTCTACATCTTCATCGGCATGCTCTCCGGCATCGGCGCGACCGGGGTCGGCGTCGTGCCGCACGGGGCGCTGCTCGCGCGCTGGTTCCGCGGCCGTCTCACCACGGCGATCGCGTTCGTCTCGGCCTCGTCCGGCGTGGGGACGCTGATCCTGGCCCCCACCGTCCAGGTGATGATCGACAGCATGGGCTGGCGGCCTTCCTATGCCGTGATGGGCGGGGCGATCCTCGCGATGGTGCTGGTGATCCGTCTGATGCCGTGGCGGCTGATCGAGGCCGGACGGCCCGCCGATCCCGCCCCCGTTCCGACGGGAATGCCGGCGCCGGCGGCGGCGATGACGCTCAGGCAGGCGCTCCGCACCCGCACCTTCTGGGCGATGTTCGTGGTGAACTTCCTGACGGCGGTCGGCATGTTCGCCGTGAACCCTCAGATCGTCGCTTTCCTCGTCGAGACCGGCTTTCCACCCCTGACGGCCGCGAGCGCGTTCGGCGCCGCCGGGATCGCCGCGACGGCAGGGCTGCTCGTGTTCGGCTGGCTCGCCGACCGGCTCGGGCGGCTG
>JAJUGE010000124.1 GCA_029268305.1 Alphaproteobacteria bacterium
GAGTTCGCCGTCGAGGCCGGGCTCGTGAAGGATGCCGATACGACAGCCCGCTGGGTCCGAACCGTCCTTCTGTTCGGAGCCGGCCGCACCGACGGCATCCTCCTCGCCGCGGCCTGGCGCGCCGAGACGGTGCCGGACCGGCGCGCGGTCGTCGAGCTCGGCGCCGCACTTCGCGGCACGGCCGAGTTGGCGATGGAGAGCACGCAGCAGGGGGCCGCATTTCTTCGCGCGGTCCGAACCGGCTGGTCGCACCCCGTGCTCGACGAATGGATGCGCGGGTTCGACGCCGAGGGGATCGAGCCGGTCCTGCCGGTCGCGGTAGGCCTGGTGTGTTCGATCAACCGGATCGGCCTCGAGACGGTGCTGCCGTTATACCTCCAGGCGTTCGCCGCCAGTCTGGTCTCGGCGGCGGTCCGGCTCGTCCCGTTAGGACAGTCTGACGGGCTGCACATCCTCGCGATGCTGGAGCCGCCGGTGATGGAGGCGGCACGCGCCGCCGAGACCGCCTCGCTCGCCGACATCGGCAGCGCCACGCCGATGGTGGACTGGGCGTCGATGAAGCATGAAACGCAATATACGAGGTTGTTCCGGTCATGAGCGTCATCCAGATCGACCCGTCGAGGGACCGCAGTCGGGCTCCTTCGCCTGGGCCGCTTCGCGTCGGGGTCGGCGGGCCGGTCGGGTCCGGCAAGACGTCGCTGCTCGAAGCCCTCTGCAAGGCGATGCGCACGCGCTACGACATCTTCGCAATCACCAACGACATCTATACGCGCGAAGACCAGCTGATCCTCACCCGCTCGGGCGTACTGGAACCGGAGCGCATTGAGGGGGTCGAGACCGGCGGCTGCCCGCACACGGCGATCCGGGAGGATGCCTCGATCAACCTGGCGGCCGTCGATCGGATGGTTGCGCGGTTTCCAAAGGCGGAGCTCTGCTTCATCGAGTCCGGCGGCGACAATTTGGCCGCGACCTTCAGCCCGGAGCTCGCCGACCTGACGCTCTACGTCATCGACGTTTCGGCCGGCGACAAGATTCCCCGAAAGGGCGGGCCGGGCATTACCCGCTCCGACCTGCTCATCATCAACAAGACCGACCTGGCGCCGCTGGTCGGGGCGGATCTCGGCGTTATGGATAGGGATGCCCGGCGAATGCGCGGCGAGCGGCCGTTCGTCTTTACCAATCTGAGATCGGGTGAGGGGCTCGCCGACGTCGTGCGTTTTATCGAGGAGGCGGGCGGGCTGGACGCCGCGAGCGCCTGAGCCTACAAGACGCACCCGTCCGCAAGAGGGAGCAAGGATTACTATGGCACGTTGGTTCAGAGGCGCCGCGGTCGCGGCATTGGTGGCGGGAGCGGCGGGTGCCGCCGAGGCGCATACGGGTGTGGGCGCGGTACACGGCTTCTCGGCTGGGTTGTTGCACCCGCTCGCGGGACTCGATCACCTTCTCGCCATGGTCGCCGTAGGCCTGCTGGCCGGGCAGACCGGCGGGCGCGTGGGACTCGCATTTCCGCTGCTCTTCCTGGGCTCGATGCTGGCGGGTGGCGCGCTCGGCCTCGGTGACGTCGCGATGCCGTGGATGGAACTCGCGATCGGCGCCTCGGGTCTGGTGCTGGCGCTGATGGTGGCGGCCGGCTGGCGTGGCCTCCTGGTGCCGGCTCTTGCTGCAACGGCCGCCTTCGGGGCTCTGCACGGATTCGCGCACGGTGCGGAACTGCCGGTCGGGGCATCCTGGACGGGTTATGCCGCCGGCTTCCTCCTCACCACTGCGACGCTGCATGCCGCCGGCTTCGGGCTTGTCGTGCTGGCGAAGCGTCTCGTCGCGAATGGCGCGGTGCGTTGGCTCGGCGGCGCGGCTGCGCTCGGTGGTCTCGCCGTGCTCACGGCCTGATCGTCAGGCGACCGGCGCCCAGAGAACGTCCTCGATGTGCTCTGCGCCGGTCGCCAGCATCACCAGCCTGTCGAAACCGAGTGCGATTCCCGCACTCGGCGGCAGGCCAGAGGCGAGCGCGGCGAGAAAGTCCTCGTCGATCGGATAGCGCTCGCCGTAGAGACGCTCCTTCAGGCCCATGTCCGCCTCGAAGCGGCGCCGCTGCTCCTCCGCATCCGTGAGCTCGACGAACGCGTTTGCCAGCTCGAGCCCGCAGGCATAGACCTCGAACCGCTGGGCGATGCGAGGGTCGTCCGGGTGGACGCGGGCGAGGGCCGCCATCGAAGCCGGATAGCCATAGAGCACTGTGGGCGCGCCGATCCCCAGCTTCGGCTCGATTCGATCGAGAAAGATCCGGAAGAAGATGTCGTCCCACCGATCGGACGGCGCGGTGGCGATGCCGATGCGCCGTGCTTCGGCCGCCAGCAGCTTGGGATCCGGGGCCGCGGGGTCGGGCGCGGTCGCCAGCAGCTCGACGCCGGCGTGGCGTCGGAAGGCGTCGTCGACGGTCAGCAGCTCCCACGAGGCATTAGGGTCGGCCTCATGTCCCTTCCATCGCAGCCTGCCCCCGCCGAGCGCTGCCGGAACCGCGCCCACCGCCGCGCGTAGGAGACCTTCGCAGTCGGCGACGATCCGCCGCCAGTCCGGCTCCGCCCGGTACCATTCCAGCATCGTGAATTCGGGATGGTGCGTCGGCGCCCGCTCTCCGTTCCGATACACCCGGGCGAGCTGAAAGATTCGCGTCAGCCCCGCGACCAGGAGCTTCTTCATCGCGAACTCGGGCGACGTGTGCAGATAGAGGCGTCGAACGCCTTGCCCGAACGGCTCCTCCAGGTCGGTGGCGAACGCCTTCAGGTGCGGCTCCAGTCCCGGTGAGACCTGGAGCGCAGGCGTCTCGACTTCGAGGAACGCCTGTTCGACGAACCAGCGACGCACGGCCGCAACTATGTCTTGCCGTGCCCGAAGCTTCGGCAGACGCGCGGCCATCCTCTCCGGCCGCCACCATTCGGGTGAATCTCCGGTGGTCATGCGCCGGGGAACGCCCGGGCGACGACGTTGCTTAGAGAGGAGCGACCTGTTAGCTTCCGCGCCCGTTTACCGCCGGGCCACCCCAAACGGTTTCGAGACATGAAGATCAACGCAAACACGATTCGTCCTGGTAACGTCATCGAGCACGACGGCAAGCAATGGGCGGTCCTCAAGATCCAGCTCATCCAGCCGGGTAAGGGCGGCGCCTTCATCCAGGTGGAAATGCGCGACGTCCGCACCGGGATCAAGACCAACGAGCGTTGGCGCACCCAGGATACGGTCGAGAAGCTGACCACCGAAGAGAAGGAGTGTCAGTTCCTGTTTGCCGAAGGCGACATCCTGACCTTCATGGACAACGAGACCTATGAGCAGTTCACCCTGAACCGCGACATGGTCGGCGATGCGGCCGACTTCCTCCAGGATGGTATGGCGGTCACGGTGAACACGGTCGAAGGCTCGCCGATAGGGATCGAGCTTCCGGCCACGGTGACGATGGAGGTCGTCGAGGCCGACCCGGTGGTGAAGGGCCAGACGGCCTCCTCCTCCTATAAGCCGGCGGTGCTGGAGAACGGCGTACGTGTCATGGTGCCGCCGCACATTACGGCCGGCACTCGGATCGTGGTGAACCCGAGCGACCGCTCCTATATCGAACGCGCGAAGGACTAGGTTTCCGCTGCGGGCTCCTGCGAGGAGCCAGGAAGGGTATTCGCGTGTCCCGGCCGTCAGCCAACATCAACGTCATGATTCGCGCCGCTCACAAGGCGGCGCGCGCACTCGTCCGCGATTTCGGCGAGGTCGAGCAGCTCCAGGTGTCGCAGAAGGGGCCGGCGAACTTCGTCTCGATCGCCGATACGCGCGCGGAGCGGACGATCCGCGAAGTCCTGGAGCATGCGCGACCCGGATACGGCTTTCTGATGGAGGAAAGCGGCGAAACCCCGGGCACCGACGAGCGTCATCGCTGGATCGTCGACCCGCTCGACGGGACGACCAACTTCCTGCACGGCATTCCCCATTTCTGCACCTCGATCGCGCTCGAGCGGGACGGCGAGGTGATCGCGGGGGTGATACACGACCCGATCCGCGACGAAACCTTTTGGGCGGAAAAGAACAGCGGCGCGTTCCTGAGTGATCAGCGCCTGCGGGTGTCGGGCCGGCGGTCGGTGGAGGAAGCTGTCGTCGCGACCGGGATCCCGCATCGCGGCCGTGGCGACCATGCTGCCTATATTCCCCGACTGACCGCTATGATGGCGGTCTGCTCCGGCGTCCGGCGGATGGGCTCCGCCGCGCTCGATCTTGCGTGGGTGGCTGCCGGACGGTACGACGGCTATTGGGAAGACGGCTTGGCTCCGTGGGACCTGGCCGCCGGCATACTCATCGTGCGCGAGGCCGGTGGATTCGTGACGGAGCGCGACGGCGGCAGCCGCATGATCGCGACCGGCAGCGTCGTCGCGGCGAACGGAAACATTCAGCCGCAACTTCAGCGGCTCCTCGACGATCGGTTGCGCGCGATATCTCGTTGATCGATAGTTTGCCGCTGCCAAAGCTGGTTGTTCGTTAACCCGCGAGGGTTTAGGTTGGCGCATGCTTGTGGTGCGCTGCGCGAATTCGCGCGGCGCCCTGTGTGGCGGGTGCATGTCGACGACCAGGCAAAGCGGAAAGAACTTGCGGAGGAGGCTGCTTGCGGGCTGCGCTTACGGCGCCTTGCTCACGCTGGCCGCCTTCGTCGCCTACCCTGATACCGCAGAGGCACAACACCGCACCGTAGTGATCGGCGGCCCGGCACCGTCGACACCGCCCGAGACGGTGGTCATCGGCGGCGCCCCACCGCGCGCGCCCGGCCCGTCCGTCGCCGAGGCGCCCGCGCCGCGTGGCGGCGTCACCGTCGATTTGAGCGCACTCGGCGACGGACGTCGAGCGACCGAGCGGGCACTCGGATTTGCTGGACTTCGTCCTCCGGATTCGGCGAGGTTCGGGCGACGTATCGCTCTTCGGCCACCCCCGTCGCGGCGGAGTCAGACGGAGACGCAGTTCGCGCTGGTGCCTCCGGCGAGCTCGCGCACGGAAGCGGTGGCGCTTCGGCCGCCCGCCGGCGGCGGAACGGAGCGACGGTCGACCGAGATCGTCGAGCTTCGCCCCCCGCCCAAGCCGCCTCGGCACAGGCCGGGAGAGCGCCCGCCAAGCCAGCTCGCACAGTTGCCCCCGCTGCAGGTCGGCAGGCCGACCGAAGCCTCCGATCCTGATTCCGCGGTGGAGACGCGTCGGCTGAATCAGGCCAGCCTGGACGAGGTTCTCTCGCCGCCGTCAGCGGGCCCGACCCAGATCGCCCGGAATCCGGATGCCGGTCCGCCGGCGGTGACCTGGGAGCGGCCGCGGGCAATTCCCGTCCCGCCACCAATCGTACCGCCGGCGCCCGCGGAACCGGAACCGCCTCGCGCCGACGCCCCGCCCGTGGCGACTCCGCCTCGGGAAGCGGAGAACGCATCGCTCGCAGAGGCGCCTCCTGCCGAAGATCCGCCGTCCTCGCCGGAGCGTCCGCGCGATCACTGGGGCGTGCCGCCGGTCGCGCCGCGCTTGCCCGAGGCGCCGGTGCCGGCACGGTCCGACGGCATTCTGCCGACACGACGGGTTCTGCCGCCGCCGCCCCGCAGCGAGGTGGCGACGAAGGTCGAAGAGCCAGCCGATTCCGGCCTCAGATGGCAACGTGCCGAAACGGTGGCGCCGGATGATCGGTCACTCGCGAGCGAAGCGGCGTCACCGGCCGAGACCGTGCAGAGCGAGATCGTTTGGTACACGCCGGCCCGGTCCCGGCCAGTCGAAGACGTCGAGCCGCGTCCGGCGTGGGAAGAGCCGCCACAACGCTCGCTATCCGCGGTCGCGACTTCGACCGCCGAGTTGAACCGCGAGAGCCTAGCGCGGGCCACGTCCGGTATGGGGACAGAAGGGGCCTCCCATCTGCAGGCCCAGGCTTCGTTTGCTCCGGTTGCCGTCTGGCGCGGATCGAACCGGAAGGCGACCGAGGTTGCCGCCGATCCGGTCGCGCCGCGCTGGTCGCGCCGCACCGCCACCGTTCCCGCTGTCGGGAGCGTTCCGACACCCACCGCCGCCGACGGCGCACAATCAGCTCCGCCCTTGGAGTCGCGCGCCTCTTGGAACGACGGCGGCGATGGCCGAACTATCGAAACAGCCGTATTGCCGTGGCGAAGCACTGCGGGCGCCGATACCGCCAGTGCGAGCGTCGGCGGATCCGTCACGCCCGAGGCGATCGAAACACCTGCGCCGGTGGAAGCGCCGGCCGCTGCGGCCGAGGGGAGCGCCGACGCCGGTGCGGTCGCAACAGCCGCGTTGCCCTGGCAGCGTAGCGCGACCGCCGCTGGGGGCGACGTAGCCGGGCCGAACATCGACGAACCCGCAATGCCCGAGGCGATCGGCATGCCGGCGCCGGGGCAGCCGATGTCGCCTGCCGCCGCGCTTCAGGCGCAGCTCCCGCCGCTCTATCGCGTTCCGACGGACCTTGGTGCCGAGACGGCTGTCGCCGAGGCGCCTTCTGTCTCCCCGACCAATGCGTCGCCCCGGCCCGCCCCACCGCCGCGCCCGGACTTGGCGCCGGCTCCCGTCGAGGCGGCGCCCGCCGCCGCTTCGCCAATCGGTCCGGCAATCCGGGCGAGCGTGCCCGTGCAGCCGGCCGCTCCGGCATCTCCGGTCGGTGGATCCGGCCGTTCGGACGGGCTGTCCTGGCAGCGCACCGGGTCGCAGGCTCCTGCCGTCGTTCCCGTGACGCCGCCGCAGCCGAACCGCCCGCCGCTGGTCCGGCCCGAGCCGTCATTGTCCCTCGCCGATTCGGCGCCGGCGCCGCGCGAGCCGGAGACGGAAGTCAGCGGCCTTCCATGGATGCGCGCACCGGGAGCGGCACCGGCTTCTGCCGATCCCGCGACCTCTCGGATCGCGACGGCGCTTGCGCCGACGCCGCAAGAGCGTAGAGGTACCTGGACCTCTTCCCGCTCGGTCCCGGCGCCGCTCGTCGCCCAAGCGGCTGCAGTCCGGCCGGACGTCTGGAGGACTGCGCGTGAGGTGCCGGTGCCGCCGCCTGTCAGGGGCGGCAGCGAAAGCAGGGCCATTGCGCCGCGGTGGTCCGGGACTGTCGCGCCTGCCGCTCCGGCACCGACTGTCGCGCGAGCGGACGTGAATGCCGCCGTCGCCGCCGCGCCGACGGCTCTTACTCGGCAACCTCCGGCCGCGCCGAGTGCCCACGCGGAGACGGATCTGTCCGGCATGCCCTGGCGCGACACGAGCAGCCGGGCGGATACACCGTCGGCAGCTCGGCCGGTCGGAGACGTCGCTACGGAGCGGAACTCGTCGCATGCGCCGGTCTGGCAGCGCGGACAAGCGGTCGCCACCGTCGAAATAGCGTCGCGTCCGCGAAACGATATCGGTCGCTGGACGGTGGCGAGTGCCGCGGTCGCTCCCCCTGCGGTATCGGCTGCAGCCCCGTCTGCATCTGCCGGCTCCGCTTCCGGCGCCCAAGGGGCGTGGTCCCGCCGAGCCGAGAAATCGAACGCGCCGCCGGTCGTCGCGGCGCGCCGGACGGAAGAGCCGAAATCGGGAGTCACCTGGAGCACCGGCCGAACGGCGCCTTCGACAGCGGTTGCCGAGCTGCGCACGACGGGAACTCCGCAGCAAGGCTCTTCCGCGCGATGGAGCCGAAGCGCTTCGGCCCCATCCGCCGTTATCGCTCGGGCTCCTTCCGCACCGCAATCGACCCAGGTGGCTGCCGCGCCGGCGCCCGTTCGGTCGGACGTGCAGGACGGTACGTCCCGGTCCACCCGCATCACCTGGATTTCTCCCGAGCGGGCGGATCCCGCGCCGGCGGTCCCCAGTGCCACAGCCGCCGACGCCTCCCCGGCGGAAAGCGGTTCGCACGACGTAGTCGCAGCACTCCCGCCGCAGGAGTCGAAAGCCCGTTCCGAACCCGCAGTAGCCGAGACGCGCGCCGGTGCGTGGGGCGACTCCGGCAAGGCGTCGCCGCCGGCTGCGACGATCGTCACGGCTTCGCTCGCTCGACCGGCGACCGCGAACTGGCACCGGGCGCGTGAGGCCGCCCCCGTCGTCGCGGGCTCGCCGGCCGCTGCAGGATCGCAAGCGGCTGCACCGGCCGAAGCCCGGTCACCGCTGGCTGCGGCGATGGCGGATGCACGCAGCAGGCGAGCAGCGGAGGAGACCGCTTCGCC
>JAJUGE010000125.1 GCA_029268305.1 Alphaproteobacteria bacterium
CGCCACGATCCGGAGCGTCCGTGCAAGTATCTTTAGGTCGAGGCCGAGAGACAGGTTCTCGACGTAGCGGACATCGAGCTCCAGCTTTTCCGGCCATGGAATGTCGTTCCGCCCGCTGACCTGCGCCAGGCCGGTGATGCCCGGTCTCACCTCGTGTCGCCGCATCTGGCGCGGCGAATAGAGCTCGAGATACTGCATCAGCAGGGGGCGCGGGCCGACCACGCTCATCTCGCCCTTCAGCACGTTCAGGAATTCGGGAAGCTCATCGAGGCTGTATTTTCGCAGCTTTTGTCCGAGCGACGTCAGCCGTTCCGCATCATCGAGCGGGTTACCGTCGACATCGTAGGCTTCGCGCATGGTGCGAAACTTGTACATTGTGAAGGGCCTGCCATTCAGACCCGGGCGTTGCTGACGGAAGAGCACCGGCTTGCCGAGCTGCAGCCTGACGAGTAGAGCAACGCAGATCAGCACCGGCGAGAGCACGACCAGTGCCAGAACGCTTGCGAAAATGTCGAGGACCCGCTTCAGAGGGCGATAGCCCGAACCGCTCAGGATGGTCACGATCTTGGTCCAGTCACGATGCAGCCGGAGAGATACCCGATGAGTCCCCCGGCGCGCCAGTCCTTTGGCCCGGGCTTGTGGCTCATCGGTGGCGGCGGCCACGCGAAGGTCGTGATCGCCACCCTCGAATCACAAGGGATCGAGATCGCAGGCATCTTCGACGATCGCCAGGAGTTGCACGGCCGGACGATCATGGGGCGGCCGGTGATCGGACCTATACCCCCTGCGGGTGCCGGCGTCGACGCGGACGCGAGGGCAGTCATCGCGATCGGCTCCAATAAGGCTCGGGCCGAGATTGCCGGCCGCTATCCCGACCTTCGCTGGGAGACCGTGGTCCACGCATCGGCGGTCGTGCACGACAGCGCCGCCATCGGCCCGGGGGCGGTCATCTTCGCGAACGCCGTCGTGCAACCGGATTCGGTGATAGGCGCGCACGCCATCCTGAACACCGGGGCGCAGGTCGACCACGACTGCGAAATCGGCGCTTTCGCCCATCTCGGCCCGGCGAGCACTCTCGGCGGCGGTGTCCGGATCGGCAGCGGCGCCTTCCTCGGGATCGGGGCGGTCGCGGCGCCATATACTACGGTCGGCGAATGGGTTATCGTGGGAGCCGGTGCTGCCGTCGTCCGGGACCTTCCACCCCGAACGACGGCTGTCGGAGTACCCGCTCGCGTCATCAAACGTCATTCCTCCAGCCCTTAACCCTTCGGAGCGCCGTCGCCCGACGGCGACCGCTCGTCGCGAGGTGCGACTGAATGCCAGCTACCAAACCGCCGCGCATATTCCTCTCGCCGCCGCACATGTCGGGCCGCGAGCTGCCGCTGATCGAGGAAGTCTTCGAGAGCAATTACGTCGCTCCGGCCGGACCGATGCTAGAGCGGTTCGAAGCGGCGTTCGCCGAGTATCTCGACATTCCGCACACACTCGCCGTCAGCAGCGGCACGGCGGCCTTGCATCTCGCGATGCGCATCCTCGGCGTCGGCGAGAAGGACGAGGTCTGGGCCTCCAGCCTGACCTTCATCGCCAGCGTGAGCGCGATCGACTTTCTCCGTGCGGAGCCGGTCTTCTTCGACGTCGACGAAGCGACCTGGACGATGGACCCCAATCTCCTCGAGGAGGAGATGCGACGGGCGGCGAGGCAGGGGCGACTGCCGAAGGCGGTGGTCCCGACCGATCTTTACGGGCAATGCTGCGATCTCGATGCGATCCGCACGATCTGCGATGCCCACGGCGTGCCGGTCCTCGTCGATGCCGCTGAATCGGTCGGCTCCGAATATCGAGGCCGAAAATCGGGCGCGGGAGAAAGGGCAGCGGCTTATTCCTTCAACGGCAACAAGATCATCACAACTTCCGGCGGCGGTCTCCTCGCTTCGGACGATGGAGAGCTGATCGCCGAGGCCCGGTTTCTCTCGACCCAGGCGCGGGAGCCAGTGGTGCATTACCAGCACGAGACGATCGGCTACAACTACCGCATGAGCAACGTGCTCGCGGCGATCGGCATCGGGCAGCTCTCGGTCCTCGACGAGCGTGTGGCGAAGCGGCGGGCCATTTTCGACCGCTACCGCGAGGAGCTGTGCGATCTGCCGGGGATCGCCTTCATGCCGGAGGCGGACTACGGCCGGTCAAATCGCTGGTTGACGGCGATCACGATCGATCCGGCAGGATTCGGTAACGATCGCGAGCATGTCCGCCTCGCCTTGGAGGCGGAGAACATCGAGGCGCGTCCGGTATGGAAGCCGATGCATCTCCAACCGGTGTTCAGGGAGGCGAGGCACGTCGGCGGGGCGGTCGGCGAGCGGCTGTTCGAGACCGGTCTCTGTCTCCCGTCCGGCTCGCAGATGACGGACGAAGAGATCGACCGCGTCGTCTCGATCGTTCGCGAGTGCGCGAGATAGCGTCCGGTCCGCACCCGATCGGCCGCGATCACCCCGCCGTCGCCGTCAGCATGTAGTTCACGTCGGTGTCGGCCGAGAGGCGCCATTCGTTGGTCAGGGGGGCGTAGGTCACGCCGGTCACGTCGCGCACGGTCAGGCCCTCGCGGCGGAGGTGTGCGGCGATCTCAGATGGGCGGAGGAAGCGGCGCCAGTCGTGGGTGCCGCGCGGGAGCCAGCCGAGCACGTATTCGGCGCCGATCTTGGCCAGCAGCAGGGACTTGGCCGTGCGGTTGATCGTCGCGACGACGAGGCATCCGCCCGGACGCAGCAATCGGCGGCAGGCGTGCAGGAAGAGCGGCACGTCGGCCACGTGCTCCACCACTTCCAGCGCCAGGACCACGTCGAAGCTCTCCCCCGCCGCCACCAGATCCTCGGCGAGGCAGTGGCGATAGTCGATCTCCAGGCCAGCCTGCGCGGCGTGCGCGGCGGCGGCGCCGACGTTCGCCGGCACCGCGTCGCAGCCGACGACGCTCGCCCCGAGCCGGGCCATCGGCTCGGCGACCAGCCCGCCGCCGCAGCCGAGATCGACCAGGCGCAGCCCCTCGAGCGGCCGGCGGGCGAGCGGGTCGCGGCCGAAATGGCCCACCAGCCGACCGCGCAGATAGCCGAGCCGGGCCGGATTGAAGTTGTGAAGCGGGCGGAACTTGCCGTGCGGGTCCCACCACTCGTCCGCGAGCGCCTCGAATCGTCTCGCCTCTTCCGGGTCCAGGGTGGTGCCACCCCCGTCGTCCCAGGTCCGCATCGGATGCATCTCCGCTCACCGCCGGGCCGGTCCGAGCTTGCGCCGGCCGTCGCCGAGCGAATATGTTACGCGCGCCCACAGGGGGCAACCGGCGGTCGTTTGCAGGCGCCGGTCCGAGATGGTCCCGCCCGGGGTGCGGTGCACCCGAAGGACACTGACTGATATGGCGCGACTCGTACAGAAGTTCGGAGGCACGTCCGTCGGGGACGTCGACCGAATCAAGAATGTCGCGCGCCGCGTGAAACGGGAGGTCGAAGCCGGGAACCAGGTCGCGGTCGTCGTCTCGGCGATGTCCGGGGTCACGAACCAGCTCGTCGACTATGTCCGCGAGATTTCCCGACTCCACGACGCGCGCGAATACGACACCGTGGTCGCCTCGGGCGAGCAGGTCACGAGCGGCCTTCTCGCGCTGGCCTTGCAGGCGATCGACGTGCCCGCCCGCTCCTTCCTCGGCTGGCAGATTCCTCTGCGCACCGACGGCGTGCACGGGCGGGCCCGGATCGAGGAGATCGGGACCGAGGCGATCGAGCGGCGGCTGAACGATGGACAGGTTGCCGTCATCGCCGGCTTCCAGGGCGTCACCGCCGACAACCGCATTACCACGCTGGGCCGAGGCGGATCGGACACCAGCGCGGTGGCGCTCGCGGCGGCGCTCAACGCCGACCGGTGCGACATCTATACCGACGTGGAAGGCGTCTATACCTGCGACCCGAGGATCGTGACCCGGGCGCGGAAGCTGGACCGGATCACCTACGAGGAAATGCTGGAGATGGCCTCCCAGGGGGCCAAGGTTCTCCAGACCAGGTCGGTCGCCATGGCCATGCGCCACCGCGTGCGTGTCCAGGTTCTCTCCAGCTTCGAAGACAAGCCCGGCACACTCGTCGTCGATGAGGACGAAATCGTGGAACAGCAAGTAGTCAGCGGCATCGCCTACAGCCGCGACGAGGCCAAGATCACCCTGACCGGCCTCGCCGACAGGCCGGGGATCGCCGCCTCGATCTTCGGGCCGCTCGCGGCGAGCGACATCAATGTCGACATGATCGTGCAGAACGTCTCCGGCGGCGGCGGGACGACCGACCTCACCTTCACCGTCGCCAAGTCCGACCTCGACCGGACGGTCGCCAGGCTGGAGGAGATCCGCAAGGATGTTGGCTTCAGCGGTATCGTGCCCGACCCCGACGTGGTCAAGGTCTCGGTGATCGGCGTCGGCATGCGCAGCCATGCCGGCATCGCCAGCAAGATGTTCGAAGCGCTCGCCTCGCGCGGCATCAACATTCAGGTGATCTCCACGTCCGAAATCAAGGTCAGCGTCCTCATCGCAGAAGAATATGCCGAGCTCGCGCTCCGCACGCTGCATACCGCCTACGGCCTCGACCAGGTGTGAGCGGCACCGCGGCTCGATGAGCTCTCCGGAGGCACGCGCTCATCTCGACAGGCTGTGGCGGCGCGGCCGTGAGTTCCTCGGGACGCAGCACGCCATCATGGGCGGTGCGATGACCTGGGTATCCGAACGGAATCTGGTGTCGGCCATCTCCAATGGCGGCGGCTTCGGCGTGATCGCCTGCGGCGCCATGGAGCCGGATCGTCTCGCCGAGGAGATCCGGGCGACGAAGGCGATGACCGACCGGCCGTTCGGCGTCAACCTGATCACGATGCATCCGAAGCTGGACGAGCTGATCGGGGCCTGTGCCGACGAGAAGGTGGGGCACGTGGTGCTGGCGGGGGGCGTGCCGCCGCGAAGCTCGATCCGGCAGGTGAAGGAATATGGCGGCAAGGTCGTCTGCTTCGCCCCCGCCCTCGTCCTCGCGCGGAAGCTCGTCCGCGACGGTGCCGACGCGCTCGTCATCGAAGGGACCGAAGCGGGTGGGCATGTCGGCCCGGTCGCGACCAGCGTACTCGCGCAGGAGATCCTGCCGGTGATCCGCGAGGTGCCGGTGTTCGTCGCGGGCGGGATCGGTCGCGGCGAAGCGGTGCTCTCCTATCTGGAGATGGGGGCATCCGGCTGCCAGCTCGGAACCCGGTTCGTCTGCGCCACCGAATCGATCGCGCATCCGGATTTCAAGCGCGTCTTTCTCCGCAGCGGCGCACGCGACGCCGTCACCTCGGTCCAGGTGGATCCGCGCTTTCCGGTCATACCGGTGCGCGCGCTGCAGAACGCCGGCATGCGTCGGTTCGTCGAGTTCCAGCACGAGGTGATCGGGCGCTTCCGCTCGGGCGAGCTCGATCAGAAGGAGGCACAGCTCGCGATCGAGCATTTCTGGGCGGGTGCACTGCGGCGGGCCGTGATCGAGGGCGACGTCGAGAACGGCTCGGTCATGGCCGGACAGAGCGTCGGCATGGTGACGCGCGAGCAGCCGACGGCGGAGATCATCGAGGAGCTGGTCGAGCAGGCGGCTGCCGCGATCGACGCGCGGCAGCGCGACGAGGCCTGAGGCCGATGACGCAGCAGCGCGAGAGCTGGGAAGCCGCGCGGAGACTGTTGCGGCGTGTGCGGGACGTCATGGCCGCTCCCGGCAGCATGCAGGACCGGCTCGACTTCGTCGTGCGGATTATCGCAGCCGAGATGGTGGCCGAGGTTTGCTCGATTTACATCCGTCGCGGCGGCGACATGCTGGTTCTGTATGCGACCCAGGGCCTGAATCCCGAGGCCGTCCGGGTGACACGACTCGCGATTGGCGAGGGCCTCGTCGGTCACATCGCCGAACGCGCTCTGCCGATCGCTCTATCGGAGGCCCAGTCGCACCCGGACTTCGCCTATCGGCCGGAGACGGGGGAGGAGATTTATCATTCGCTGATGGGCGTGCCGATCCTGCGCGCCGGTCGCGTGCTCGGCGTTCTGGTGGTCCAGAACAGGACGCCGCGCCAGTACACCGAAGACGAGATCGAGACGCTCCAGACCGTGGCCATGGTCGTGGCGGAGCTGGTGGCCGGGCGCGATATCTTCGGCGACGGCGCCGCCGAAACCTCGGCCGAGACCTCCACCCGGCCGAAGCGCCTGTCTGGCACGCCGCTCTGTGGCGGACTCGCTATCGGAACGGCGGTTCTGCACGAGCCGCGGCTGCCGGTGCGGCGCATGGTGGCGGAGGATCCCGAGGCCGAATTCGAGCGCCTGGCGGTGGCGCTGCGCGAGATGTACAGCGCGCTCGATAGCATGTTCTCCGCGGCCGATCTCTCCAGCAGCGGCGAACATCGCGACGTGCTCGACACCTATCGCATGTTCGCCCAGGACCGCGGCTGGATCGAGCGCATCCGGGAAGCGATCAGCGGGGGCCTCACGGCCGAGGCGGCGGTGCGCAAGGTTCAGGACGATACCCGTGCGCGCATGCGCCAGGTGCGCGACCCCTATTTCCGCGAGCGCCTCCACGATATCGACGACCTGAGCAACCGGCTGCTTCAACACCTGGCGGACCCGGAAGCGGACCAGAGCATCGCCTCGCAGCTGCCGGAAGGCGCGGTTCTCGTCGCCCGCTCCATGGGGCCCGCGGAGTTGCTCGACTACAGCCGCAAGAACCTGCAGGCGGTGATCCTCGAGCAGGGCTCGCCGACCGCTCATGTCGCCATCGTCGCCCGTGCCCTCGACATCCCGGTCATCGGTGGCATCGACGATGCTCTCGGCAACATCCAGCCCGGCGACACCGTCATCGTCGACGGCGACCACGGCATCGTCTTCATCCGGCCGGGGGAGCAGATCCAGCAGGCCTTCGTCGAGAGCGTGCGCGCCCGGGAGGAGCAGCGGGCGATCTATGCCGCACAGAAGGACGAGCCCACCGTTACGCTCGACGGGGTGCGCATCGTGCTCAACATAAATGCCGGCCTCTTCATCGACCTGCAGCATCTCCACGACAGCGCGGCTGCCGGCGTCGGCCTCTACCGGACTGAGGTCCCGTTCATGGTCGAGGACAGGCTTCCCGACGTGGCGGCGCAGACCGAGTTCTACCAGCGGGTACTGGATCTCGTCGGCGACCGGCCGGTGGTGTTCCGCACCCTGGATCTCGGCGGAGACAAGATTCTGCCCTACTGGCGGACGACTCGCGAGGCGAACCCCGCCATGGGCTGGCGTGCGATTCGGGTGGCTCTCGACCGTCCCTATCTGCTCCATCAGCAGCTCAGAGCCCTGTTGCGCGCATCGGCCGGGCGCGACCTGAACGTCATGTTCCCGATGGTGACCGAGGTGGCGGAGTTCGAGCGTGCGCGCTCGATCCTCGCGACCGAGATCCGTCGGCGGGAGCGGCGCGGCGCGGAGCTGCCCCGGCGCCTCCGGGTCGGAGCGATGCTCGAGGTGCCGTCGCTCGCGTGGCAATTGCCGGCGCTGCTGCAGCGCGTCGATTTCCTCTCGGTCGGCAGCAACGATCTGCTCCAGTTTTTCCTGGCCGCGGACCGCACGAACCCGCGCCTCGCGCAGCGCTATGACGTGCTTTCGCCGGCGGTTCTCTCGTTCCTCAGGTTCGTCGTCTCGAAGTGCGACGAAGCCGGCGTGCCGGTGAGCTGCTGCGGCGAGATGGCCGGGGATCCGATCGAGGCTTTGGCGCTTGTCGGGCTCGGCTTCCGCTCGATCTCGATGCCGCCGCCGGCGGTCGGCCGCATTCATGCGATGGTGCGCAGCACTTCGGTCTCGTCGCTCGCCGAGTATATTCGCTCGCTGGAACGGCTCCCCGACCATAGCGTTCGAGCAAAGCTGAAGGCGTACGCCGCCGACCACGGAATCGCCGCCTGAGGGATTCAATTCGTTGAACCTTAACGCCTATCCCGGTAAGAATCAGCCGGCGAAGGGCCGGGTCGGGAAGGCCGCTTTTCGCCATCCGGTAACGGAACCACCGGTGGCCATCGGAGACAATCGCGCGACATGGCGCCACGGAACCGAACGAGGCTGAATCTGCGCATGGTCGACGAGGTGCGTCGTGAGCCGCCGCGC
>JAJUGE010000126.1 GCA_029268305.1 Alphaproteobacteria bacterium
ACCCGACCGTGCTCGTCGTCGGCGGCGGGCAGGCCGGGCTCGCCATCGCCGCGCGCCTCAACCAGCTGGACGTCGACACGCTCGTCGTCGACAAGCACGAGCGCATCGGCGACAACTGGCGCAAGCGCTACCACTCGCTGGCGCTGCACAACCAGATACACGTCAACCACCTGCCCTACATGCCCTTCCCGCCGACCTGGCCGAAGTACATACCGAAGGACATGCTCGCGAACTGGTTCGAAGCCTACGCCGAAGCGCTGGAGATCAATTTCTGGACGGGAACCGAGTTCGTCGGCGGCAGCTACGACCACGAAGCGGGTCACTGGACAGCGCGGCTGAAGCGCACCGACGGCAGCGAACGCATCATGCGGCCGCGCCACGTCGTCTTCGCCAACGGCGTGAGCGGCATCCCGCGCATCCCGTCCCTTCCCGGCCTCGAAGACTTCGCGGGCGAGGTGGTGCACTCGCACAGCTTCACCCACGGTTCGCCCTGGCGCGGCAAGAAAGCGCTGGTGCTCGGCACCGGCAACAGTGGCCACGACGTGGCGCAGGATCTCTACAGTCACGGTGCCGACACGACCATCATCCAGCGTGGATCCACCACCGTCGTCAGCATCGACCCGAGCGCGAAGCTCAATTACGCGCTCTACGACGAGGGGCCGCTCGAAGACTGCGACCTGATCGCGACGGCCGCGACCTATCCGCTGATCGTGCGCGGCTATCAGCTCGCCGTCGAACGGATGGTCGAGTACGACAAGGACCTGATCGCCGGGCTGAAGGCGAAAGGCTTCAAGTACGATCTCGGTGAAGACCTCACCGGCCACCAGATGAAATATCGCCGGCGTGGCGGCGGCTATTATCTCGACGCCGGCTGCTCCGGCCTCATCATCGACGGCGAGATCGGCCTGCTGCAGTTCGACGACATCGAGCGCTTCGTGCCCGAAGGGGCGCGGCTGAAGGACGGCCGCGTCGTGCCGGCTGACCTGCTGGTGCTTGCGACGGGTTACTACACGCAGCAAGAACTGGTGCGCCGTCTCCTCGGCGACGAGATCGCCGACAAGGTCGGCGAGGTGTGGGGCATCGGCGAGGACGGCGAGATGCGCAACATGTGGAAGCGCACCGCACAGGAGGGGCTCTGGTTCATGGCCGGCAGCCTCGCGCAGTGCCGCATCTACTCCAAATATCTGGCGCTGCAGATCAAGGCGATCGAAGAAGGATTGATGCCGAAGTACTGAGGTCGCCGCCCCTCTACCAGGAAGCTCCATGCCTTCTCTCAGCGAAACGACGGTCATACCCGCGCCGCCCGATGTCGTCTGGCCCCTGCTCCGCGACCCCGACGTGGTCGCCTCCTGTATCCCGGGGGCCGAGCTTTCTCCGGACTCGGGCGGTGACACCTGGCGCGGCTCGATCCGGGTAAAGTTCGGCCCGACCGTGGCCACATTCCGCGGCGAAGCCGTGCTGAACTTCGACGACTCCAGCAAAACCTGCACGGTCGAAGGGCGCGGGATCGACCAGCGCGGCGCTTCGCGAGCCCTTGCATCCGGCAGGTTCTCTCTCACTGGCACGAACGAGACGACTCTCTCCGTCGAGGGTGAGTTCAACGTCACCGGGCCGCTCGAAACCTTCGCCAACGCCGGCGGCGTCCATGTGGCCCAGGCCCTGCTCGCCGAGTTCTCGAAGAACCTGTCAGCGCGTGCCGCTGCGGCTGACGATCGTCCGACGGGGGGCGCCGAGACGGCCGAAAGCGCGGCTCCCGCTTCGCCTGCCGGGGCGCCGGCGGCTCAGCCGAAGGCCGGACCTGCCCCGGCCCGGGAGCTGAACGCTATCAGCCTCCTCTGGAAGGCGCTCAAATCAATGATCACCGGCCTGTTTGCCAGGAAAGGACAGTAGGGTGGAAAAGCTTCAGGTAACCGACGTCCTCGCTCAGGCATTCGTCGCGGAAGGGGTGGAGATCGTCTACACCCTGATGGGCGATGCCAACATGTACTGGGCTCAGAAGATGGCCGACCAGTACGGCGTGCGCATGATCCACGCTCGGCATGAGCACTGTGCCTGCGCCATGGCGGACGGCTATGCGCGCGCCACCGGAAAGGTTGGCGTCGCCTCGACCACGTGCGGCCCCGGGTTCACGCAGATCATGACGGCACTGACGATCGCGGCGCGCGGCAACGTGCCGATGGTCGTCTTCGCCGGCGACGCGCCGATCGGCTCGGCGTGGTACCTGCAGCAGATCGACATGGCACCGCTGACGCTGGCGACCGGAGCGCATTTCATTCCGGTGCGCTCGATCGACCGCATGCTCGACAATGTCCGCGAAGCCTTCCAGGTAGCGCAGACGGAGCGTCGGCCGGTCGTGCTGAGCATCCCGATGGACCTGCAGGCGCGTGAGTATCCGTACATGGCGGATTACATCCCGTCGCGCGACATCACCCCGATCGCACAGCGCCCGCTGCCGGACCCGATGGTGGTCGACCGGCTGATCGACATGATCGCGGAAGCTGAGAAGCCGATCATCATCGGTGGGCGGGGCGCCGTCCGCTCCGGCGCCGGCAAGGTGCTAGAGGCGCTCGCGGAAAGGTCGGGTGCCCTCCTCGCCACGTCGCTCTTCGGCAAAGGGCTGTTCGATGAAAACCCCTACGGCATCGGCATCGCCGGCGCGTTCGCCAGCGATTTCGCCCGCGAGCGGTTCGCCGAGGCCGATCTCGTCATCGGCGTCGGCGCCGGGCTCGGCCATTACACGACCGAAGGCGGCTACCTCTACCCGGGCGCGCAGGTGGCGCAGATCGACATCAATCCGCGCGGCTGGTGGCAGGGCCTTCGCACGGCCGATCTGCACATCCGGGCGGATGCCAAGGCGGCGGTCGAGGCGATACTCGAGCGTATGGAGCAGCGCGGCGTTTCCCGGACCGGCTTCCGCACGCCCGAAATGGCCGAGATGGTTGCGGCGGACGTGCCGGACTCCAAGGAGTTTCAGGCACAGCCCGGCACCGTCGACCCGCGCAAGATGGTGCTGGAGCTCGACCGGGTGATCCCAAAGGACTGGGACATCGTCGTCGGCGGCGGCCATTACTTCAGCATGGCCATGACGCACATGAAAGGCCGCGCGGCCGAGCGCTGGCACGTCGTGAACGATTTTGGCGCGATCGGCTCCGGCCTTCCGGCCGCGATCGGCGTCGCCACCGCCCGCAACGACGGCAAGGTGCTGCTGATCGAAGGTGACGGCAGCCTGCTGATGCACGTCCAGGAGCTGGAGACGATACGCCGCCAGGGCATCCGACTGCTCATCAACATCATGAACGACGGTGGCTACGGCGCTGAGTTCCATAAGTTCCGGGCGCGGAACATTGAGCCGAAGCAGGCGATCCACGGCCGGGGCGACCTCGCCGCGGTCGCGAAGGGCTTCGGGATGCGCGGCAATACGATCAACCGTCTCGGCGAGATGGAACGGCTGTTCGCCGAGCATCAGGCGGGGGATGTCGCGACGCTCTGGGACGTGCACACTGACGATATGATCCCGTCCCGCGCGTACCGCCGCGTCCACTACGGCGAGGCGTGAGGCGACGGGGCGGCAGCAAACGCTCCACCGACTGCCGCGGTCGAGGTCGGACTACTGGGCGGCCTCGACCCTGCGGCGAAGGTTGATTGTCGGCGGAGCCAGCGCCAGCCCCTGCACGGCAACCGCATCGAGCAGCTTGAGCATGAGGTCTTCCTGCGTTTCGAGGAAGGCGTCGAAGTCGGCGGCGAGGATGTAGCCGAACAGCTCGATCGGCAGACGGTCGTTTGCCGGCGCCACCATCCGAACACGGGCGGTCTGGCCCAGCAACCGTTCGTCACCCTTCAGAACCGCGCGCAAGCTGGCCAGCAGTTCCCTCAGCTTCTCCGGCGGAGTTTCCGTCGCGACATGCAGAACCGGGTTGAACAAGAACCGGTCCCTGGGCGCATAGTTCTGGATTTCCGACGCCAACAGGTTGCTGTTCGGGATCGTGACCAACGTGCGGGCCAAGGTTCGCACCCGCGTCGAGCGCATGCCGATGTCTTCGACGGTGCCCACGACGTCGCCGATCTGACAGAAATCGCCGACCGTGAACGGTCGGTCGAAGATGATCGATACGCGAGCGATCAGGTTCTCGACGGTCCGCTGCGCACCGAGTGCCAACGCGAGGCCGCCGATACCGAGTGCTGCGATCACGGCGGTGACGTCGAAGCCGAGCGCGTCGAGGAAGGCCATTATCGCCACGGCGATGATGATCGCCTTCGCCACGCGGCCCGCGAACCGGACGATCGAGGTAGCCGACGCGCGTGACCATCGCTCGATCCCCGAAAGCGCCCGGTCGCTCACGGTATCGACCAGCTGCAGCAGCAACCAGCCCAGCACCAAGGGCCCGATCACCGCGCTCAACCAGCCGAAAGTCTGCCGCGCAACGATGGAAACACCGAGAAGCGGTGCCACCGTATTCGCGATCAGCAACGCGACGAAAAGCGCGAGCGGCACCTGAATCGCCTTCAGGAACTGGTGAAGTCCGGCGGCACGATGGCCTACTCGTCGCAACGCGAAGAGAACGACACGCAGGCCCAGCCAGATCACAGCGAACGCGACCACTGTCGCACCCAGCAAGGTGAGCCAGTGAGAGACCGGAGCGCCCGCGATGCTCCTGCTGGTGAAGGCTGCAGGCAGCCAGGCCTCGGCGGCCACCTCCGGCCCTTCCTCGCTCAATCGCGAAGCAGCGTCCAGGGTCTCCGCCGCGATCAGCCAGTGTTCTCCGCCGGCTTCGCTGACGCGACGGAGAAGCAGCGCCTGGGCATCGCCCCCGGCGCCTATCGTGCCGACTTCCTCGAGCCCCGGGTCGAGATTGTCCGCCGGATTGCCGGCCGGATCGTCGCTGAGTTGATTGGCCGGAAAAATGCTTCCCTGGCGGTCCAGTGTGCGATGCAGATGCCGGGCGAGCTCCGGTCCGGCGGTGGCCCTGCGCCCCGGTGCCACGGCGGACAGGTCGAGAAAGAAGCTCGCCCGCTCGTAGTCCTGATCCGCGATCGCGCCTATGAAGCCATTGATCGTCCCGGCCGGGGTGGATCGCCCGAACGGATCCGGAGCGGTTGCCTGCTCCGGAGCATCCGAGGCCTCACCGTTCTGCGGCGCCTGTGCACTCGCCGATGTGCCGACCCCGGCGAAGGCGATCGCGATGATGAAACCAAGCAGACGAAGGCAACGCGTGACGCAGCCGCCTCCGCCCGGCAATTGTTCGCAGGAGCGATGACGCATCCGGCCTCTACTGTTCCAGGTCTGGCAGGTTGAAGCGATCGTCCGGGTTATCCCAGCCCTTCCAGTTCGGCTTGCGCTTCTCGGAGAAGGCGGCACGGGATTCGATCAGGTCGCTCTTGGCTCCGTGCTCGTGCAGGCGAGCGGCCAGATTGGCCTGCGCCGGCGTCACGCTCGGGCGCATGCGGCGCATCATGTGAAGCGTGTTGACCCGCGAGGCCGGCGGGAGGCTGAGCAGGTGCTCGGCCATCTCCATCGCCACGTCGACCACCTTGTCGGCGGGCGCCAGCCGGTTGACGAAGCCGATCTCGTAGAATCTCTGCGCGGTGAAGCGGAAGCCGAACGCCATCTCCATCGCGACGGCATAGGGAAGGTTGGCGATGTGGCCATGGTTGTACCCGCCCAGCAGCCAGCGCTTCGCCTCGGAAACCTCGAACACGGCGGTCTCGGCGGCAACGCGGAGGTCGGTCCCCTCGACCAGCATGAACCCGCCGCCCATCGCGAAGCCGTTGATTGCGCCGATCACGGGCTTCTCCAGCTTACCAGCGCGGAACGGATCCTCGATCGGGATCTTGCGGCCCCCCGGCGTGTTGTCCTTCAGCGCCTCCTTCATGTCCTCGCCGGCGCAGAAGCCGCGACCGGTCCCCGTGAAGATGGCAACCTCGAGGTCCCGGCTCTCGCGGAACTCCGTCCAGGCCTCCGCCAGCTTCAGTCGCAGTTCGTAATTCAGCGCATTCAGAACCTCGGGCCGGTTCATCCGCACGATGAACACCTGCCCGCGCGTCTCCGTCTCCAACACCGCCATCTTCGCCGCTCCCGATATGTTGAGGCTCCGCGCCGGACGGCGCGGACATCGTCAGTCTAGATGATCTTCCGTTCAGCCAGCGAAGCAATCTCCGCCTCGCTATAGCCGAGCGAGCCCAGCACCTCCGAGTTGTGCTCACCGAGCTTCGGCGCTCGTCCCGGCTTCGCCGGGGTCTCGGAAAAGCGCCAGGGCGTGCCGTGCACCTTCAGCTTTTCGCCGATCTCCGGATACTCGAACTCGCTGATGTAGTCGTTCGCCCGCACGTCCGGATCTTCCGACGCCTCCAGCAAGGTGTTCACCGGCGCCGCCACCATGTCGGCCTCGCGCAGGATCTCGAGCCAATCGTCACGTCGACCGGTCGCGAACAGCTCCGAAAGTGAAGCCAGGATGAGGTCCTTCTTCTCCTCGTCTACCAGGGCGAGGCCGAGATCGCTGGCGCCGCGCTCTTCCAGGGTGCCCCAGAAGCCGAGCGCCTCCATCGCCTTCTTCCAATCCTTGTGGTCGAGCTGAACGACGAGCGGCTTGCTCTCTGCGTCGTTGAAGGCTGCGGCTATTCCCGGCCGCTCGCGCGTGCCGTTGATGCGTGCGCCGGTGATCGGATTTCGGTTGCGCCACATCGTCGTCGTCAGCGTCCATCCCATCAGGCGGACCGCGCTTCCCGCGAGGGACGTCTCGACCTTCTGGCCGACGCCGGTGGTGCGGGCATGATGCAGCGCCGCCAGCACGCCGCCGAAGGTGAGAATGGCGCACGCTTCGTCGGCAACGGAGACGACGCCGGTGCGCATCGGCTGGCCCGGCTGCGAGTAAGCCTCCGCAATCCCGCTGAGGGCCTGTCCCACGGCATCGGTTCCCCGCAGACCGGCATGCGGGCCGAGGGGTCCATATGCAGAGACCGATGCATAGACCAGGCGCGGATTGATCTTCTTCAGGTCTTCGTAGCCGAAGCCGTTTCGCTCGGCGGCACCCGGCCGGAAATTCTGACCGAAGATGTCGGCGGTCTCGATCAGCTTGTAGAGGATCTGCCGGCCCTCATCGGTCTTGAGGCTGAGGGTCACGCTCTTCACGTTCCGGTTGTTGGTCTCGAAGAACGAGCTGATCGCTCCGTTCTCACCACGGAGCTCGCCGGCATGTCGGGAGGGGTCGCCCGTGCCGGGCGCCTCGATCTTGATGACCTCCGCACCGAGGTCGGCCATCAGCATGTAGGGAACGGTGCCGGCCTGCGCTGTCGAACACGCCACGACGCGGATGCCGTTCAGGGGACCAGGGGTTTCGGTCATTCTCTTCTTCTTTCCTCCCGAGCCAGTATTGCGCCGAGCACCGGTCGAGGAGCCTGAGGCGCCTTGTCAGCTTGAAACAGTCGCAGCGGGCGTCCATGACGTCAACGCCACAAGCCGGCCTCCGTGCCGCATGGGGTTCGTGGATTCGTGCTTGTCTGGTCGGCTGCCACTGGCCAGAGTATCGGCTTCCGACGAACTGCAGGGTTGGCGAGCGTGGGCCTGATCTCGAAACGATATACCGTCGACGACATCATGGCGGCGCAGGAGCTCTATCACAGCCGCGGCTGGACCGACGGGCTCCCGGTGGTGCCGCCGACGGCCGAGGCGGTGGAGGCCTGTCTCAATTGGGCGATGATGACGCCGGATCAGCTGGTCGGCATCGAGCCGGTGCGCGAGCGGGCGATCACGGCCGAAAAGCTGGCGGTAAACGCTGTGATGGCGGGTTGCCTGCCGATGCACTTCCCCGTCGTGGTGGCCGCCTTCACGGCGATGTTGCAAGAGCCGTTCCTCCTGCACGGCGCCACCGCGAGCACGGGTGGATGTGCCGTCTTGATCGTGGTGAACGGCCCGATTCGCACCGAGCTGGGCATGAACGGCACGTTCAACGCCCTCGCCTCGAGCGACCGCGCCT
>JAJUGE010000127.1 GCA_029268305.1 Alphaproteobacteria bacterium
CCCGTCTGCATCTGCCGGCTCCGCTTCCGGCGCCCAAGGGGCGTGGTCCCGCCGAGCCGAGAAATCGAACGCGCCGCCGGTCGTCGCGGCGCGCCGGACCGAAGAGCCGAAATCGGGAGTCACCTGGAGCCCCGGCCGACCGGCGCCTTCGACAGCGGTTGCCGAGCTGCGCACGTCGGGAACTCCGCAGCAAGACCCTTCCACGCGCTGGAGCCGAAGCGCTTCGGCCCCATCCGCCGTTATCGCTCGGGCTCCTTCCGCACCGCAATGGACCCAGGTGGCTGTCGCGCCGGCGCCCGTTCAGTCGGACGTGCAGGACGGTACGTCCCGGTCCACCCGCATCACCTGGATTTCTCCCGACCGGCCGGATCCCGCGCCGGCGGTCCCCAGTGCCACAGCTGCCGAGGCCTCCCCGGCGGAAAACGGTTCGCACGACGTAGTCGCAGCACTCCCGCCGCAGCAGTCGAAAGCCCGTCCCGAACCCGAAGTAGCCGAGACGCGCGCCGGTGCGTGGAGCGACCCCGGCAAGGCGTCGCCGCCGGCTGCGACAATCGTCACGGCTTCGCTCGCTCGACCGGCGACCGCGAACTGGCACCGGGCGCGTGAGGCCGCCCCCGTCGTCGCGGGCTCGCCGGCCGCTGCACGATCGCAAGCGGCTGCACCGGCCGAAGCCAGGTCACCGCTGGCTGCGGCGATGGCGGATGCACGCAGCAGGCGAGCAGCGGAGGAGACCGCTTCGCCGTCGACGATGGCGCGCCAGGGACCGGAACAGGTAGCGGCACTTGCCGTCGGTACGGCCGGCCCGCAATCCGGCACTCAGGCGGTTTCCCGCGCCGAGCCCACTCTGCCGGAGCCGCGATCCGACGTTCCGTCGCCGATCGCTGAGCCGCTCCGCCTCGGGCTCTCGGTTCCCTCCGATCCGCCGACGCGGGATGCCAGTCCAACGCCTGCGGAGAGGACGCCCGAGACCCCCGCGGTGAGTGCTGCGGACGCCGCCGCTCCCGCGGCATCTCCGGAGGACGGTGCCGCTTCCGGTCAGCCGCCTTCCTCTTCGCCTTCTTCCTCGACGCGGATCGTGTGGAACGCCCCGCCGGTGCAGGTCACGGGGCGGGGAAGCCCGACCGGGACGGCATCTTCGTCGCCGCGCATTCATTGGAACGCCCCACGGGCGGAGCCGCTCCCGGAGCTGCCGGCTGCGCCGCCGGAAGTGGTGCAGCAATCGGCGCCCACACCGGAGCCGGAAGTTCGTGAGGTGCAGGTCGCGTCGCTGCCCTGGGCGTCCGGCGGGAGCGACGCTGCGAAGGAGCCGCCGCAGCGTTCGTCGATGGCTACATCTCGGGCCCTGCCAGAGGCAGCGCAGCCGGCCCCACCGGCCTCCGAGCTGGCTTCGCCGGTGAGCCAGCGAGCCGAAGAACAGCCGTCGGCTGCGCCGACCGCCGCTCCATCGCCCGTCGTTTCATCGGCCGCCACCCCACCAGAGTCTCGTGCGGAGGCACAGGCGCCGGTCGCTCCGCTCCGGGTCGAAGTCGCACGGAACGAGGATCTCGTTGCGCCGTCGAGGCGGACGGACAAGGGGCCGCCACCCCGTGTGCCGCCGCGCGTGGCTCCGCTGCCGACTGCTGCCGATACAGGCAGCGGAAGGATGGGCGAGGGCGGGAATGCGTCCGGCGGGCAAGTGATCGCGGCCCGAGACGGTGGGGAGGTGCAGCTCGCAGCCCTACCGCCGACACGCGATGCAATCGGAAACGTATCGATCCCGTTCGCTGCGCGCGAGGCCCGGATTCCGGATCAGGCCTACCGGGAACTGCGCACGATCGCACGATCGCTGTTGAGCAACCCCGGCCTGCGCGTTCAGGTGCTGGGGTTCGCGACGCCCGACGATGAGGGTGACGCCACCGCCCGCCGCACCTCGCTCTCGCGTGCCCTGGCGGTTCGCTCATACCTCATCGACGCCGGCATCCGCAGCACGCGCATCGATGTCCGGGCGCTCGGCGACGTCAGCGATCGTGGACCGGTCGACCGCGTCGAGGTCGTCCTCTCCCAATCATGAAAGCTGCTCCCCCGATGCGATGTGACGACGAGAGGCCGCAGGCATGACGCGGCCGACGCGCTTTCTTCTGCGAATGGCCTTGTTCCTGTTCATCGTCGCTGTCGTCGCCGGCCTCCTCTACGAGCCGATCGAGCGTGCGTTTCTCGCCAACCCCGGTCTGAATGGCCTGATCCTGGGGGTGTTGCTGATCGGCATCGTCTACAGCTTTCGCCAGGTCGGGATGCTCAGCCGTGAAGTGACCTGGATGGAGACCTTTCGCCGGCGGCGGCCGGGCATCTCTCTCCAGGCGCAGCCGCGACTGCTGGCCACGATCGCCACTGCCCTCGGCGAGCGCGAGGGCCCGGTGCGCCTGTCGGCGATCTCGATGCGTGCGCTGCTCGACGGTGTGAGCGCGCGTCTCGACGAAGCTGGCCAGATCTCACGCTATCTCACGGGGTTGCTCATTTTTCTCGGCCTGCTCGGCACGTTCTGGGGTCTGCTGGAGACGGTCGCTTCGGTAAGCGACGTTATCGGCGGCCTCAGGGTCGGCACCGGCAACCAGGCCAACATGTTTCAGGACCTGAAATCCGGACTGAGAGCGCCGCTCTCGGGCATGGGCACCGCGTTCAGCTCATCTCTGTTCGGCCTCGCCGGGGCGTTGGTGCTCGGCTTCCTCGATCTGCAGGCGGGACAGGCACAGAACCGGTTCTTCAATGAGCTGGAAGAATGGATGTCGACGGTGACCCGTCACGTCTCCGGACCGTCGATCGGCATCGAAGGCGACCAGTCGGTACCGGCCTATATTCAGGCCCTGCTCGAGCAGACGGCAGAGAGCCTGGAAGGCTTGCAGAAGGTGGTGTCGCGCGCAGAAGAAGCGCGCATCGGCGCGAACCGGAACCTGCAATCCCTGACCGAGCGGCTCGGCGCGTTGACGGAGCAGATGCGGGCGGAGCAGAACCTGATGGTGCAGCTCGCCGAACAGCAGATCGACATGCAGCCGATCCTGCGCAAGCTCTCGGAGAGCATGGATACGCCGGCGCTGGACGAGGCGAGCCGGCAGCGGCTCGCCAACATCGAAGTCTATCTGGCGCGGCTGCTCGAGGATATGAGCACGGGCCGCAACGAGCTCATGCAGGACGTGCGGAGCGAGATCAAGCTGCTGGCCCGAACGATCGCGGCCGTGCGCGAAGAGCGGGCTCCGGACGGACATCATCGTTAGTGCGGTGGTTTCATGATCGGCGGCCGCCGCAACCGCATCAGGACCTACACGGACATCTGGCCGGGCTTCGTCGACGCTCTGGCGAGCCTGCTGATGGTGGTGATCTTCCTCCTGATGGTGTTCGTCCTGGCGCAATACTTCCTGAGCGAGGCTCTGTCGGGGCGTGACGAGCAGCTTTCGCGGCTGAATCGGGAGCTTGCCGAGCTCAGCGACATGCTTGCGATCGAGCGCCAGTCGAACGCCGAGCTCCGCGAGACGGTAGGGCAGCTCTCGCAGGAGCTTCAGGTGGTTACGGCGTCGCGTGATCAGTTGAACGATCAGCTGTCGACGATGACCTCGCAATTCGAGATCGCGACATCGACGGTGGATTCGCTCAAGGCGGAGCTCGAGGAAGCGCAGCGGCTGGTCGAGACCGATCGGGAGCGGATCAAGCTCCAGCTCGGCGAGATCGCCAGCCTGCGCGATCAGATCGCCGCCCTGACCAAGGCCCGCGACGCGCTGGAGAGCGACGTCGCCAAGCTGCGGGAAACGGCGGCGCGCACGGAGGCGGCTGAAGCCGAATCCGCGCGCCTGCAGGGGGAGCTCGAGCAGGCGTTGGCAGCACTCCGGACCAGGGATGAGGAGGCGGAAAGCGACCAGGCGACGATCGAGGAGCAACTCGCCGAGATTCAGCGGCTGTCGCAGTCGGTCGAAGCGCTCCGGGCCGCCCGCGAGCGACTGGAAGCGGAGCTGGAGAAAGAGCGCACCGCCATGGCGGAAGCCAACCGGCAGCTCGCCGGGGAGCGGGAGCTGACCCGGGCCTCCAGGGTCGAGGTGGAGCGACTGACCGAAACGGTCGCGGCTCTCCGGCAGGAACTGGCGCAGCTCTCTGCCGCCCTCGACCTCGCGGAGAGCGCGAACGAGGCGAAGGACGCGCAGATCCTCGATCTCGGCCGGCGGCTGAACCGGGCCCTCGCCGACAAGGTCGAGGAGCTGGCCCGCTATCGCTCGGAGTTCTTCGGGCGCCTTCGCGAAGTCCTTGGCGATCGTCAGGATATCCGGATCGTGGGCGACCGTTTCGTGTTCCAGTCGGAGGTCCTGTTCGATTCAGGGTCTGCCGAATTCGCGGCCGCGGGGCAGGAGCAGATCGGCGAGCTCGCCGAAACCCTGAAGCAGATCGCCGAAGAGATCCCCGACGACATCGACTGGGTGCTCCGGGTGGATGGCCACACCGACGTTCGGCCGATCCGTTCGGGGCAATTCCGCTCTAACTGGGAGCTCTCCACCGCGCGCGCGATCGCGGTCGTGCGGGTACTGATCGACAACGGCGTTCCGCCGGAGCGGCTCGTCGCCGCCGGGTTCGGCGAATTCCATCCGATCGAGCCGGGCGACAGCCTCGAAGCCTACCGCCGCAACCGCCGCATCGAGTTCAAGCTCACCGAACGCTGATGCGCGGCTCGGGCACGCCCCGCTCGAGGGCGGTGTCGAATTGCAGGGCGGCGAGACGCGCGTAGAGGCCGCCCTCCGCGAGCAGGCTTTCGTGCGTCCCGGTGCCGACGACCCGCCCCTGGTCGAGCACGATGATCCGGTCCGCCTTCAGGACGGTCGCCAGCCGGTGCGCCACGACGATCGTCGTCCGCCCGGTGGACAGCCGGTCGAGCGCCGCCTGCACCATCTGCTCGCTTTCGGCGTCGAGGGCACTCGTCGCCTCGTCCAGAAGCAGGATCGAGGGGTCGCGCAGGACGGCGCGCGCGATCGCGATCCGTTGTCGCTGCCCGCCGGAGAGGCGCACACCGCGTTGGCCGAGGAAGGTGTCGAAGCCGTTCGGGAGGCGATCGATGAACTCGACCGCGGCCGCGGCCTCGGCCGCCGCGCGCACCTCGGCATCGGTCGCTTCGGGCCTGCCGTAGCGGATGTTCTCCATGGCCGAGGTCGAGAAGAGGACGGGGTCCTGCGGCACCATGCCGATTCGCGCGCGCAACGCGGCCGGGTGGACATCGCGGATATCGAGACCGTCGACCCGGATATGCCCGCTCTCGATGTCGTAGAAGCGTAGCAGGAGCTGGAACACCGTGCTCTTGCCGGCGCCGGAGGGGCCGACGATGGCGACCTTCTCCCCCGGTGCCACCGAGAATGTGAGGCCGGTGAGCGCCGACCGATCCGGCATCGACGGATAGTGAAAGGTGACGTTTTCGAAGGCGACCGCTCCTGCCAGCGGCTCGGGCAAAGCGAGGGGGCGCTCGGGAATCCGGACGGTGGAACGGCTGGCCAGCAAGTCCATCAGCCGCTCGGTCGCGCCGGCCGCACGTTGCAGGTCGCCTACGACTTCGCTCACCGCTCCGACCGCGCCGGCAACGACGACCGCATAGAACACGAAGGCCGACAGCTCACCGGCCGTGATCTCGTCGGCGATCACGGCGCGGCCGCCGAGCCAGAGGATCACCCCGACCGAGCCGAAGGTGAGCATGATCACCACTGCGGTCAGGAACGCGCGGGCGCGAATGCGCCGGACGGAGACGGAGAATGCGCTCTCGACGCGCTCGGCGAACCGCTGCCGGTCGATCGGCTCGTGGTTGAACGCCTGAACGGTGCGGATGGCGTTCAGCGACTCCTCGACATAGTCGCCGACATCGGCCACCCGGTCCTGGCTCTGGCGCGACAGCTTCCGCACGCGCCTCCCGAAGATGAGGATCGGCGCCACCACCAGCGGCACGACCAGCAGAACGAAGCCGGTGAGGCGCGGGCTGGTGACGATCAGCATCACGGTGCCACCGGCGAGTAGCAGCATGTTGCGAAGCGCGGAGGAGGCAGAAGAGCCGACCACCGTCTGGATGAGCGTGGTGTCGGTGGTCAGCCGCGACAGGATCTCACCGGTCCGGGTGACCTCGAAGAATGCCGGTCCGAGACCGAGAACGCGGTCGTAGACCGCCTTCCGGAGGTCGGCCACGACGCGCTCGCCGATCCACGAGACGAGAAAGAACCTTCCGAAGGTCGCCATAGCCAGAACCACGACGACGGCAAAGAGGATGAGCAGGGCATCGTCGAGCGCGCCCGGCGTGGCACTGTGGAAGGCATCGTCGATCAGATGGCGAAGTCCGATGCCCATCGCGAGCACGGTCGCAGCCGCTACCGTGAGGGCGACCAGAGCGCCGGCGATCTGCAGCCGATAAGGAGCCAGGTATCCGATCAGGAGCTTCAGCGGCCGCAGGGAGCGGGTGGATGGCCGATCGGCATCCCCTCCGGTTGCTTTCTCGCCTGATCTCGAACGTCGCGCCAATTTCTCTAAGCCGCCCGGAGCGGGTTTCGCGTACCGTAGAAGGCCTGCCCCTATATCAGCCGCGGCCAGATGCAACAAGGCGGAGACGCCCGTCGGCTCCGCGCCTATTCTATGCTCGCCGGCGGGAGAGACCGATCGGTGAACCGACACGGGAGGGAAATGCCGCGATGGCCGTGATACGCAACCACGCCAAGGACAAGCTTAAGGCGGGCGAGCTGGCGCTGGGGATCGGCATACGCCAGGCCCGCACCGTCGATATCGCCAAGATATCGAAGGTATGCGGCTATGACTGGCTGTTCATCGACATGGAGCACAACGCGATGTCGATGGAAACAGCCGTGGAGATCAGCGTGGCTGCGCTCGACGCGGGGATCACGCCCGTCGTTCGCGCCGCAGGGCACGAGCATTTCCACGCGACGAGGCCGCTCGACGGCGGGGCCCAGGGCGTCGTCGTGCCGCACGTCAACTCCGCGGCGGAGGCGCAGCGCGTCGTGAGCAATTGCCGCTATCCGCCGATCGGCCATCGCTCCGTCGCCGGCGGTGCGCCGCAGCTGGAATACGAGGCCCTGCCCGTCGGCGAGTTCACGCGCGTGCAAAACGAGAACACGCTGGTCGTCGTGATGCTCGAAAGTCCGGAAGCGATCGGCAATGCCGAGGAGATCGCGGCGGTCGAAGGGATCGACGTGCTCCTGATCGGCACGAACGACCTCTGCGCCGAAATGGGGATTCCCGGCGAGTTCGGCCATCCGGACGTCGAGCGGGCCTACGACCGTACCATCGCCGCATGCCGCGCCAACGGCAAATTCGCCGGCCTCGGCGGCATCTACGATCAGGACCTGGCGCGGAAGTTCGTCCGCATGGGCGCCCGCTTCGTGCTCGCGGGTAACGACCTGTCCTTCCTGATGGCGGCCGCCCGCGGGCGCAGCGAGTTTCTTCGCAGCATCTCGCCGGGCTGATCGACTGGAGGCATCTCCCGGCATGGCGACAGGAGGAGACGACGAAGCCAGGGGCGTGCGGCACCTGATCCGCGGCTCGTCGACGGCAGCCTTGGCGACCGGGCTCGCCGGCAGGGACGGGTGGCCGTATGCCTCGTTGGTGCTGACCGCGTTCGCGGCCGACGGATCGCCCCTGCTCCTGCTCTCCGACCTCGCTGAACACGCGAAGGCGCTGGCAGCGGACGATCGCATGTCCCTGCTGTTCGACGGCACCGTGGGACA
>JAJUGE010000128.1 GCA_029268305.1 Alphaproteobacteria bacterium
GAGCGCGTCTTTCCCGGGAACAAGGAGTTCGTCAGCGGCGACCGCGTGAAGAAGCCGCCCCAAGGCGGGGGCGGCGGCGGCCGCAAGGCGAGCGATCGCGGTGATGGCGAGGACGAGTTCCAGTTCGCTCTGACGGGCGAGGAGTTCCTCGACATCTTCTTCGAGGACCTGGAGCTTCCGGATCTCGTCAAGACCAACCTCAAGGAGATCACCGCGGTCACCTGGCGTCGGGCCGGATACACCAGCTCCGGCATACCCGCCAATCTCGACGTCCTCCGCACCATGCGGAACAGCTATGCCCGGAGGATCTCGCTCAAGCGCCCGAAGACCGAGGAGCTGCGGGAACTGGAGGAGGAAATCGGGGCGCTGGAGGCACGATACGGACCGGAAGACGAGCCGCCACCGCGCCTGGTGCAGCTGCGACGGCGGCTCGAAGGGCTGGAGCGGCGGCGCAGGGCGGTGCCCTACATCGACCCGTTCGACATCCGTTACCGGGACTTCCAGCCGAAACCGGAGCCGAACACCAAGGCCGTGATGTTCTGCCTGATGGACGTGTCCGGCTCGATGGGGGAGCGCGAGAAGGATCTCGCCAAGCGCTTCTTCATTCTCCTCCACCTGTTCCTGAAGCGGCGGTACGAGCAGATCGACGTCGTCTTCATTCGCCATACCCACGAGGCGCAGGAGGTCGACGAGCAGACCTTCTTCTACAGTCGCGAGACCGGTGGAACGGTGGTCAGCACCGCGCTGACCGAGATGCAGCGGATCGTGAAGGACCGCTACTCACCCGACCAGTGGAACATCTATGCGGCTCAGGCGTCCGACGGCGACAACTACCCGGGCGACGGTGCCGCTTGCGTGGCGCTCCTGCAGCAGGAGCTGATGCCTGTCTGCCAGTACTATGCCTACGTCGAGATCCTGGACGAGCGGGAGATCGACGTGTTCCGGAACGCGACTCACGGCGCCGCCCTGTGGAACGCCTATTCCACCGTTCGCGAGAGCTGGCCGAATTTCGCCATGAAACGCATCGCCCAGCCGGGCGATATCTATCCCGTCTTCCGCGAGCTGTTCTCGAAGCAGGAGCACTGACACGGGACCGGTACGAGGGGCCAACGCCATGAGCGCAACCCACACGAAGCGCCGCCCGCTGTTCGAGAGCTCCGACTGGAATTTCGACACGATGCAGGCGGTGTACGAGGCGATCGAGGAGATCGCGCTCGAGGACCTGGGTCTGGATATCTACCCCAACCAGGTGGAGATCATCTCGTCGGAGCAGATGTTGGACGCCTATTCCTCGATCGGCCTCCCGCTGATGTACAAGCACTGGTCGTTCGGGAAGCACTTCGTCCGGCAGGAGAAGCTCTACCGCAAGGGCTATGCCGGGCTCGCCTACGAGATCGTCATCAACTCGAATCCCTGCATCAGCTACAACATGGAAGAGAATTCCATGGCGATGCAGACGCTGGTCATGGCGCACGCCGCCTTCGGCCACAACCATTTCTTCAAGAACAACTATCTGTTCCGGCAGTGGACCGACGCCGACGGCATCCTCGAGTACCTGGAGTACATCAAGGGCTACGTCGCCAAGTGCGAGGAGCAGTACGGCCTCGATGCAGTCGAGCAGGTTCTCGACGCGGCGCATGCGCTGATGGATCAAGGCGTGTTCCGTTACCGTCGGCCGGCAGAGCCGACCGAGCGCCATCGCGAAATGCGGGCACGCGAGCGGTGGGAATACGAGGAACGCACCTTCAACGACATCTGGCGCACGGTCCCTGCCAATCCCGAAACCTCGGCCGAGCCGAGCGATGCCGAGAAGGAGTATGCCGAGCGCAAGCGACGTCTGAATCTGCCGGAGGAAAACATCCTCTATTTCATCGAGAAGTACAGCCCGAGTCTCGAGCCCTGGCAGCGGAATCTGCTTCGCATCGTTCGCGACATTTCTCAGTACTTCTATCCGCAGAAGCAGACGAAGGTCATGAACGAAGGGTGCGCCACCTTCGTACACTACTACATTGCGAACAAGATGTTCGACGAGGGCCTGATCAACGAAGGCGCGATGCTGGAGATCCTGCACAACCACGCCAACGTCATCTTCCAGCCTGAGTTCGACGATCCGCGTTATTCCGGCATCAACCCCTATGCCCTCGGCTTTGCGATGATGGAGGACATCAGGCGTATCTGCACCGACCCGACCGACGAAGATCGGGAGTGGTTCCCGGAGATCGCCGGATGCCAGGATTGGCGCTCGACGCTCCGTTACGCCTGGGCCAACTACCGCGACGAGTCGTTCATCCAGCAGTTTCTGAGCCCGAATCTGATCCGGAAGATGAAGCTGTTCGTCCTCACCGACGACAGCGAGGCTCCGTTCTATACGGTCTCAGACATTCACGACGAGCATGGTTATAAACGGGTTCGTGAAGCCATCGCCCGCAGCTACGACCTCGGTATCCTCGAGCCGGATATTCAGGTGGTCGATGTGGACCTGCGTGGAGACCGGATGCTCCGCCTCCAGCATCGTGTTCGCAACGGGGTTCCCCTGGCGCAGCCGAGCCGGGATCAGGTGATAGAGCATATCCGGGCGCTCTGGGGCTACGAGGTCAGCCTCACCGACGTCGAGGCATGAGGTGTGACACGGTCGGAACTCCGGCGAGCGAACCCCGTTGGCGTGTCACGTCAGCCGATCATGGAGCCGTCCGCATGCCTCTCTGGAAGATCACACCCGTCGCCGCTGCCGACGACCCGAGATGGCAGGATCGCAAGATCTGGTCACAGGTGATCGTCCGTGCACCGACGGCGGCCATGGCGCGGGTGCTGGCGAGCGAGCTGGAGCGGGACCCGACGCTGCCGCAAGTCGGCAATGAAAGTCTCGATTTCCAGAGCGCCTTCCAGGACGAGAAGCTCTACTGGGTGGAACAACTTCCCGACAGCACCGCAGCCCGGTTCGGCGGCGAGGATGGGCCGATGGGAATCGTCGAGACGGTGCAGTGAGGTCTTTCGGCGCAGCTTGCGGTCGGATCGGCTCGTCGATCGGCAGCCGACCTTCAAAATCTTGCGGAAATCCCGCCATCCACGACCAGCACGTGACCGGTGATGTAGGAAGCGGCGTCGGACGCGAGGAATACGGCGGCACCGCCGATTTCCTCCGGGCGTCCCCATCGCTGGAGCGATGACCGCCCGCGCAGCCATTCCGTCGTCGCCGGGTCGGCGACCATTGCCGCGTTCGCTTCGGTGGCGAAATACCCGGGCGCTATGCCGTTGACGGTCACGCCTCCGGGCCCGAACTCCGCAGCGAGCGCGCGCGTGAGGGCCGCCAATCCGCCCTTCGCCGCGGTATAGGATGCGTCGCCGGAGCGAGCGATCGGGCCGGCGATCGACGTAACATTGATGATGCGTCCGCGTCCCGCCCGTATCATGGCATCACCGGCCGATCGCGCCAGCATCAGCGGCGCCACCAGATTGGTGTCCAGCAGCCGCCGCACGTCGTCTGGCTCGAACTCGAAGATGGGCCGCCGGTCCCGCTCGCCCACATTGTTGACCAGGATGTCCAGGCGGCCGTGCCGAGAGACGATATCGGCGACGGCGCGCTCGCCCGCCGCGAAGTCGGTCACGTCGAAGCACGCCGTCTCGATCATGGCGCCGACGGAGCGGAGAGAAGTCGCAGCCGCTTCCAGCCGCTGCGGATCACGACCGTTGATGACCACGGCGGCACCCGCGCTGGAAAGTGCCCGCGCGATCTCCAGACCGAGTCCGCGGACCGCACCGGTGACCAGCGCCACCTGCCCGTCGAGAGAGAAGGGCGTCCGCGTACTCGCCGCGGTCGCGCCGTTCCGAGTCGCCATTCCATCACCCGTCAATACGCCGCGCGCGCCGCGGCCGCGGCATATTAGACGCCGCTTCAGACGGGCAGAAGCCCTCGGCTACCGCGCGGTGCTGACCTTCATGAGCTCGCCAAGGCGGATCTCAGCTCTCGCTCGAAGAAACCGAAGAAGCTTTCCTGATCCGGCCCGATCTGAACCAGGATGATGTGGTCGTAGCCGGCATCGACGTACTTGCGGATCGCTTCCAGGTGCCGGTCGGCCGAGGGCCCGCAGCTGATGCTTTCCGCCACGTCCTCCGGCGTTACATGGCCGCTGGCTGCATCGAAGCTCGCGGGATTTGGCAGTTCCGCCTGCACCTTCCAGCCGCCGAGCGACCAGCGGAAATACCGGTGCGCCGTCTTCCGTGCCGCTGCCTCGCTCTCGGCATAGCAGAGAGCTACCTCAGCATAGCGCGGTCCCTCCCCGCCTGCCGAGCGATATGCCTCGATCAGTTCGGGATCGGGATCCGTTACGATCAGCGCATCGCCCTTCTGGCCGGCGAGACGGGCGGCCTGCGGTCCGCCCGCCGCCACGACCACCGCCGGTTTCACCTCGGGCCGATCGTATAGCTGCGCGTCGTCCAGATCGAACCAGGCGCCGCTGTAGTTCTTGAGTTCGCCGCTCAGCAACCCCTGAATGATGTCGAGGGCTTCCGAAAACCGCTCGTGACGCTCGCCGGTCCCCGGCCAGCCCTCGCCGATCACGTGCTCGTTCAGGCGCTCGCCGGACCCGAGCCCGAGGGAGAAGCGACCTTCGCTCATGCTGCCGATCGTGGCGGCAGCCTGAGCGACGACCGCCGGGTGATAGCGCATGATCGGACAGGTGACGGCCGTCATCAGATCAAGGCGAGTTGTCGCCTGCGCTATTCCCCCGAGCACCGCCCACGCGAACGGCGCGTGTCCTTGCTCTTCCAGCCAGGGGAAGAAGTGGTCCGAGATCGCCGCGAAGTCGAAGCCTGCGGCTTCCGCGCGCTCGGCGTTCTGCACCAGGGCACGAGGTCCGTGCTCCTCCGACATCAGCTTGTAGCCGAGCCTGACCATGCCAATCATCCGTTCTGCTGCGCCTCGCGATCATTCGACCGCACGTCCCGAACACGGTGGAGCGCAAGTCGTTCCGCGACCGGAGGCGGCGACGGCTTCGGCTAGTAGGCGAACTCTTCGAAAACCGGATCGACCGAGCGGTTCCAGCGCGTCTCGTAGGCGTCGATCAGGGTGTCGGCCGCGGTCTTGCCGGTCTCGGCGATCTCCTCGAGCGTCGCGAGGAAGCCGCATTCGTCCTCGCCGGAACGATCGAGTCGTCCGCGCGCCCTGAGTCCCGCACGCGAGATCGCGAGCATCTCGCGCGCCACGTCGCGGAGAGTGCCGTTGCGGAACGGCGTCCTGAGGCCCTGGCGAGGCACCTCGTCACGAAGCGCGTTGCGTTCCGCGATTGTCCAGTCCTTCACCAGATCCCAGGCCGCGTCCAGCGAGCCGCCATCGTAGAGCAGCCCGACCCAGAGCGCGGGAAGAGCGCAGATCCGCCGCCAGGGCCCGCCGTCGGCGCCGCGCATCTCGAGGTAACGCTTCAGCCGGACCTCGGGGAAGGCGGTGGTTACATGGTCGGCCCAATCGGTGATGAGCGGCCGCTCACCGGGCAGGGCCGGAAGGCGGCCATCGAGGAAGTCCCGGAACGACTGGCCGCTCGCATCGATGTAACGCCCGTCCCGGTAGACGAAGTACATCGGCACGTCGAGGATGTAGTCGGTATAGCGTTCGAACCCGAAGCCATCCTCGAACACGAAATCCAGCAGGCCGCACCGGTCCGGATCGGTGTCGGTCCAGACCTTGCTCCGGTAGCTGAGATAGCCCGACGGCCGGCCTTCGACGAAAGGCGAGTTGGCGAAAAGCGCCACCGCCAGGGGCTGAAGTGCCAGCGAGGTGCGGAACTTCTTCACCATGTCGGCTTCGTCGAGGAAGTCCAGGTTCACCTGCACGGTGCAGGTGCGGAGCATCATGTCGAGGCCGAGCCGGCCCTTCTTCGGCATGTAGGCACGCATGATTTCGTAGCGCCCCTTGGGCATCCAGCCGATGTCCTCGCGCCGCCATTTCGGGTCGAAGCCGAGGCCCATCATCCCGATGCCGAGCTCGTCGCCGACCTCCTTCACCTGGGCGAGGTGGGTGTGTACCTCGTCGCAGGTCTGATGAAGGGTCTCCAGCGGCGCGCCCGACAGCTCGAACTGCCCGCCCGGCTCGAGCGTGATGCTGGCGCCGTCCTTGGCGAGAGCGATGACGTTGCCGTGCTCCTCGATCGGCTCCCAGCCGAAGCGGGTCAGGCCCTGGAGCACCGCCTGGATTCCATCCGGACCGCCATAGGGCAAGCGGCGGAGATCCGACCGGCGGAAGGCGAACTTTTCGTGCTCGGTTCCGATCCGCCAGCGCTCCGGGGGCTTGCAGCCGGCCGCGAACCATTCGACCAGCTGTCTGCGATCGGTGATCGGCTCGCCGCCGGAGGCAGGGGGTGCAGCCATGGTCGTTTCCTGAAGTGCGAGCCTGCTCGAAGGGAAGTGTGGGATCACTCGCCGTCCCGTCGGGGCGGCGCCTCGGACCAGTCGCCGAGCATCGCCTGCCAGACGGCAAGGACGGCCACCGCGGCGGTTTCCGCCCGAAGGACGCGCGGACCCAACCCGACGGGCGTAACAAAAGCCAGATCACGCAAGGCGTCAAGCTCCGCCGGCGCAAAGCCGCCTTCCGGGCCGAGCAAAAGCCCCCACGGCCCGCGCGCGGCCCCGGCGAAGGCATCGGCGACGGGAGTGCCTCGCCCCGTCTCGTCGCAGAGGGCGAGCCGTCGCTCGTGCGGCCAGGACTCGAGTGCCTTCGACAGCCGCTCCGGCTCGCGCAACTCGGGCAGGTCCAAGCGCTCCGACTGCTCCGCCGCTTCGATCGCGATCGAGCGCAGCCGGGCGAGGTTGACGCGGTCGACCACCGTCCGCTGCGTCATGATGGGCTGCAGGACCCCGACGCCGAGTTCGGTAGCTTTCTGCACCATCCAGTCGAGCGGCTGGCGCTTCACCGGCGCGAAGAGGAGCCAGAGGTCCGAGGGCGGAGACTGCCGGCGCCGCAGTCTCTCGACCTCGACCATGCAGCCGCGCTTGCCCGTTTCCACGATCCGGGCCGTCCACTCGCCGTCCCGCCCGTTGAACAGTGCCACTTCCGCGCCCTGGTCGAGGCGCATGACCCGGAGCAGATAATGGCTCTGGTCACGGTCGAGTTCGACCCGTGCCGCCGCGGCGAGAGCCGCCTCGACATAGAGCCGGCTTCTGGGATATGCCTCCCGGCTGGAGCCTTCGCCCATCATGGTCTCCCGCAAACCGGCGCCCGCGGGCGCCGACTGGATACGAAGATGGCCGAGATTAGCGCGAGCGACATTCCGAGACACGGCTGGGTCGACCGGTTCATGCCCGAAGGGCTGGTGCCTTACGCCCGCCTGGCCCGCCTCGACCGGCCGATCGGCACCTGGCTGCTGCTCTTCCCCTGCTGGTGGGGCACGGCGCTGGCCTGGGCCGCCGATCCGGCGCTGCCGGTCGGCACCGGCCTCGCCCTCGCCGGCCTGTTCGCCCTCGGGGCCCTCGTCATGCGCGGCGCCGGATGCACCTTCAACGACATCGTTGATCGCGACTTCGACGGCCGGGTCGCCCGGACCGCGGACCGTCCAATTCCGAGTGGCGCCGTCTCCGTGCCGCAGGCGGTGGCGTTCCTCGGAGGTCTCCTTCTCCTCGGTGCGGCCGTGCTGTTCTCGTTGAACACGGCGGCGATTCTCGTCGGTCTGGCGTCGCTGCCGCTCGTGTTCGTCTACCCCTTCGCCAAGCGCTTCACCTA
>JAJUGE010000129.1 GCA_029268305.1 Alphaproteobacteria bacterium
CGCGGTTGCGGGCAGACCAAGCCACCCCGACCTTGCCTTCGTGCGGCTCGCCCCGGGCCTCGCCGTAGACGGTGAGGGCGAGAATGTTCAGGTCCCTTTCGCTGTACTTCATGTCTGCGCTCTCCAATGAAAAAAGCCGCCCGGAGGCGGCTGGTCGGTCGATCGGAATTGTCCGGCCCGGGCGTGCCCGCGCTCGCTATTGATTGCCGGATGCGGGGAAAGGCCGGTCGGCCTTCCGGTCGACCTTCTCCTCGATGCGGCGCAGGGTGGCCTTGATGTCGCCGAGGGTCTCGGCGCGGTACATCGCCTCACGGTCGAGCCGCTCCTTCAGGTCTTCGGCGATGCGTTCCTGGCGTGCCGCAAGCAGCCCCTGGACCGTCTGCAGCACGGAGAGGCGGCTCTCGACCGTGCTGCCCCAGATCACCAGGGGCACGGCGATAGTGAGGGCGATGCTGGTCGCGGTGAAGATGTGGCCGAGGCTGATCGACCGGTCGAACCGCCATCCGCGCAGCCGCACGGCCTCGCTGTCGCGCTCGCTCGTCATTGCAGCTTCTCCAGAGAGGTCAGTCTGGGGTGCTCGGCCCCGGCAAATTGGATCGCTCAGGCGGTCTCGCGCGGATCAAAGACGATGCCGTCGAGCACGAACTTCGTGTTGGCCCCGCGCCAGGCATAGACGTAGCCGTCGGAGTGGACGAGGCACTGCCCGACCACGGCGCCCGTGCCGTCCTCCGAATAGACGGCGAAGCCGCGGACCTTGCCGGGCCTGAGGTCGACGGGGAGCTCGAAGATCCGCCCGCCGCTGGTAGTCGCGACCAGGCCGTCCTGGATGGCGCCGCGCAGTTCGACCTGGCCATCCGGCAGGCGGCGATACCCGACGGGTGCCCAGGTGCCGCTGGTGAGATTCACCCAGGAGCCGAGCAGCGTCGGCGCCGTCCATTGCTCCAGCCGGGTTTGGTCGGGCCGCTCCGCCTGCGGCGCCTCCGCGCGCAGCAGCGCCGCCACGAACGCCTTGGCGACCGCAACCGGTCCTTCGACCGTCGGGTGGATGTTGTCGTTGAGCCAGCCGACCGTCGGTCCGAGATAGTTCGGCCCGAACGCGTCCTCGTAGTCGGCGATGACGTAGCCCTCCTCGATCGCCCACTTTCGCAGCTCGGAACGGTAGATCGTGCCGTAGGCGTAGTTCGAGGCGCTCATCCCCGGCACCCGGAGGTCGCTCCGGCTCCAGATCGGGAAGATGCCAATGATCGTCGCCGACGGGGCGACGTAGTCGGTCAGGGTACGCGCGACCCGCTTGATCACTTCGTTGCGCGGATCGGCGATGGTGTAGACGGAATGGCCGAAGCCGATCACCACTTCCTTCGCGGTGAGCCGCCGGCGGATATCGGCCTCGGCCTCGAAACCTCCCGCAGTTCGAAGAAGCGCCACACCCGCTTCCTCCCCGCCTCGACAATGCAGTGGCGAAGCGCGTCGGTGGAGCGGGCCGCGCCTCAGTGAAAGTGTGGCCCGAGCTGGAGCGTGAAGCGCGCCATCGCCTGGAACACGTCTTCGCGCCCGCCTTCGAAGTCGTATGAGCCGTAGCCCGCCTGCAGGCTGATGCGCGACCAGTCGTTCGGGCTGAAGCCGAGGACGCCGGCTAGGCGCCAGCTGTCGTCGAACGATTCCCGCTCGTCGCCTTCGCGGCCGTCGTTGGTAAGACCGACCTGCTCCCACCTGAGCCCGGCGTCGAAGCGCGGTGCGAAGCCGTAGAGGGCGGAGATGTGGTAGCCGTCCTGCTCCGACCGCACCGGCTCCGCTTCGTCCACGATTTCGAGATCCTTCATGCGGTAGATGTACTCTCCGGCGATGCGAAGGTCGCCATGTCCGTGCCGGCCTTCGCCGCGGCGGGTGAAGCTGAATCCGGGGGAGACGAACCAGGCGTCGCCCTGGACGAACTCCTCCTCGGGCGGGTCGCCGTCCTCATGGATCTCCTGATGCTTGCCGAAGCCGCCGGCGAGGCCCAGTTGCAGCCGGTTGACGCCGTCGTCCAGCACGGTGCCCTTGGCCCAGCCGACGAAGACGCTGGGCTCTTCCACGTCGCCAACCTCGTCCTCGCGCGCGAAGATCGCTTCGCCGTCTCCCTGAAAGGCCTCGAAGCCGAACGCCACAGGCACACCCGGAACCGTGACCTCGACACCGGCGCCGACGCCCTCGAGTCCGTGGTCGCCGAAGGTCAGCAGGTGGACCAGCGGCGCGTCCGCGAACATCCACTCGGGCGAGTGGTAGCGGTTGAAGAAGCCGAAGTCGCTCCTGAACAGCCCGAGCTTGAAGGCGGCGATGCCGCCGACAGGGACCGACTTGAAGAATGCCTCTTCCGCCTCGACGCCGTCCTCGGTGGCGCTGATCAGGACCTGCGCAAGGCCGTAATCGGTCACTTCCGCGGCGATGCCGATTTCGGCGTGGCGGAGATTGAAGCCTTCCCGCAGCAGAGCATGGTCGTGGCCGTGGCCATGGTCGTCGCCCTCCTCATGCGAGTGGCCGAAGCCACGGAGCGACTCGAGCCTCCGCTCCAGGTCTCTGCCGGAATTGTCCAGGTAACCGGCGACATCCAGCGCCACCGAAGGGGTGTAGACGCGAATCCCGCCGCCCTCGACCAGCACGTCGGTTCGAGCATGCCCGCCTTCGCCGGCGTGACCGTGATCGTGCCCGTGATCATCCGTACCCTCGGGCTGATGGCCGGAATGGGTGTGGTCGTGCGCGCCGGTTTCGGGCGCCTGCGCGCTGCGTCTTTGGCGGACCGGCAGCGGATCGCGGTTCCCGGATTGCAGACGCAAGACCTCCTTTCTGAGCCGGTCCAACTCCTGGCTCTTCTCTCGGTCGCGGATCAGAAGCTCGACGTAGTCGGTCTCAAGCTTTTTCAAGCGGTCCATTAGTTCGTCGGCTTCGGCCATGGACGGCAGAAGCAATATCGCCGCGGTCACCGCGGCGAGGGGGGCTCTCGCGAATCCCTTCACTTGTACCTCGATGTTATATCGTTGCGGTCAGAGGGGTGAGCAAAGATCGCCGCCGACGGCGATCGCCTTCAGCTGGCGAGGCAGTCCCGGAGCGAACGGGCCAGGTCGAGCAGCAGCGAGGGGTAGAGATCGGCGCCCGGCGCCAACGATGCGCCGAGCGGGTCGAGGACGCCAACCTCGATTGCGGTGTCCTCGGTGAGGATCGAGACGAGGCGCGGCTCGAATTGCGGCTCGGTGAAGATGCAGACCACACCCTCGTTCCGCATTTCGTCGCGCAGCCTCTGCACATGCGCCGCGCCCGGTTTCTGAGCGTCGCCGAGGCTCACCGACCCGATCGCGTTCGTGCCGAAGCGCTCCTCGAAGTAGCGGTAGGCGTCGTGGAAAACGACGTACGGCCTCTCGCGGACAGGTGCGACGATCTTCCGGATTTCCGCCTCGATCGCTTCGGTCCTGCGCTGTGCAATTGCGGCATTCTCGCGGTAGGCGGCAGCGTTCGCTGGGTCCGCCGTGGCGAGTGCGTCGGCGATCGCATTCGCCCAAACCTTGCCGTTGACCGGGTCCAGCCAAAGGTGCGGGTCGATGCCGGCCCGATGATCGTGATGTCCGGGAGAGTCGTGACTTCCAATAGAGTGCTGGGAGGAGGCGCCGTGGCGATCGTGACCGTGGTCGTGGCCAGGTCCCGCCGACCAGTTTTCATCGGCCCGCACTTCATGCACCTGAAGACCGGGCACTTCCGCCAGCGTCACCAGGACGGCCTCGGCGGCCAGAGCGGCGATCGGCCGTGCCATGAATCCTTCCAGCTGCTCGCCGACCCAGACGACCACGTCCGCCTGATCGATCGCCTCCGCCTCGGAGGGCCGCAGGGCGTACTCGTGCGGTGAAGCTCCGGGACGCATGAGCAGGGTAGGCTCGGCAATACCCTGCATCACTATCGACGTGATCGAATGCACGGGGGCGATGGTTGCGACGACCCTGGGCGCGGCGAGGGCGTTCGCGGGCGCACCCAGCAGGGCGGCACCGATGATGCCGGCCAGAAGGGATTTCGAGAGCATGGCGGCTCCAAGGTGATGTTATACTATAACATCAATGCCACCGGCGCCCTGCGTCCGCAAGCGGATTTCGGCCAGCTCCACAGAACGTGTTAGTATTGCGCTGAGGCCGGTGAAAATGGCAGTGAGGAGGACATTCGACACCGTGCAGCGAGGCCGACCATGTCGCGCAACCGATGCCTCTGGGCCGGTCTGGCCATTCTGGCCGCGTCGTCCCACGCGGGCGTCGCAAGCGCCCACCCGCATACCTGGATCTATTACGAGGTCGAGCTCGTATTCGACGGGGAAGCGCGGATCGTCGGATTCCGGCAGAGCTGGAGCTTCGACGAGTTCTACACGGTCTACGCGACGGCCGGGGTCACCGGCCGCGAGGGGGGCAAGCCCGACCAGCAGCTGATTGACGCGATCACGGCCGAGAACATGAAGAATCTGCGCGAGTACGATTATTTCACCGAAGTGCGCTGGGGCGGGGAGCGCATCGGACTGGAGGCCGCTTCCGAGATCGAGGCTGGGATGGACGGAGACCGTCTGTGGATGTCGTTCTTCGCGCCACTCGAAACGCCGCTCGATCCACGGACGCAGCCGTTCACGTACAGCATCTTCGATCCGACATATTACATCGAGATGCAGCATGCCCCGTCGAAGCAGGCCATCCGGCTGTCGAATGCTCCGCCGGCCTGCGCCGCGGAACTGATCGCGCCCGATCCTAATCCGGAAATGTCGGCACTCGCCGCCGCTTTGGATCGCACTCAGAAGGGCACCGACGGGCTCGGTGCCCTGTTCGCGGAGAAGGTGGTCGTCAAGTGCGGGGCTTCCTGATCACCGGCGGCGCGGCGGTGGTGCTGCTCGCCGGGATGGCGGCAAGCGGCATCATCGGCCTCGGCTCCGCCGGCGGTGCGCCGCTGATCGGAGGCGATCTCCTGACGTGGATCGTCGCGCAGCAGCGTGCCTTTCACCAGGAACTCACCGGGCTTCTCGCATCCCTGAAGGACGGCCATCGCAATGAAGTCATGTTCGGGCTACTTGGATCCAGCTTTGCCTACGGCATTTTCCATGCCGCCGGCCCCGGACACGGCAAGGCGGTGCTGACGACGTATCTGTTCAGCACCGGCGCCTCCATTCGGCGAAGCCTCGGCCTCGCCACCGCGGCCTCCTTCCTTCAGGGCCTGGTTGCACTGGCGCTGGTGCACGGGCTGGTCGTGCTGGCAGGCTTGCTGCCGCGCGATTCCCAAGCCGCTGCCGCTTGGGCCGAGCGGGTCAGTTTCGCCCTGGTCGCTCTCGTCGGAGTCTACCTGTTCGCTCGTGCCGGAGAGCGTCTCTACCGTCGCCTGTGCGGGGAGCAGGGTCAAAGCTCGTGCGGGCATGCCCATGGGCATGAGCACAGGCACGATCACGCCGCCTGCGGGCATGCACACTTTCCCTCGCCCAGATCGGCCGAGCGAGCTACGGACCTTAAAGCGGCAGTCGGGCTGGTGCTCTCGATCGGCCTCCGTCCGTGCAGCGGCGCAGTAATCGTGCTCATCTTTGCGCAGGCGTTCGGGATCGCCTGGGCCGGAGTTGGCGCCGTCGTCGCCATGTCCGTCGGTACGGCGGTAACGGTCGCAGTGCTCGCGCTGCTTGCGGTCGGTGCCCGCGGCTTCGCTCTTTCGGTGGTCGACAGTGGTGGGACGGGCCGCATCGGCGTCGCTACCGAGATTCTGGCGCTGGTCGGCGGGCTCGCCATCCTGGCCTTGGGCATCGCGCTAGTCTCCACCAGCTTCGAAGTGCGCCATCCGCTTGGACTATAGCCGGCTCGTGGGCTCCCAGCAGCGGATTCAGATCAGCTAGCGCAGCCCCGAAGCGGACCGAACTGCCTGAACCTGGCGGACAGGATAGAGCTTACGCCGGCCGGTTCACCGCCCAAGACGACATCATCAAACGGGAAGCGTTCGCGCGGGGGCTGCCGCTGCTGGACGCCTGCGCCTGGTGTGCAACAAAGAGGAAGAGTCCGCCGACCCGCCTCGACCGGCAGCAGGGGTTGCCGACCTGGCCGCGCCGCTGTGGGCGGTCGCGGACGCCACGCTGCGGCTCGGCCGGCAGGAACTGCGCTACGGCTCGGCGCGTCTGGTCGACGTGCGCGAGGGGCCGAACGTGCGGCGCAAGTTCGACGGCGGCCGCGCTCGGCTGTCGCTCGGCGACTGGCGCATCGATGCACTCGCCGTTCGCCCGGTACAGATCGAGCCGGGCCGTTTCGACGACGGTACCGACGACGGACAGGCGCTGTGGGGCCTCTACGCCGTCGATGCCCAGCCCGGCTGGTTGCCGGCCGAAACGTCCGTCGATCTCTATTATTTCGGATACGAGAACGATGGCGGCGCCTTCGAGCAGGGCGCGGCGGGCGAGCGGCGCCACACCCTCGGCACCCGCCTGTGGGGCGCGCGGGGCGGCTGGGACTGGAATTGGGAGTTCATCTACCAATTCGGCAGCTTCGGCCGAGGAGACATCGCGGCGTGGAGCGTCGCGTCCGATACCGGTCACACTTGGCGCGATCTATCCTGGACACCGCGCGTCGGGCTCTCGGCTAACATTGCCAGCGGCGATGACGACCTGGACGATCGCGACCTCGGCACTTTCAACCCGCTTTTCCCGCGCGGCAACTACTTCTCCGAACTGGCGCTGCTCGGCCCGCGCAATTTCTACAACCTGCATCCCAGCGTGACTGTCAAACCGGTCGAAGGCCTGTCCCTTACCGTCGATGCCGATTTCTTCTGGCGGCTGGAACGCGAGGACGGCGTCTACGGACCCGGTGGCGGACTGCTGCGTGCAGGCGCGCGCAGCGACGCACGCTATGTCGGCACCGAACTGTCCTTCAACGCCACCTGGGAGATCGACCCGAACCTCAGCGCGACGGCCATCTACGCCCACTTCATCCCCGGCGCCTTCATCCGCCAGACGGGCAGATCGGAGAGCATCGACTTCATCGAACTCACCCTGCGGGCGCAATTCTGACTGCAGCCTGGCCGGACGCCGGTGCAACGCGCATGGCGCCGATGCGGCAGATGGAGGCGGCCGAGCTGAAATGGGGCAGAACAATGATACCGTCACGTTCGCCAAGGCGATCCTGGCGGCGACGCCGGAGTCCAGATCGTCGAGCCCCGAAGAAGAAGCCGACTGGCGAGAGGGCGGTTACCTTTGAGCAGATTGCGCGCCTTGAGCGGGGCTGGCGAGCCTTCATGCGCAGGTAACGTCCCTGGAGGAGACCTATGGCATCGAAAACCTGCACCTGACCGCCACCAGGGAATACCTCCGCAAGCTCCTCGACAATGCGCGGGTCGTGCGCTGGCTGTCGCAGCACCGACAGGAGTATCTGACCGAATTCCAGGCCGTTGCGGAGATCGAGAGGCTCGTGCCGCTGACGGCCGCAGCGGAGTGAGAAGGATTGATGGGGACCCGGACCCGATAAGCGCGGGGACCGCGGGAGACGCCGCACTGTGGGGCGGATCGAGCGCGGTGGTGGGAATGGCGGCGAACCCGTGCGGAGCCCACCAGGCCGGCCGCGATAGGGCCGGCTGCGTGTC
>JAJUGE010000130.1 GCA_029268305.1 Alphaproteobacteria bacterium
AGGTGACACTGGCCCTGCTGCCTTGCGGACCTCGAGCCGGAACTTGTCCGGTTCGCACCCCTGCACGACGATTTTCCGCTCGACCTGTGGCTCCTGACACATGAGGAGCTGCGCAGGACTGCACGCATCCGAGCCTTCATTCGACTTCCTCTACACAGAGCTCGCCGCTGAGGCACCCTTGGTCAAAGGACTGAGACCGAGAGCCGCGGGCCACGAATAGACAAGGCCCGTTCCCCCCAGGCCTCGCCAGAGAAGGTTTGACGGCAGTCCCCTTCCCTCCGCCACCTGCCCTTCGTCCGGACCGGACACATGGGTGACAGCCCCGTGCCGAATGGCCTGTCGAGGGTTGCCAGGTTCTCTGCTTCAGATCGATAGTTCCTAGACCTCGTGCATGAAGCTGACGTGCCGAATGCCCTCCTCGACTTCCTTGATCCCGAGGTGTTGAGACGTCGAAGCGGGCCTGTTGCTGCAGGGCTATTCATCTTGGCAGGAGCGATGGGAGGACTCCTCGCAGGTGCTCCCCTGAGCACCGCCATCCTGCCCGGGGGCGAGGCGGCGGAACCATCTTCGGTCCCACTGCAGCGGCTCGGCCTTCTATGTCCTTTGCGGCGTCGTCACCCGGGTTGCCCGAGCGGCGGGACGCGCTAAAGCGCTGAACAGGAGATTGAATATGAGTTGGAGTCCCTGCCCCGATCCCACTCTCGGCGTGCCGACGACGGTAGATGCCGTTGAAACGCTTATTGTGCCCCGCGCAGTCGATCTCGGCGGGATGGAAGTGCGCCGCGCGTTGCCGTCGACCAAGCGGCAGATGGTCGGCCCGTTCATCTTTTTCGACCAGATGGGACCGGCAGAGTTCCTGACGGACCAGGGCATCGACGTGCGCCCGCATCCGCACATCAATCTCGCCACCGTGACCTACCTGTTCGGCGGCCGCATCCGGCACCGCGACAGCCTGGGCACCGACCGGGAGATCGAGCCAGGCGCGGTCAACTGGATGAAGGCCGGGCGAGGCATCGTCCACTCCGAGCGCACAGACGAGGAACGGCGACGGACTGGGCAGCGCCTCTTCGGCATCCAGACCTGGGTGGCACTCCCGGAGGCGCAGGAGGAAGACGACCCGAGCTTCGCGCACCACGCCGCGGAGGCGCTGCCGGTGATCGAGGACGGCGGCATGACGGCGCGGCTCATCGCGGGCCAGGCCTTCGGCGCGCGGTCCCCACTCGAGACCGCATCGGAGACGCTCTACGCCGATGTCCAGCTTGCCCCCGGCGCCAGCTTCACAATAGAGCCCTCCGTAACCGAGCGAGCGCTCTACACCATCTCCGGCGACGTCCAGGTGGCGGGACAGACCTTCTCGCCCGCACAGCTCTTGGTGCTACGGCCAGGAGACCAGATCGCTGTCAGCGCCGTGAACGCCGCCCGCGTGATGCTCTTCGGCGGCGAACCTATGGAGGGGCCGCGCTGGATCTGGTGGAACTTCGTGTCCTCACGCAAGGAGCGGATCGAGCAGGCGCAAGAGGAATGGCGACGCGGGCGCTTCGACACCGTGCCGGGCGATGAGGCCGAATTCATTCCACTTCCCGAGACGAACACCAAACCACGGCGAGCACTCGGCGGCGTGTTCTACCCCTAAATTGCAAGGACAACGCACAATCCGGCTCTGCGAAGAATTGATCCCGCCTAGCCGATTTCCTTGCGGATCGCTATCGCTGCACGCCGGGTCGGACCTCGACTGAGGCCATTCTTTCCGCTCTCGACGTGATCATTTTCGGCGCGGTGGGATTATCATTCATTGTGACCAGGCCGTGTTTTCCGCATCGCCAAAGCGGCGCCTTTCATGCCGCGCCATGACCACACGGCCATTGCAGTCCTGACAGGCCGCGCTTCCCTGCTCTAACATCTTCGGAACCGCGCACCTGCGCGCCGAAGAGCAAGAAGCAGAGGAGACGTCGATGCGGCAGATGGCACTGGTCGCGTTCCTGCAGGCCCAGAACTGCACCAACTTCGCCGCATCCTGGCGGCATCCGCTCGCGCGCACCGACTCCTGGTCGCCCGACTATTACCGGCACATCGCGAAGGTATTGGAGGCGGGGAAGTTCGACGTCGGCTTCTTCGACGACCGGCTCTCGATGCCCGACATGTACGGCCGCGACCACGCCCACACCGTGCAGTACGGCATCCGCTGCGTGAAGATGGACCCGGTCACGATCCTCAGCATGATGGGCGCCGCCACCACACATCTCGGCCTCGGCGCGACCTACTCCACCACCTATTACGAGCCGTTCCACGTCGCGCGCGTGTTCGCGACGCTCGACCTCATGACCGGCGGCCGCGCCGCCTGGAACGTCGTGACCTCGGTCAACGACGGCGAGGCCGCGAACATGGGCAAGGATCACCACCTCGAGCACGACCTTCGCTACGACCGTGCCGACGAGTTCATGGAGATCGTCCTCGGCCACTGGAACAGCTGGGAGGAGGACGCCATCGTCCAGGATAAGGCGAAGGGCCTGTTCGCGCATCCGGACAAGGTGCACCGGATCGACTACCAGGGGAAATTCCTGAAGTCGCGCGGCCCCTTCACCGTGCCGCGCTCTGCCCAGGGGCACCCGGTGGTGATCCAGGCGGGCTCCAGCGGCCGCGGCCGCCGCTTCGCCGCGGAGTGGGGCGAGCTGATCTTCGTCCATTACCGCGATCTCGCGAGCGGCAAGGCGCTCTATGCCGAACAGAAGGCGATGGTCGAGAAGGCGGGCCGGGATCCGGAGAATTTCAGGATCGCTACACTGCTCCACCCCGTCGTCGCCGAGACGCGCGCCGAGGCCGAGGACAAGAAGGCGCTGATCGACACCCTGCCGCTCGAGATCGACTCCCTCTCGCTGCTGTCCGAGGCCCTGAACTTCGATTTCGCCACCAAGGGCATGGACGAGCCGTTCACCGACGAGGAGATCGCCGGCATCTCCGGCATGCAGGCGATGCGCGACCGGGTGCTGCAGGTGAGCGGGAAGAAGAACCCCACGCCGCGCGACTTCATCCAGGCGACCGGACGCGGCTACATGCGGGAAGCCACCGTCGGCTCGCCGAAGGACATCGCCGACAAGATGGAGGAGTGGTTCACCGAGCGCGCCTGCGACGGCTTCGTCATCGGCGCGACCCACGTCCCCGGCGCCTACGAGGATTTCGTCAACCTGGTGGTGCCGGAGTTGCAGAAGCGCGGCATCTTCCGCAAGGACTACACTGGCCCCACCCTCCGCCACCATCTGGGGCTGCCGATCCCGAGTGCACATCGGTGAGGCCGGGCCTAGACTGCGTCAGATCTTGAGCGGATAGCCGCTTTCCGAGAGACATAGCTCATCGGAAGACGCGAGCCGACGGCCGGACCCAGGCCGACGAGCGGCGGGAATCGCCTGATCGGCAATCGGTTCCTTGCATTTATTCCTATTTTCTGCCACCATGCATCTCCGTCATCAGGAGGCGAGATGCTGAACCGTGCTGTCTCCACCATCTTTGGACGGCCCGACAAGGCCGCAGAAGCGGCTCGCTTGGAAAGCGACACCCCTACATTTCCCTACGTTTCCCCATGAATCCCTATCGCGAAAATCCAGCACCTCCTAGGATCGAACGAAGGCTTGTTCCTGCCGATCGTGCCAGCGAGGTATCGCAGCCGGGGAGTAGATCGAGATGAAGGAAGCGCCCAGGAAGAGCAGCGGGCCCGACGACGAATGGCTCGCGCGGTACACCGAGGATATCATCGAGCCCGAGCTGCCGATCGTTGACCCGCACCATCATCTCTGGGTGCGCGAGGGGCACACCTACCTGATGCCGGAGCTGCTGGCGGACGTCGGCAGCGGCCACAATATCGTCGCGACCGTGTTCGCCGAATGCCACTCGATGTATCGGGCCTGGGGCCCGGACGAGCTGCGCCCGGTCGGCGAGACCGAGTTCGTGGCCGGCGTCGCGGCGATGGCCGAGAGCGGCACCTTCGGCCCGGCGCGCCTCTGCGCCGCGATGTTCGGCGGCGCCGACCTCACCCTGGGATCGCGGGTCGAGCCGGTGCTGGAGGCGCACCTGCAGGCCGCCGGCGGCCGCTTCCGCGGCATCCGCTATTCGACCGGCTGGGACGCGAGCGAGAAGATCCGCTCGATCGTGCCAAAGGCGAACATGCTCGCCGACGCGAAGGTGCGCGAGGCGCTCGGCGTGCTGCAGCGGATGGGCCTCTCGTTCGACTCGTGGGTGTATCACACCCAGCTCCCGGAGGTGGCGGCCGTCGCGGCGGCATTCCCCGACCTCACCATCGTCCTCAACCATCTCGGCAGCCCGATCCTGGGCGGCCCCTATGCCGGCCGCCGCGAGGACGTGTTCGTGGAGTGGGAGCGCGGCATTCGCGAGGTCGCCCGGCACGCGAACGTTTTCGTCAAGCTCGGCGCCCTGCCGATCCGCCTGCCCGGCAGCGGCAACCAGGACCGGACCCTGCCGCCGGACTCGCAAGAGGTCGCCGCAGCGTGGCGCCCCTGGATCGAGACCTGCATCGAAGCCTTCGGCCCGGCACGCGCGATGTTCGAGAGCAACTTCCCCGTGCAGAAACGCTGGTGCAGTTACCAGGTCGTCTGGAACGCCTTCAAGCGCCTCGCCGCCCGCGCCTCTGCCGAGGAGAAAGCGGATTTGTTCCACGGCGCCGCGGAGCGCGCCTACCGCCTGGATGCGCTGCCTCACGCCAGCTCTCGCCGATGATGACTCACACACGGCGCCATTTGAGAGCACCCCTTACCGCGGCCGCGGTCCCGGACGGGCGATGAAATTGTGCCGGCCGAAGAACACCGTCATCGCGAGCCGCGAAGCGGCGCGGCGATCCAGAGCCGCAGGGTTCGGTGCTTGCGACTCCTGGATCGCTTCGCCTGTGGCTCGCGATGACGGTGCGGGTCGCACGCGTTCCGTCGGTGAGACAGGTATCAGCCGGTGGTTCTCGGCACGTAATCGTCCGGCGCGCCGGGCGGGATCGGCGGATGAGTCTTCAGCGTCTCCTGGAACTCGAGGACCATGCGCCGGATCGGCCCGCGCACCCAGCCCTCGAACGAGTTCACGTCGGTCTCTTCCTTCGGATCCTTGATCAGGTTGAAGAGGTACGGCGTCTCGAGGTGGTTGGCGCCCTCGTTCGGCTCCGTCTCCCAGACGAAGTGCATCTTCCAGTCGCGCCACTTCGCCGCGCGCAACTCGGTCTTGATGTAGTAGACGAAGCCTTCGCGGGCCGACTTCTCCTGCCGGCCGAGCATGAAGTCGAGCTGGTCGACGCCGTCGATCGGCCGGTCCTTCGGCACCTCGCCCCCGGCGACCCGCGCCAGCGTCGTGAACAGGTCGACGATGTGGACGATCTCGTTGGTGCGCCGGCCCGGCGGAATCCTGCCCGGCCAGCAGGCGATGAACGGCACCCGCAACGACCCTTCCATGGCGGTGTGGTAGGTGCCGCGCCAGAAGCCGGCGGTGCCGCGCCACGGCCGGCGGTACTCGGGCCCGTTGTCGCTGCCGAACAGGAACAGCGTCTCCTCGTCGATGCCGAGCGCCGCTACCTCATCGCGGAGCTGTCCGACCCGGTGATCCATCTCGGCGAGCGAATCGGCGAAGTCTCCGGCGCCGGTGCGTCCTTCGAAATCGCGGTGCGGGATCGTCGGGTAATGGAGCTGCGTCAGCGGCACATACAGGAAGAACGGCCTGCCGGCCGCCTTCTGCCGCCGCATGAAGTCGATCGAGCGGTCGACCAGATCGCCATCGATGCGGCGCCGCATCTCCAGGTCGTAGACGGCGACGTCGCGGGAAGGCTCGCCCCGCCGCCCCTCCATCACCTGCGGCAGCGGCACCACGCTCGAATCGTAGCCGGGCGTGCTGGTGAACGTGCTCTCGTTCGTGGTACGCGGGATGCCGTACCACTCGTCGAACCCGCGGTCGTTCGGGAAACGGCCTGGCTTGTCGCCGAGGTGCCACTTGCCGAAGAGCGCGGTGGCGTAGCCCTGCCCGGAGACGATCTCCCCGAGCGTGCGCTCCCAGGGTATCAGCCCCTGCGGCAGCCCGGCCGGCACCGACTGCACCGCACCGGTGCGGATCGGATGGCGGCCGGTCATCAGCGCCGAGCGGGTCGGCACGCAGTCGCTCTCGACGTTGAAGTTCAGGAACTGCAGCCCCTCCGCCGCGAGCGCGTCGATCCTCGGCGTCGGCGCGCCGCGAAGCTCGCCACCGCCATAGCAGCCGGGCTCGCCCCAGCCGAGATTGTCCGCGAGGATCAGAACGATGTTGGGCCTGGACGTCATCGGCGGCTCACCTCGAAGCGCTGGCGGAACTGCAGGCAACTCTACCACCGAACTCCACCTTTGCGATTCTGGACCTGCCGCGCGCATGCGGTAAGCTCGCCAGACCCCCGCAACGGAAGGGCGACACCATGATCAGCGATCGCGAACGGGAACTGCAGGAACTGGCGCGGCGGGTCTTGCCCGCGGGCGGATTCGGCAACGTCTCCTATGCCACCATCATCGCCGAGGGCTACGCCGGCCGCGTCCGCGACGTCTCCGGCCGCGAATATGTCGACTACCTGCTGGGCTCCGGGCCGATGCTGATCGGCCACGCCCATCCCGAGGTGACCGAGGTCGTGCAGGAGAAGGTGGCGAAGGGCACCACCTTCTTCGCCAGCAACGAGGACGGCATCCGCCTGGCCGCCGAGATCGTCGAGGCGATGGCCTGCGCCGAACAGGTGCGCTTCGCCAGCTCCGGCTCCGAGGCCGACATGTACGCGATGCGCCTCGCCCGCGCCCACACCGGCCGCGACAAGATCCTGAAGTTCGAGGGCGGCTACCACGGTATGAGCGACTGGGGGCTGATGAGCCTCGCGCCGAAGCGGATGGGCAATTTCCCGCGGCCGATCCCCGACACCGCGGGCATCCCGGCGAGCAGTCTCGAGGAAGTGCTCGTCGCCCCGTACAACGACCTCGACACCGTCGAGAGTCTGGTGCGCCGGCACAAGGACGAGCTCGCCGCGATCATCGTCGAGCCGTTCCAGCGACTGGTCGCACCACGGCCGGGCTTCCTCGAAGGCCTGCGCCGCATCACCCGGGAGAACGGCATCCTCCTCATCTTCGACGAGGTCGTGACCGGCTTCCGCTTCGCCTATGGCGGCGCGCAGGAGTATTACGGCGTCGTCCCGGACATCTGCACGCTCGGCAAGGTGATCGGCGGCGGCTTCCCGCTCTCGGCGATCGCCTCGAGCCGCGAGATCATGGCCCATTTCGACCGGTCGGCGGTGCCCGAGGACAAGTTCATGATGCAAGTCGGCACCCTTTCCGGGAACCCGATCGCCGCCGCCGCCGGCCTGAAGACGCTGGAGATCCTGAAGCGACCCGGCACCTACGAACGGCTGTTCGCCAACGGGCGCAAGCTGATGGAAGGTTACGCCGACGTGATCGCCCGCACCGGCATCGAGGCGCGCGTCGTCGGCGACGCGCCGATGTTCGACATCGTCTTCACCGGCCAGGACGTGCACGACTACCGGTCCTCGCTCGGCAACGTCGATCTGCTGCGCCGGTACGGTGCCCTCATGCGCGAGAAAGGCAT
>JAJUGE010000131.1 GCA_029268305.1 Alphaproteobacteria bacterium
GCCATCGGTCCGGCATGGTCCTGCGTCCAGCTCAGCGGATAGATTCCGCGCCGGCTGAGCAAACCGTAGGTGGGCTTGAGGCCTGCGATGCCGCAGACACCGGCCGGCGAGCGGATCGAGCCGCCAGTGTCGGAGCCCATCGCGCCGGCGCACAGCCCTGCAGACACGGCTGCACCCGATCCGCTTGAAGAGCCCGCCGGCACGTGATCCGGATTCCAGGGGTTCCGGGCGGGTGGCCACGGGAGATCGAACGAAGGTCCACCGAAGGCGAACTCGTGGGTCGCCAGCTTGCCGATGATAATCGCACCCGCGGCTTTCAGCCGTGCAACCGTCTCGGCATCCTCGGCCGGGACGTTCTCCTCGAGAAGACGCGAGTGACAGGTCGTTCTGACTCCGGCAGTCTAGTAAATGTCCTTGAGGCCGATCGGAACCCCGTGCAGCGGACCTTCCCAGCACCCGGCAGCGATCTCCCTGTCCGCCTCCTCGGCCGCCTCTCGCGCCTCCTCGGCCATCAGCGTGATGAAGCAGTTCAGCTCTCGGTCGATCGTGGCGATGCGGTCGAGATATGCCTCGGTCAGCGCCACGCTGCTGAGAGCTCCGTCACGCAGCTTTGCGCCGGCCTCAGCGATCGTCAGGTGATAGGGCCGGCTCATCGAACGACCCTCGTCGCGGAGGCCATGAAGACGCTGGCCGGCTCGTCCGCGAACGCGGAGCCCTGCGGCAGTCGTGCAAGCAGGCCCTGAAGGCCGAGATAGCCTTCATACATCACATCTACTTCGCGCTCTTCGAGAACCAGTCCGGCCTGCGCGGCGCGGACGCGAAACTCCTCGACGCTGAGCACCTCGTCCGATGCGGTCATCGCTTTCCTCCTCTCAAAGCTTGACGTCCATGGCGCTGCGCAGCCCGTCGCTCATCAGGTTGAAGCACATGCCGGTGACGAAGATCATCGCTCCAGGCAGGGCTGCGTTCAGGGGAGCGACGTAGATCGACTGCCGCAGAGTGTTCAGCATCAGACCCCAGTCCGCTTCCGGCGGGCTGACACCGAGGCCGAGGAAGCTCAAGCCGGAAGCGATGATGATGCTGACGCTGATCAGGCTTGATGCGTAGATCAGCACCGGACCAAGCACGTTGCCGAGGACATGTACCATCAGGATCCGACCGGTTCCTGCCGGCGTCGCGCGGGCGGCAGCCACGAAATCCAGGTTCCGCACCTGTGTCGTCACCGTCTCCGCCACGCGGCAGATCGGCGGCATGAAGATCAGGGTCAGGGACAGCACGGCGTTGAGAATGCCCCCGCCCAGAGCACCGGAGATCGCGATCGCCAGCAGGATCGACGGGAAAGCATAGAAAACGTCCATGGTTCGCATGATCGCCATGTTGACGCGGCCGCCGACGAAGCCGGCGATGACGCCGAGCGTGCCGCCGATCAGCAACGCCATCGCCACCGGCACGATCGCGGTCAGGAGCGATACCCTGCCGCCGTAGATGAGCCGGGTCAGCATATCGCGGCCGAGTTCGTCGGTGCCGAGCACGTGACCCGGAGTGCCGATCGGCGCCAACCGCTTGATCATGCTCGTCTGGTAAGGATCGTGAGGCGCCACCCACGGCGCGAAGATGGCGGCGAGTGCGATGAGCAGCACGATCCCGCCACACACGATCGTGAGGGGGTCGCGCGACAGGCGACCGACCACCATCGACCAGTACCCGCGACGCACAGCGACGAATTGCGGCGCCTCCACTTCCCGTTCCATGGCCGCAATGGAGATTGACGACATCGGTTCTCTCCGTTGGTTCAGCGCACGATGCGCGGGTCGAGGATCGCCTGCACGACGTCGACCAGGAGATTCAGGGCAACGAAGATCAACGCGAGCGCCAGGATCGTCCCCTGCAGGAGGGGAATGTCTCGCGCGAAGATCGCGTTGTTGAGCAGCAACCCGGTTCCGGGCCAGGCGAACACGGTCTCGATCAAGATCGATCCGCCCAGCAGATACCCGAGTTGGAGCCCCATCACTGCGAGCACCTGCGGGGCGGCGTTCTTCGCGACGTGGCGGAAGACCTTCGCCTCACCCAATCCCTTCGAGCGCAGCGCGTCGACGAAGTCCATGTTCAGCAACTCGGCGACCTGTGCCCGCACCGTTCGTGCCACGACGCCCATCGGGATCACCGAAAGCGCGATCACCGGGAGGAGCATGTGCCGGAAGTTCTCGCCCGAGAAGGTGAACTCGGTGCCGCCGCTGCCCGTCATGCCGAGCGCCGGCAGCCACATGAGCTCGACCGAAAAGACGATCACCAGCACGATAGCCAGCCAGTAGTGCGGCACACTGACACCGGTGATGGCCACGGCGGTGAAGAAGCGGTCGGCCGGGCGGCCGTGACAATAGCCGGCGACGGTCCCGAACACGATGCCGAGGAGGAAGCCCAGCAATGCCCCGCCGACGGCGATGATCAGGCTGTTGACGAGGGCTGGCGCGATCTCGGCCAGAACCGGGCGGCCCGTGAAGATCGAGGTACCGAAATCCCCGACGGCAGCCTTGCCGAGCCAGATCAGGTATTGCAACGGCAGCGGCTGATCGAGGCCGTACTCGCGTTTCATGCGGTCGACGATCGCCTGCGAAGCCTCAGGCGGAAGGATCGAACTCAGCGGATCGCCGGGGCCGATGTGCACCAGCGAGAAACAGACCAGGGTCACCCCGAGAGCGATCGGAACCGCGTAGAGGAGCCGGCGCAGGAGGTAGAAGAGCATCGAAGCGATCTCCCTCGAAAGAGGCGGGACCCGCCGTCCGCTTCGGCAGACGGCGGCATCGCCCCTATCGTTCGATCCGTATCGGGGTCAGGTCCTGGAACCAGCTCTGCGCCTGCACGAAGCCTTTTACGTGCGGCGCGAGCGCGCGCGGATTTACGTCGTGCACCACCCAGATCCACTGCGCGTTGTCGACGGCATAGGCATGCACCTGTGCCAGGATCTCGTCCTGCGCTTCCAGGTCGAAGGTGGATGCCGCCTTCGCCAGCATCTCGTCGTAGAAGGGATCCTGCACCAATCCCCAATTCGAGCCGTTGGGGGGAATGCGGCTGCTCATGAAGACCCGTTCCAGCGCGCTGTAGGGATCCTGAGTGGCTCGACTGATGATCGAGCCGTTGATGTTTTTCGCGACCGCCTCGCCCTCGTTAGACGGCTTTCTCGAGAAGGAGGTGAGCGCGTTCCACTCCATCACTTCGGCCTGCACATCGAAGTAGCATTCGTTCAGATTTGCCTGCAGGAACTCGAACATCGGCAGCGGCTGCATTTGACCCGAACCACTGGTCGAGGCCGCGATTTTCACCGACGCGCGGTTGTCGGACGAATATCCCGCCTCCGTCATCAATGCCCGGGCGGCGTCCGGATCGTACCTGATGTCGAACGTCGGCTTGCCGAACCAGGTGTCTCCCGGCGGCATGTGCCCCTTCGACGGGATGGCGAGCCCGCCAAGCATCTGCGTCATCCCCTCCCGGTCGATGCACAGGTTCGCGGCTTTCCGCACCCTCACGTCGCGCCAGGGCGACCCTTCCTTGAGGCTGGGCTCCACCGCCCAGTTGTGGGGATAGGCATTGGTGACGATGTTCATCCCCGACGCCTTCAGGCGAGGTATGGCATCGGGCGGCGGCGCCTCGATGAAGTCGACCTGACCCGACAGAAGCGCGGCGACCCGCGCCGAAGCTTCGGGGATCGGCCGCAGGACCACCCTGTCGACCTGCGGCACCCGATCGGGATCCCAGTACTCCTTGTTCGGGATCATCTCGACCTGGGCGCGCGGCGTCTGGCTGACGAACTTCCAGGGGCCGGTCCCGGTGGGGCTTTTCGCGTACTCGGCCCAGCTGCCCACCTTTTCCCACTGCTCCTGGTTCGACATGAACCAGAAGCTGACCTGGTACGGAACGTAGGCGCTCGGCTCCTTCGTCAGGATTTCGACGGTGTAATCGTCGATCTTGTTGACCTCGGCGAGTGCCGGGATACGCACCGCTGCCAGCGCCGCCTGCTTGGAATCGTAGTGCGGCGCCTCGGGATCGGCCACTTTCCGGAAGTTCCAGACGACATCGTCAGCCGTGAAATCGCTTCCGTCATGGAACTTCACTCCCTGACGCAGATGAAAGATCCAGCGATTGTGGTTGTCGGGGTCGATCTCCCATTCGGTCGCGAGACCGGGCATCAGCTTCGCCGGCAGGTCCGCCTTGGACAGGTCCCACAGCACGAGCGTGTCGTAGAGCATGTAGCCCATGAACCGGAAGCCTTCGAAGCCCTGGTCGGGCTGACCCACATTCGTCGGTATGTCGGCAGCGGTCATGCCGATCCGGAGGACCTTCTCCTCCGCTGCGAACGCCGGACCCGCCAGTGCAGCGGCGGCCAGCAAGGCCGCGGCGGAAGCGTGGCCCGCCAACCGCCGAAATGCGCCGATTCGTTTATTTGCGTGAAGCATAGAGGCTCCCCTCTCTCAGCTTGTGGACGGTGCAGGCAGCGAGGCTTTCTGCCCGACGATGCCGCTCCCGCGAGCATGAGGTAGCAAGGGGCATGCCACTGCCGTGTCCGCAGCGCCCGATCCGGGCTTGGCGCGGGCAAGGCTCAGGCTTCACACTCGATCGGCCGGGGGGCATGTCGCGCGCGGTATGTCGGAAGGGAGAGAAGAGATCATGAGCGGCTATATTCTAGCCATCGACCAGGGCACGACCTCGTCGCGCGCCGTCATCTTCGACGATCGCCTCTCTATCCACGGCATTGCGCAGCAGGAGTTTCCGCAATCCTTCCCGAGATCGGGGTGGGTGGAGCACGACCCGGACGATCTGCTTCGTACGACGATCGAGACGGCGCGCTACGCTCTGGCGAATGCAGGACTTCCGGCCGGCAACATCGCCGGCATCGGCATCACCAATCAGCGTGAAACCACTCTAATCTGGGAAAGGGATAGCGGCCGGCCGATCCACCCTGCGATCGTCTGGCAGGACCGTCGCACCGCCGACATATGTGCGAGCCTCGCTGCGAGCGGCACCGAGGCGATGGTCGCGGAACGCACCGGTCTCCTGCTCGATCCCTACTTCTCCGGCACCAAGCTCGCATGGCTGCTCGATCACGTCCCCGGCGCCCGGGCAAGGGCCGAAAAAGGCGAGCTCGCCTTCGGCACCGTCGACTCCTGGCTGATCTGGAATCTCACCGGCGGGAGGCGCCATGTCACCGACCCGACGAACGCCTGCAGGACGCTCCTGTACAACGTGCACGAGCATCGCTGGGATCCGGAAATGCTTCGGCTGCTGAACGTGCCGGAGGCGATGCTGCCGGAGGTTCTCGATAACACCGCCGACTTCGGGATGACGCGGCGCGATCTGTTCGGCGCCGAGGTGCCGATCCTCGGGGTCGCCGGCGACCAACAGGCGGCCACGATCGGCCAGGCCTGCTTCGCTCCTGGAATGTTGAAATCCACCTACGGCACCGGGTGCTTCGCGCTTCTCAACACTGGCGCCGTGCCGGTTCGATCCCGGAACAGGCTTCTCACGACCATCGCCTACCGCCTCGACGGCGAGACGCACTACGCGCTGGAAGGTGCCATCTTCGTGGCCGGGGCGGCCGTTCAGTGGCTGCGCGACGCTCTCGGGATCATCGCCCGGGCGGAGGAGACCGCAACGCTGGCGGCAGACGCCGATCCCGCACAGTCGGTTTATCTGGTTCCCGCGTTCACCGGCCTCGGCGCGCCCCACTGGGACGCGGATGCGCGCGGCGCTCTGTTCGGCCTGACCCGCGCCACTGGGCCGAGCGAGCTAGCCCGCGCTGCGCTTGAATCAGTCTGCTTTCAGACGGTGGACCTCATCGAGGCGATGCGGGCGGACTGGTCCAGCTCGGACGATACGATCCTGCGCGTCGACGGCCGGATGGTCGCCAACGATTGGATGATGCAGCGGCTGACAGACTTCATCGGCGCGCCCGTCGACCGCCCGACGGTCCTGGAGACCACAGCTCTCGGTGCCGCCTGGCTCGCCGGTTACCGGGCAGGGGTCTGGCCGGGCCAGGAGGGATTTCGCGAGTTGTGGCGCCTCGACAGGCGGTTCGAGCCGAAGATGCCGGATTCGGAGCGAAGGACGAGACTGGCTGGCTGGCGGAACGCCGTATCCCGCACGCTCTCCTCGGCTTCCTAAGCGGAGTCTTCTCTCTCCCAGGCCCGCTCACCGGGCGCAGGTGGATCACGCGGCGGACCGGCAAAGCACTGCGCGATCGACATCCACCAGCGGGCGGGCTCCCCGACCACTCGCAGATTCACGTCCGCGATGTTTCGGCCCTGCGTCACTACGTGGCAGAAATCGACCGCTGAGCCCTCGACCCGGTCCTCGTCGCTCGGCTCGTGCCACTCCCAGATCGCGCCGGAAGGTGCGGTGAGGCGCACATAGGGAACCGGCTCCGGCGGCTCCAGTCCGCGGTTCCTGAAGGTCCAGCCGAAGGTGCGGCAACCGAGCACCGCGATGTTGCGGATCCTGTCGGTGTAGGTCCGTCGCCGGCGCAGCAGGTCGTAGATGTCGTGCCCGTGCGCCCAAGTCTCCATCTGCCGGGCGGAGGCGAACGAGCGGGCACTCATCTCCGGCCCCACCCACTGCAGGCGAGCGGAAGGATCCGTCGCCTCCAGCAGGTCGCACATCTCGAAGAAGAAGCTTCGCCACCGCTCGCGAAGCGCCGGACCTTCCATCGGCTCCGGTCCAATTCCGGCGCTCGACGGCTCCTCGCCCCGCTCCCTAGCGGCGTTGCGGGCGGCGACGATCCCGGGGAAGCGCTCCGGGTGCTTCAGCGACTGCACCGCCAACCAGTCGCCGGAGTGCAGATGCGCGACGACATCGTCCACCGTCCACTGCTTGAAGGGGGTCGGTCGACCCCAGTCTACTTCACGCAATTCTCCGAGGAGCGAGTCAAGCTCCTCGCCTTCCGCCCGCAAATCCGCCGCCAGCTTCTGCATCGCTCTCTCCCGCCAATGCCGGCATCCTCCTATACGAAGAGACAGTCGGCCAGAGGGAACGAGAGCGTCGGCCGAGGAAGAGTGGAGCGCCGGTCCGCCGCTCCACGTGATCGGGTCATTTGCGACCGGAACTCGTCTTGCCGGCCCCGGGACCCGCCCCGAGGTCGGCACCGGTCTGCGGGTCGAAGTCGGGGCGGGACTGGGTCCGCGCCGCGAACTGCTCGTTGGCCTTCTTCTCGGCACTCTTCAGCTTCGCTGACGCCTGACCATCGCCACCGTCGACCGCGGCCTGCTGTTCGCGGTCGTCGACATATTCCCACTGCCCTCCTTCGTTCCAGGAGCCTCGCATGTCGCCCTCGCCCTGCGACATGTTGAAGTACTTGTCGGCGAATTCCGGGAGGCCCGGC
>JAJUGE010000132.1 GCA_029268305.1 Alphaproteobacteria bacterium
GACGCCCCTGATCATCGGGCGCTTCCCTTTCGTTTCCAGCGACAGCCGAAACGTTCCGCGCGCGGAACGCTCCTCCTGACGAAGGTGGCGATCGGCATCTGCCACAACCGGCCAGCCGGCCCTTCAGTGAAAGCCGACGCCTCACCCCGATTGCCGGACGCTCCGTCCCGCACCCGGTGGCTGGAGCGTTCCGCGCGCGGAACGCCCTGCGGTGATCGAGGGACCGCCCGCCAGGAGTCCCCGGAAATGGCAGAGGCGTCTTGACTGGGGTGTTCCGGACGGAAGGCCCTGCGGGTCCCTTCTCTTGCCGCCATTCCGGAGCATCCCTGACGTCAAAGCCCCGTCATTCCGGGGGGCATTAACACCTGATTAGCTTTTGCTTTCTATTCAAGATCAATGACTTGATCTGGATTTCACGCGTGGGCGCCTCAGCGCAGCGGCGCCCGGGCGGCCCGGGCGCGGGCAAAGGCGACGAAGGCGGCATCGGCGTTCCGCAGCGTCGGCCGCCCGGTCCGCACCCAATGTGCCCGCCATTCCCGTTCGAGCCGGTAGGGATCATAGCCGGGCGCCGCCGCCCGCGCCGCGGCATAGGTATCGGGATCGAGCACCGGGCCATCCCCCACCTCCACCATCCGGTCGCGGGCCCTCACCCAGACGATATCGCCGGGCTCGAGCGAAAGCTCGTAATCGGGCAGCCCGTCGCCTTCCGCGATATCGCGGATCATCCTGCGGAACACCCGGCGCGGCGAGGTCGAGCCCGATTTCTTCTGCAACGTCTCGAGGCCGATCCGCCATTCCGCCTGGCGACCGCAGTGTTTCCGGGCGATCTCGTAGACCCGCCGCTCGAGGGGCTTGCGGAGCCGGAAGTAGTCCCGGCTGAGCGTCAGCACCGAACGCGCCATCACCGATCGGTACATCCAGTCCGAGAGGGTGATGGTGATGAGGACCATCCGCCCGCCGCGGGTCCTGCGCAGGATCTCCCAGGCATCGATCATCCCGAATCCGCGGGTGGTCTCGATCCCGCCGGTGGCGATATTGGTGACGATCCGCGTTCCCGACAGCCGCTCGAGCGCCTCCCGCAACCGCCGATAGCCGTCGCCCGAAGTCTCCCGGTTCGTCGCGACCAGCAGGTCATGCGCCTTCAGATGCAGGACCCGCGAAGTCGGCCGCCCCTCGTTCACCGCCGCCATCAGCTGGCTGATGCAGTAGATCAGGACATCCTTGTCATGGATCGTGGCGAGCCCCTTCACCGAAGGCGTCACCTCGATCTCCGCCTCGCCATGCTGGTAGCGCAGGATCCTCCGATCAGGCCGCGTCGCCAGGGTGAACAACGGATGCTCCATCGACGCCATGTCGTCCTTCGGCACCGGCGCCAGTACATCACAAAGAAAGAAATCCGGCGTCGCAACAACCTGATCCGGCTCTGTCCCGCCTGCGGATATGGCGGTGCCGGAAGCCTCCCGGCCCTGCCCGCGCTCGACCTGCCCCATGAAACGGTCTGTCCGTTTTTCGTGGTTTCGATGACGCCGACCGTAAGCCAACCGGATCACTCCGGCAACGGCCGGATTTCGTGGTTCCGGAATCAATGGATCGTGGTTTCAGACTCGGAGGATCGTGGTTCCGGAATCACTCTCCCCCTCCAAGGGGGGTAAAACTCCTGAAATCACAAGCAGTTGCGATACTGACCAAAACCATAACACCATAACTAACACATTCATAACACCTGAAAGATTTCACGAAATCCGCCAACCTCGGATAAGGAGGAGATGAACCGACTGAAAAACCAAAAAAACCGCCGTAATGTACCACTTTCCATCGCAAGTCCCGGGAATCGTGGTACATAGGTAGAAACCAGGGATATCGAGGCAGGCAGCATGCGAGAGACCTTCGAAAAGACCCCTCCCCCCTATTTCAACATCAATCCCGATGAAGCACTTGCCGAGATCGGTCCACCGGTCTCGACCCGTGATTTCGAAGCGCTCGCCAGCCTCTGTGCCCAGGGACGGGAGGACCTTGTCAGCCGGGGTCATGACACAGCCGGAGCAAAGACGCTGCGGCTCTTCTCGACCTGGGAGATCACCACCTATCTGATCCCGGTGGCGCCTGCCCACTTCCGGCGAGTGCTTCGCGCCAATCCGAACCTTCCCCAAGGCCGGACCGAGACCCCGGGAGGCGCCAAATGGTTCACCCTCGACGAGGTCCTGCGATTGCGCGCCCATTTCGCAGCCGAAGGAAGTCGCGCCAAGGAATATCGCCCCTACCGCCCCCCTGCCCTTCCGGCAAAGATCGTTGCGATCGCCAACTTCAAGGGCGGCGTCGGCAAGACCTCGACGGCTGCTCATCTCGCGATGTCGGCAGCGCTTGACGGCTACCGGGTCCTGGTGATCGACCTCGACAGCCAGGGATCGATGACCTCGATCTTCGGCGGCCGCGTTACCTCCGAATGGGATACGGTCTTCCCGCTGATCGCCAGAGACTACGCGATCGGGCTGCAGACCGAAAACCGGCGCCGGGTCGAGCGCGGCGAACAGCCAATCCCTCTCGACGAGACAATGGAAACGGCGCTTGACCGCAAGGCCCGGGACATCATCCGTCCGACCCACTGGCCGAACATCGACCTGATCGGAGCCCAGCTCAACCTTTACTGGGCCGAATTCCAGATCCCGGTCTGGCGGATGAACCTGAGAAGCTGGAAACTCTGGGAAGCGCTCGCGAACGGGCTCGAACGCGATGGCGTGCTCGACGCCTATGACGTTGTCGTCCTCGATACACCGCCGGCGCTCGGTTACCTTACCATCAACGGTCTGACCGCCGCCGATATCCTCCTCGTTCCGATGGGGGCTTCCTTCCTGGAATTCGATTCCACCGGACGGTTCTTCGACATGTTGCACTCGACCTTCGCCTCGATCGAGGATGGCGAGAACATCGCTGCACGCGCACTTGGCCGGCCCGAACTCCATTTCGAATGGGATGCGGTCAGAGCGATCATCACCCGCTATGATTCCGGCCAGCAAGCCGAGCTCGCCGGTCTCATGCAGGCCTATATGGGTCGTTACATGAGTCCGTGGCGGCAGGATTATACCGCCCTCGTCGGCCAGGCCGGAGAGCAGGCAGGCGGCATTTACGAAGCCGATTATCGCGATTTCAACCGCGAGACCTATGCCCGCGGACGACGCACCTTCGACGAGACCTACGCAGGTTTCAAACGATTGCTGATAGCCTCATGGCGCCGCGACGAGAAGGCGCTCGGAAAGGCGCATGCTGCAGAGAGGGAAAGTGCCTGATGGCCCGCCGTCGTCTCGCTCCCGTCGATCCCGGGAAGATCGCTGCCCGCTCCGGTCCTGCGCGCTCCCTTCCTGCAGACACCGAAGCTGCCGTTCCGCGCGCGGAACAGGGCCTCGCCTTCGCGGCTCCGATTGCCCGTGTCGCCGCCGATGCCGCAGCCGGAGCCGCGCTCCAGGAGATGGCGGAAACGCTGCGCACTGCACGGGAGGAAGGTCGTCTTGTACTCGCCCTTCCCCTCGAGGAGGTAGCGCCCGACCACCTTGCACGCGACCGTATCCCGGTCGAGGACGAGGAAATGGCAGCGCTGAAGGAATCCATCCGCGTCCACGGCCAGCGAACACCAATCGAAGTCGCACCGCTCGGTAATGCCGGCCATGACACCCTGCCCTACGGCCTGATCTCTGGCTGGCGTCGGCTGGCAGCGCTAAAGGCACTCCATGCCGAGACCGGCGAGGCGCGGTTCGCCACCGTACGTGCTCTTGTCCTCAAGCCCGAGAGCACGGAAGCGGCCTATGTCGCCATGGTCGAGGAGAACGAGATCCGGGTTGGCCTCTCCTACTACGAGCGGGCACGAGTGGCGGCACGTGCCACTGATCGGGGGATCTTCCCTGACGAAGGAACGGCGCTCAGGACACTCTTCGCCACTGCTTCACGGCCGAAACGTTCGCGTATCGGCGCCTTCATCACGATCTACCGGGAACTCGACGGATTCCTGCGGTTCCCGCAGGTGATCCCCGAGCGGCTTGGCCTGCGTCTTGTCGAACGTCTGCGGGAAGGGCAGGGAACGGCGATCGCGGCAGCCCTGGCACGGGAAGCCGCAGCGGATGCGGAAACGGAACTTGCGCTCCTCGATCGGTTGTCACAACCCTCACGCCCCGGCAGCCGCAGTTCGCGACCACAGGCGCAGGTGGTGGAAATCCGGCCCGGACTCAACCTTGCCGTCCGCCGTGGTCGTGGTGGCGTGACGCTGACCCTCTCGGGCAGGGAGGTGACACCCGAACTTGAAGCAGAGATCCGTGCATTGCTCGAACGCCGCACAGTCTGAGCGGGATGTTCCGCGCGCGGAACATCCCAACCAGTCGAATTGAAGGTGGCGGAGAGAGAGGGATTCGAACCCTCGAGACGGTTTCCCGCCTACACACTTTCCAGGCGTGCGCCTTCGACCACTCGGCCATCTCTCCTAGCGGAGGAGACAAAGCATTTCGGACATCATTTCGCAAGTCGGCAAGGACTTGTGAGAGGCCCAGCCTTGTGAAAAAGATAGTGGCCGGTGCCAATGGCGCGTGGAAGAAGCAATATGAGCCACTGGCTGTTCATCCATATCATGAAGACCGCGGGCACCTCGTTCCGCACCATGCTGGAAAACCACCTCGGAAAGGGGGTCTACCCCACGAAGGAGGAGGTGAAGCAGCTGCCGGACAGGTTCTACCTGCGTCCACCCCAGTTTGTGGAATGGCTCACGGACGGACGTCTCGATCTGACGGGACGGCGGGTGGTCTGTGGCCACTATTCGGCGGCCTTTGTCCAGGCACTGCCGGGGAGCTGGCGCACCGCCACTGTTCTGCGCGAACCGGTCGCCCGCACGTTATCGATGATCGCGCACCACCACCGTGACCGGCGGCGAATGTTCGATTTCCGGGGTCGCCTTCCCGTCGCCGAATATCTGGACAATCCCTCCTTTGTCGCAAGCAAGATCCTGAACTACCAGACGAAGGTCTTCGCGGCAGGGCCGATGGACAATGTGAACCAGCCCTATCCGATTGACGCAGCTGCCTTCGAACGGGCGAAAGAGCGGCTCGATGCAGTCGATTTTGTCGGCCTTACCGAAACCTTCGGGGAATCGGTGCGTGTATTCGAGGGGATGTCGGGCATGGCCCTCGGAGCCGATATCCTCCACGCCGGCAAGAATCGGCGCTATAGCGCCACGGAAGAGGATGTCGCCCGAATCCGGGAGCTCGTCGGCTATGACATCGAACTCTACGAGATTGCGCGTCGGAAAATGCAGACGCAGGCTGCTGCAGCCTGACCGCCCATGGGCTCGTGGGGAGAAGCCTTGATGGGCGTGGTGCCCCCAGAGAGACTCGAACTCCCGACCCACTGATTACAAATCAGTTGCTCTACCAGCTGAGCTATGGGGGCGTTGCCGGGAGATAGGCATCCGGTGTTCCGTGGTGCAAGCGTTTTGTTGCGAATGGCAGGCGCGAAGCCCCGCTCATGGAGTTGCTCCGGGATTGAGGTAACCCGGCTCTGTCGCTATGCGCGACAGGATGAAAGTCGGCAAGTTCGATGATTGACGAGACGCCATCCGCCGAGACCATCCGCGGTTTCGGAGCCGACATCTGCGTCATCGGCGGTGGCCCGGTCGGAATCGTGACGGCGCTGGCGCTCGAGGAGAAGGGCCTGCGTGTCCTTCTGCTCGAATCGGGCGGTTTCCGGACGGCGCCGGAGGCACAGGCCTTGTCGGAGGGGGAGAACCTCCGCCCCGACAACAACTATCGCCCCGACATCACCGTGGCGCGCCAGCTTGGTGGCACATCCAATCTCTGGGGTGGTCGCTGTCTCCCCTACGACCCGATCGATTTCCGCAACCGGCCTTGGCTCGATGTTCCGCAGTGGCCGTTGAGCGAGCGCGATCTTGCACCTTTCCTGGAACCTGCCTGCGCGGCACTCGGGGCAGGGCAGGCGGTGTTTCGTGCACCGCTGGCCGGAGTGAAGGCAGATGACGCCTTCAGCTATGACACGCTTGAACGCTGGAGCAACATGCCGCGCATCCATGCCCTCCACCGCCGGGCGCTCACGGAGCGGAAAGAGCTCCTCGTTGCCCTCGGCGTGACGGTACTCGGCTTCGGCTACGGGCCGGAGGGCCGGATCCGGCGGCTCAAGATCCATCTCGAGGGCAGGGGCAGGGAGGAGATATCGGTCGCCTCCGTCGTGCTTGCCGCCGGTGGCAACGAAAGCACCCGTCTTCTGCTCGCGGAGGAACGCCGGCGGCCCGGACTCTTCGGCGGGTCGGAAGGACCGCTCGGGCGCTACTACATGGGACACCTCAACGGGCAGATCGCCGATATCGTCCTGGAAAGCCAGGCGCTCCACGACGGGCTTGATTTCTTCGTCGATGATCACGGCTCCTACGTGCGTCGGCGCCTGGTGCCGGCGGAATGGGTGCAGGAGAGGGAGGCACTCGCCAACGTTGCCTTCTGGCCGGTAGTCCCGGAAATCGCCGATCCGGCGCATCGCTCGGGGCCACTCTCGGCTGTTTTTCTCGCCTTGTCGGTGCCGGCGTTCGGAAAGCGGCTGATCGCCGAGGCGATCCGGGAAAAACACCTGGGCCCGCCGCCCTACCGACGCGGCCGCCATATCGTCAACGTCCTGCGCGATCCCCTGCGGACGCTCGGTTTCGGACCGCGGTTCCTGTGGCGGAACAAGGTGGCACGCCCGCGGCTGCCAGGGCTCTTCCTCACCAATCCTGCCCGGCGCTACGGGCTCGAGTACCATAGCGAGCAGTTACCCAACCCTGACAGCCGCCTCACTCTCGCGGAGACGACCGACCGGCTCGGCCTGCCACGGCTGCGCCTCGAATTGCGCTTCTCGGAAGCGGATGCGGGGTCGATTCTTCGCGCGCATGCAGCTCTTGGTGCCTGGCTCGAGCGCAACGGCCTGGGGCGTCTCAACTACCGGGTGCCCGAGGCAGAGCGTATCAGTGCGGTGCTTGCTGAAGCCAAGCACGGAAACCACCAGATCGGCACGATCCGCATGGGCCTATCGGCGCGCGAGGGAGTAGTTGACCGCAACTGTCGTACTTTCGGCGTCACCAATCTGCATGTCGTCTCGACAGCAGTGCTGCCGACATCGAGCCAGGCCAACCCGACACTGACAGCAGTTCAGCTCGGCCTGCGCCTCGCGGACCACATCGCTGCGGAACGC
>JAJUGE010000133.1 GCA_029268305.1 Alphaproteobacteria bacterium
CCAGCCGAAACGCACCCGCATCGCCCGCCGCTGCAACGCACGCCACTCGTTCGGGCGAGCGTACAGGCGACAGGCGCGACGAACGGTGTCGAGCAGCGCCGGGACGGTGGGCTCCTCGAAGACGATGCCGGTGGCCGTGCCGTCGGCGAGCCCAGCCTCGTTCGCGTCAACGACGGTGTCGGCGAGCCCTCCCACCCGATGCACCAGCGGGATGGTGCCGTAACGCAGAGCATAGAGCTGCGTCAGCCCGCATGGCTCGAAGCGCGACGGGACCATCATCACGTCGGAGCCACCGATGATCGCATGCGCGAGCGGCTCGTCGAAGCCGATGCGCACAGCGACCTGCTCCGGCCATCGCCCAGCCGCGGCAAGAAAATCGCGTTCGAGCGCTTCGTCTCCGGAACCGAGAATGGCGAGTTGACCTCCAGCGTCCACGATCTCGGCCAGGACGTCCAGCACGAGGTCGAAACCCTTCTGCTCCGTCAAGCGTGTCACGGCGCCGAACAGGGGCCCATCGAAGTTCGGTGAAAGTCCGAGCCGCCTTCGGAGCGCGGCCTTGGCCTCCGACTTGCCGGACAGGTTGGAAGCATCGAACGGGCGCGGCAGGTTCTCGTCGGCTTCCGGATTCCAGATGCCGTAATCGACCCCATTGAGGATTCCGGAGAGGCGCGAGCTGCGAGACCGCAGTAATCCTTCGAGGCCGAAGCCGAAGGCAGGCGTCTGTATCTCCATGGCATAGGTCGGGCTGACGGTCGTGATTCGATCCGCAAACCGAATACCCGCCTTCATGAACGATACCTGGCCGTAATACTCGATCCCGTCCACAGAGAAGAACGAGCCGGGAAGATTCAGATCTGGAAACGCTTCAGCCGGAAATAAGCCCTGAAACGCCAGATTGTGGATCGTGAACACCGAGGCCGCAGAACAACCCCAGGCTTGCAGGTAGGCGGGTGCGAGCGCCGCATGCCAGTCGTGGGCGTGAACCACATCCGGTCGCCAATCGGAGTCACCGTCCCCGGCAGCAAGCACCGTGGCAGCCAGGCCCAGAAGCGCGAAGCGACGGTGATTGTCCTGCCAGTCCTGCCCATCCGGACCGAGATAGGGGTTTCCCGGCCTGTCGAACAACTCGGGAGCATCGATCAGGTAGACCGGCAAACCGCTGCTCGGAGACCGGCCCCGGCGAAGCGTCACCGCGCTGCCCGGCTGGCGCGGCAGAGGTTCGAGCCTTTCGACACCGCTCGTGAGGCCGGGAAAGCCGGGGAGCAACAGGCGCACGTCGGCACCGCAACGAGCGAGCGCCGGCGGCAATGCGGCGATTACGTCGCCGAGCCCGCCGGTCTTCACGAACGGATAGAGCTCGGCGGCTACGTGCAGAACCCGCATCTGCGCTTCAGCCGAGCTTTTCCAGCATGCTTGCGGTGACCAGCGTCACGCCGCTCTCGGTGCGGCGAAAGCGGCGAGCATCCTCCTCGGGATCCTCCCCGATGACGATGCCTTCGGGCAAATGGCAGCCACGGTCGACCACCACCTTGCGCAGCCGCACGTGGCGCGAGACGTGTACATCGGGCAGGAGAACGGAATCCTCCACTTCCGCCCAGGAATGCACCCGACACTTCGAAAACAGAAGGCTCCGCCGCACCGCGCCACCGGAAACGATGCAGCCTCCGGAGACCAGTGAGTCGACCGCCGACCCGCGGCGATCGTCGTCGTTGAAGACGAACTTCGCCGGCGGCAACTGTTCCTGATGGGTCCAGATCGGCCAGCCCTTGTCATACATGTCGAGCGATGGCGTGACGCCGGTCAGATCGAGATTGGCGGCCCAATATGCGTCGATAGTGCCGACGTCGCGCCAGTAATGCTCCTCCCGCTCCGGATTAGGGATGGAGCTCTGCGCGAAAGGATGGGCGGCGGCATCGCCGCGCCGCACGGCCGCCGGAATGAGATCCTTGCCGAAATCGTGCGAGGAGCGATCGTCGCCGGCATCCTCCTCCAGAAGCGGCACGAGATAGTCCCAATCGAAAACATAGATGCCCATGCTCGCCAGCGCGCTCTCCGGCTTTCCGGGCATCGCCGGCGGATCGGCGGGCTTCTCGACGAAATCGTGGATCCGCAGATTCTCGTCGACCGCCATGACGCCGAACCCCGTCGCCTCCGCGCGCGGAACCTCGATGCAGCCGACGGTGCACGGCGCACCGGACGCGACATGAGCCGCCAGCATCCGGCTGTAGTTCATCTTGTAGACATGGTCGCCGGCAAGGACGACGACGAAATCCGGTGCATGGCTGCGAACGATGTCGAGATTCTGGTACACGGCATCCGCCGTGCCGCGGTACCACATGGATTCGCTGATCCGCTGCTGTGCGGGCAGCAGATCGATGAATTCGTTAGCGTCGCCGCGGAGAAACGACCACCCTCGCTGGAGGTGGCGAAGCAGGCTATGCGACTTGTACTGCGTCATCACGCCGATGCGGCGGATGCCGGAGTTGACGCAATTGGAGAGCACGAAATCGACGATGCGGAACTTGCCGCCGAAGAAGACGGCAGGCTTTACCCGCTTGTCGGTCAGCTCGTATAGGCGGCTACCGCGTCCGCCCGCCAGAACCAATGCGACCGCCCGCTGCGCCAGCTCCTGCGAGCCCACCTCTTCCGGTTTCATCTCGAAGCCTCACCCGCGTTACCCCTAACCCTGGCCCGGCGTCTTTCCAGAACCCCATTCGCCGAGTCTCGGCTGAAGAACACCGCGCGTCAACGCGACCGGTTCCGTCGGCTATCATCCGTAGGCGAGGCGAGGTAGCCAGGTCACGAGGATGGGAAACGCGAAGACGATGGCGAGCCCCAACAGCTGCAGGATCACGAACGGCACGATGCCGCGGTAGATGTGCGCCAGGGTGATGCCCGGCGGCGCGGCCGCCTTCATGTAGAAGAGCGCGAAGCCGACCGGCGGCGTGAGAAACGACGTCTGCAGGCAGACCGCCACGAGGATAGTGAACCATAGGGGATCGAATCCGAGTTTCGGCACGCTCACCGCCAGCAACGGCAGGATGATCAGGGTGATCTCGATCCAGTCCAGGATGAAACCGAGAGCGAAGATGATCGCCAGGATGGCGATGAGCGTTCCCGTTGGCCCGAACGGCAGCGACAGGATACCGTGATCGATCACCTCGTCCCCGCCGACGCCGCGCAGGACCACGGCGAACGCGGTCGCGCCGATCACCGCACCGGTGATGAAGGCGGTGGTCTTCGCGGTGGCGAAGGAGACCTCCTTCATACACTGCAGATTCAGCTTCCCCCTGGCCGCCGCGAGGATCGTCGCTCCCATTGCACCGACGCCGGCCGCTTCGCTCGGCGAAGCGATGCCGAAGAAGATCGAGCCGAGCACCGCGAAGATGAGGAGGAGTGGCGGCACGAGCGAGGTGGCCACGAGCGCCAGTATACGGCGGAGCGGCAAGGCTCGCTCGGCCGCAGGCAGCGGCGGCGCCAGTTCGGGCCGCAGAAAGGTGACGACGACGATATAGAGGAAGTACAGTGCGGCGAGAATCAGGCCCGGCACCACCGCCGCCATGAAGAGATCGCCGACCGACAGGCTCATCTGATCGGCCATCAGGATCAGCATGATCGAAGGCGGAATCAGGATGCCGAGCGTTCCCGACGCCGCCACCGTTCCCGACGCCAATTCGGGGCTGTACTTGTCCTGCAACATCGTCGGCAGTGCCAAGGCCGTCAGGAGCACCACCGAGGCACCGATGATGCCGGTCGAGGCGGCGAGAACCACGCCGATCAGGGTTACAGCGAGTGCAAGACCACCCGGAACCGGTCCCAATGCCATCTGCAGCGCACGGAGCAGGTCCTTCGCGATCTCGCTCTTGTCGAGCATGAACCCCATGAAGATGAACATCGGCACAGGCACGAAGCTGTAATTGCTCATCACGCCGAAGATGCGGGAGATGACCAGCTTCATGTAACCGAGATCCGCATCCACCCAGATGTCGAAATACGTGTTCATGATCTCGCCGAGGACAGCGAAGATCACGGCCGTCCCGCCGAGGACGAAAGCGAGCGGATAGCCTGTGAACAGCAGCGCGATGAACACGGCGAACATCGCAATCACAAAGACCAGGTTCCAGTCCAAGCGGCGATACTCCGGATGAGCCTCCGGCGCATCGCGTGTGCGCCGGAGGCCTGTGTTCAGACCCGTTCGTAACCCGCGAGCTGCAGAAGCTTCTTCAGCGCCGTGACGATGCCCTGGAGCAGCAGAAGCAGCAGACCGATGAAGAGCACCAGCTTGATGAAATAGCGAGCCGGCAGACCGCTCGGCACCGGTGAGCGCTCATTGAAGGCGAGCGAGTCCAGAAAATACGGCCACGCGTCCCAGGTCAGGAAAGCGGTGAACGGGATGAGGAGAAAGACGCAGCCGAAGAAGTCGATCCACATCTGCTTCCGCTCGGAGAGCTGCAGATAGAGCACGTCCACCCGCACATGCGCATCGTCGACATAGGCATAGGCCAGACACAGGAGAAACCCGACCGAGTACAGATGCCACTGCAGCTCCTCGAGCATGATCGAGCCGAGGCTGAAGCCGTATCGCAGGATGACGTTGACGACGATGACCAGCATCAGGACCGGGTACAGCCATGATGCGGCCTTGCCCACCCAGGTATTCGTCGCCTCGACGACCCGGATGAGCAACACCAGCGCAGATTTCATGGGGGATCGAGCCCGGCGAAGCTGGTTCTACTGTGCCTGGAAGGCGCCCACAGTGGACCAGCCTCTCAGCTCCGCCAGGAAAGCATTCTGGTCGTCCAGGATCCGCTTGAAGTCGGCATCCGCCGCGCTTTGCTCCTCGAGCACCTCGGCCGAAGCTTTCTTGAACTCCTCCAGCAACTCCGGCTTCCATGTTTCGATGGAGACGCCTTCGTTTCTGTAATACTCCATCGCCGCTCCCTGCTGGGCATAGCTCGCCCCGAGTTCGAAGATCACGGTGGAATCGCAGGCGGCTTCCAACAGCCCCTTCTGCAGATCGGTCAGATCCTCCCACTTCTGCTTGTTGACCATCAGGAATGCCGTCGATCCGGGCTGGTGCCAGCCTGGGAAGTAGTAGTGCTTGGCTACTTTGTAGAAACCGAGGTTCTTGTCGATGGACGGCATGGAGAATTCCGTCGCATCCAGCACGCCTTTCTCCAAGTTCGGGAAGATCTCCCCGGCGGCAAGGACGGTGACCGAGGCGCCAAGACGCGCCAGCGCTTCGCCGCCGAGACCGGCATAGCGGATCTTCAGTCCCTTGAGATCGTCGAGTGTGTTGATCGCCTTGCGGAACCAACCGGAAGCCTCGGCGGCGATGACCCCGCAGAACGTCGCGTGCACGCCGTTCGCCTCGAACAGCTCGTTTGCCAACTTGCCGCCGTTGCCGTGCATCATCCACGCGACGTATTCGTCGGCGTTGGGTCCGAAGGGAACGGCGGAGAACAGCGTTAGTGCAGGTATCTTGCCCATGAAATACCCGGGCCAGCCGAGCGCGGAGTCCAGCGTCCCGTCTCGAACCGCATCCAGCGTCTCGAAGGTGGGAACGAGCTTGTCCGCTTCGTACGGGCGAAGCCGGATCTGGTCGCCCGCGATTCGTTCGACCGTGTCGGTGAAGTGCTGTGCAGCGTCGCCGAGAACGGGAAGTACCGGATTGAAGTGATACTGCAGCGTCATCCGTACCGGGTCCGCGGCGGCTCCACCCAGGGTGGCGAGCCCGAATCCCGCTGCTGCGGTCAGGGACATCGCCAGTTTCGACATGCAATACGGCATTGAACTATCCTCCCTTTGAACTCGTATCGTTTGTTGTTTCTGATCGAGTACACGCCCGATGATAGAAGAGAAGGGCTAGGTGTGGAAGAGACCGCGCCAGCGACCACCCTTCGACCAAGTGATGGACTAACGATCACTTTCTTTTGGCGGAAACCAAGGGTTCGAGCCGCGCCGACCGGATCCAACAGACGGGTGACTTCCGGACGGAGGCTTGGCACTCTCGGATGCACGACAAGCGGAGCGCTCAGGAATGGGAGAGTTCGGGGTCAGCCAGCCCGTCCGCCGACGCGAAGACCCGCGCCTGCTGACGGGCCGCGGACGCTTCGTCGACGATCAGATCGTCGAGGGGTGCGCCTACGCCTGGCCGCTACGATCGCCTCACGCGCATGGTCGCATCCGACGGCTGGACACCGCAGCCGCGCGCGCGGCTCCCGGTGTACTTGCCGTTTTCACCGCTGCAGATCTGGACGCGGACGGCATCGGTGCCATTCGTTGCCGCACGGTCCCCAGCGTGCGCGAGGGCACCCGTTTCGTGGAAAAGCGGCAGCCGCTGCTGGCGGGCGACGTGGCGCGCTTCGCCGGTGAATGTATCGCCTTCGTTGTCGCCGAGAGCCTTGCGCTGGCGCGCGATGCCGTCGAGCTGGTGGCAGTGGAGTATGAGCCGCGTCCAGCGGTCGTCGACGCCAGACTGGCCGACGAGGAGGATGCACCCCTCGTCTGGGACGATGCGCCGGGGAACCTCAGCTTCGACTTCGAGACCGGCGATGCAAGCGCGACGAAGGCCGCCTTCGCGCGAGCCGCCCACGTAATTTCCGCGACGCTCGTCAACAACCGAGTCGTTCAGGCCCCACTGGAGACGCGCGGCGCCCTCGCCGTCTGGGAAGGCGACGCCGGCCGTGTGGTTCTGCATACCGGCACCCAGATGCCGAACCGGATGAAATCCCAGCTCCTCGAAGATCTCTTCGGCGCGAGCGGAGACGCCATCGAGATCCGGGTCGGAGACGTCGGTGGCGGGTTCGGCGGCAAGAATCCGATCTACCCGGAGCAGGCTTTGACGGTGTACGCCGCCCGCAAGCTCCGCCGTTCGGTGAAATGGATCGGGGAGCGGAGCGACGCGTTCGTCAGCGACGCGCACGGGCGCGACAACGTTAGCTTTGCGGAGCTCGCTCTCGATTCCGACGGCCATTTTCTCGCGGTGCGAGTCACGACCCACTCCAACCTGGGTGCCTACACCGCGACCGGTGGCACCGTGTCGCCCACCAGCATCGTCATGCTTCCCAATGCCTACCGCACCCCGGCCGTTCATGTACGGGTGAAAGGCATGTTCACGAATACGGTCCCGACCGACGCCTACCGCGGTGCAGGACGGCCCGAGGTCACCTACGTGA
>JAJUGE010000134.1 GCA_029268305.1 Alphaproteobacteria bacterium
CAGCCTCTTGCGATTGGGAACAGGCGGCGAGTCTAGCTCAGGAGCCGACCGAGCGTCACGCGCGCGGACGATCCGACGCCAACGTCATAGCCGGTATCCTATCCCGCTGCTAACCCGTCTTTGCGAGCGACCGGAAGGAGCGCGGCAATCCAGGAGCCACGCGCTCCGTGTCCGCCAGTCCGCCCGCCGGCGAGCGGCGCCAATACGATGATCACCGCGCGTGCGCCTCCATCTGGCCGAGATATTCCCGCGTCAACACCTTCCCCTCCTCGACCGCCGGCTGGTCGAAAGGATCCACCCCCAGCAGATGGGCGGCGATGATCGTCTCGAGGAAATAGTGCATCATCAGCCCGCCCATGGTGCGCTCGTCGACGCGGTCGACCTTGATGATCCGGGTCGGGCGGCCGTTACGGATCAAGGTCTCGGTGGTGGCACGCTGCTCGGCATCGAACAGGTCTCCCATCTTGCGGCCGGCGAGGTAAGCCAGCCGCCGGTCGCTCGCCAATTCGGGAGAGACGATCCGGCCCGTCCCTGCGGTGCGGGTCTGGATGACGGTGAACAGCTTGTCGGCAGGCCCCGCCAGATAGAGCTGGAGCTGGCTGTGCTGGTCCACGGTTCCGACCGCACGAACCGGAAGCGTGCCCTTGCCGTCCTTGCCGAGGCTCTCCGCCCAGAGTTGACGGAACCACATCGCGAACCACGCCAGCCGGTCCGAATACGGCATCAGCACCGTGGCGGCGACGCCGCGCTCCTGCCAGAGACCAACGTTGATCGCGGCGCCAATCGCCGGGTCGCTCGCCTCGGGCCGCGCCGCGTGGAGCGTCGAGTACAGCACCTGATGGGCGCCCTCGCGCACGTCGCCGAGATCGAGCCCGGCGATGGCCGCCGGCAGAAGCCCCACCAGCGAGAGCGCCGAATAACGACCGCCGATGCCCGGGTCGTGATCGAGGGTCAGCAAGCCCCATTCGGCAGCGATCGTCCGCAGCGGGTTGTCGCCGGGCTCGGTGATCACCGTGAAATGGTCGGCCGCCATCTCGCGCCCGACCTCGTCGACGACCGCCTCGAGGCAGATCAGGAACTGCGTCATCGTCTCGGCGGTGCCGCCGGACTTCGAGATCACGATGAAATCCGTTCGCGACAGATCCAGCGACCGGAACATATGGTCGAAGGTGTGCGGGTCGACGTTGTCGAGGAAGTGCAGCCGGGCTGCATGTCCGCTCGGACCGAAGCCCGCGTCGGCGAGCGCATAGAGCGACTGTCCACCCAGGCTGGAACCGCCGGTCCCGAGCACGACCACGTCGTCGGCACGCTCACGGTGCCACGCGGCCCGAGCCTCGATGGCAGGGAGGTCGTCGTGCGTCTCCGGCAGCCGGAGCAGTGGCAGGCTCCCGTCGTCGTGCCGCTGGCGGAGCTTCTCGATCGCCGCCGCGGTTGCCCCGAGGGCCCCCTCGAACGCGCTGCGGCTGAGACCGTGCTCGCCGATCGACTCGGCGAAGCAGCCGTCGGTGATCTGTTCGTAAGGAAAGTCTTCAGGCATCGCAGTGTCCGACTCGTTGGGGTTAGGTCCGACCGTTTCTCCGGCCGTCGTTCAACCGGCCTCCGGCGGCGGCCGTGTCGGGGTGACGCCGGCGGGCTGTCCGACGATGACGAAACAAAGGCCGGCAGGATCGAAGAGCCGCTCGGCGACGCGCTTCGTATCCTCGACCGTCACCTCGTTGAAGAACTCGTCCCGCCGCTGCAGGTAGTCGATCCCGAGCTCGTTCTCCTGAACCGACACGAGCACGGCCGCGACGCGCCGCGTGCTGTCCAGGCTCAGCGGGAACGAACCGGTCAAATAGGTCTTGGCATCCTGGAGCTCGGCCTCCGACAGCCCCTCTTCGGCGATCCGCGCCCACTCGGCGCGAATGATCTCGATCGAATCCGCGACACGGTCGTTCTGCGTCGCCACCTGGCCGATGAGGAGCGGCGCATGGTCGAGCGGATGCAAACCGGTCGAGACCGAATAGGCGAGCCCCCGCTTTTCCCGAACCTCCTGCATCAGGCGCGAGCTGAAGCTGCCGCCGCCGAGCACGTAGTTGAGCAGCGATGCCGCGTACCAGTCGGGGTCCTTGCGACTGACGCCGCGGCCGCCGAGCACGACGATGCTCTGCGGAATCGGCCGCTCCACCACCACGGTCTCCCCCGCGTTGGCGAGGATTGCATCCGGCACCTCGCTCCCCTCCGCCTCCGCGCGCAGCTTGCCGAACGCCCGGTCCAGCAGCGGCTCCAGCTCCTCCGGCGTGATGTCGCCGGCGACGCCGACGATCAGATTGTCCCGCGCGAGGCGGCGCTCGACGAAGCCGCGCAGGTCGTCGACGCCGATCCGCCCCACCGACTCCGCCGTGCCCTGCACTGGTGAGCCATAGGGATGATCGGGGAAGACCAACCGGAGCCAGGTGCGCGTGGCGGTGCGGCCAGGATCGGCTTCGTCGCGGGCGATGCCGATCAGGATCTGGTCGCGGATCCGCTCGACCGCATCCTCGTCGAAGCGCGGCTCGGTCAGGGCGAGCGCCATCAGATCGACCGCCTCGTCCAGATTTTCCTTCAGCGTATAGAGCGACCCGGAGAAGCTGTCCGCGCCCGCATCGAAGCCGAGCGAGATCGAGAGGTCGGCGAGACGCCGCTGGAACGCCTGGGAATCGAGCTCGCCCGCCCCTTCGTCGAGCAGACCCGACACCATGTTGGCGAGGCCGGCCTTCCCTTCCGGGTCGGCGGCAGCACCGCCTTTGAAGGCGAGCGTGACGGCGACCACCGGGACGTTGTGGTCCTCCACCAGCCAGGCCTCGATGCCGCCCGGGCTGCGCACGCTCTGCACGTCGATGCCCGCGGCGCTTCCGGACGTGATCCAGCCGCCGATGCAGATGACCGCCAGAAGGAGCGCCGGTATCGGGCGGAGCAGAAGCGCCATCATGATCCCCTTCCGGCCGGTGTGCTCGGCGGCGGCGCCGGCGTCTGGATTGGCGCTGGCGCCGGGGTCGCCGGGTCCGCCTCCGCGACCGGCGCCGGCGCCGGATCGGGCAGGAGCAGCCCCGTGACCGACCGCTCCTCCTTGAACACGGCACGCGCCGCCGTCTCGACCTCATCCACCGTGACCGCGGCGATCCGCTCCGGCCAGCTTTCGACGTCCTCGATCGTGCGGCCCGTCACCAGCGCCTCGCCGAGGACCCTGGCACCGGTCTGGAGGCTGTCGCGGGCGAAGATCGCCGCCGCCTGCAGCCGCTGCTTCGCGGCCGCGACTTCCTCCTCCGTCACGCCTTCGCGGACCAGGTTCGCCAGCACCTGTTCGACCGCGGCCTCCACCGCCTCGAGCGTCTGGCCCTGCCGCGGCACGCCGTAGATGCCGAAGGTCGACATGTCGACCGCATTCGGGTCGTACCAGGAGCCGGCGGCCGCCCCTACCCGCTCGTCGAGGACGACGCTCCGGTGCAGGCGGCTGGTCGGGCCGCCGCCGAGCAACTCCGACAGCACCTGCAGGGCGTAGGGGTCGGCCATGTCGCCGTAGGTATAGCTCGGCGCCAGATAGCTGCGCCGCCAGCTCGGCTCGCGTACCTGGTCGCTGCGCAGCACCACGCGCCTCGACGCGAGATGCGGCGGCTCCTGGGTTCGCACGCGCGGCGGCACGTCGCGCGCCTCGAGCGGCCCGTAGTGCTTCTCGACGAGGGGCCGCAGTTCCTCCAGCGTCACGTCGCCGGCGACGACGAGGATCGCGTTGTTCGGCGCGTAATGCTGCTCGTAGAACGCGAGCGCGTCGTCGGTGCCGAGTGCCGCGATCTCGCTCTCCCAGCCGATCACGGGCAGCCGGTAGGGGTGATGGAGGTAGAGTGCCGCATTCATCGCCTCGCCGAGCTGCGCGGCGGGGCTGTTGTCGATGCGGGAGCGCCGCTCCTCGAGGATGACGTCGCGCTCCGGCAGCACCAGCTCGTCCGTCAGCCGCAGGTTCGCCATGCGGTCCGCCTCCATCTCCATGACGAGCCCGAGCCGGTCTGCGGCGACGACCTGGTAGTAGCCGGTGTAGTCGCGGGTGGTGAAGGCGTTGTCGCGGCCGCCGTGCTGCGCGACGATCTTCGAGAACTCGCCGGCCGGCACCGCTTCCGTTCCCTTGAACATCAGGTGCTCTAGGAAGTGGGCGATGCCGGACTTGCCGCGCGGCTCGTCCGCCGAGCCGACCTTGTACCAGAGCATCTGCACGACCGCCGGAACGCTGTGATTCTCGACGAGAACCACCTGCAGCCCGTTGTCGAGGGTGAAGGTCTTCGGGTCGAACACCGCGGCGCGCGCGGTCGGGAAGACGAGCGCGCAGGCGAACATGATCGCCGCCCCCACGCAGGCGGCGATCGGAGAGCCGGAACGGTGCTTCATTGGCAACCTCGAGCCGCCTCGCGGCGGCTGGCACTTCGAAGGATCAGAACAGGCTGATGCCGCGCCCTTCAGCCTTACGCTCGATCGTCGGCGTGGTTCCCTCGGTCGGCGCGCGCCCCAGGGCCGCGTTCTCGCGCAGGCGGCGCGATTCGGCGGGGGCGTCCACCACCTCGCCGGCCGGCGGCCGCTCCCGCCAGAACATCAACCGGTCGACCAGCGTGTCCTCGTCGGCCGCGAGCTGCGCGGTCTCCTGGTCGACCAGCTGGCGGATCTGCGGGTTGGACTCCTGCACGCCGGCGCGGTCGAGCAGCGCCATCTCGCCGTAGGAGGCGCGGCCGCCGGTGCGTGCGGGCTGGGCTGGGGCCGCGGGCGCGCCCATCGGCGCGTCGTCCGTGGCGACCGCGAAGCCGGTGCCGGCCAGGGAATCGCTCGAGCCGAAGCCGCCCGTGTCCGATCCGGAGGCGCTCATGCCGGCGGGTGCGGCGGCGACCGCGCCGGCGCCGCCCGCGCCCGAGCCGATCAGGCTCTCGCGCGCCTGCTGGCGCATCTCGGTGGATTCCGGCCCGCGCTCGCCCGGGCGCGGCGGACGCAGCGCGAAGTCCGGGGGCATGCTGAGCGGCGGGCGCTTGACCACCGTGAACTCGTCGGGGGCCTTCTTGGCGAGGCCGAGATCTTCCTTGATGCCGCCGCACCCGGAAATGGCGACCGCGGCGACGGCGAAGCCGGCGATGCGAATCCAGCGAGAGCTGACCAAGCCTAAACCTCCCAGTTGCCAGGCTCGCCCTATTTAAGCGGATGACGGGAGGGAAACAAGCTTTCCGCCAGCAGCAGCACCACGCCGACCGTGATCGCCGAATCGGCGACGTTGAACGCCGGCCAGTGCCAGCCGGCCGCGTGAAAGTCGAGGAAATCCACCACCGCGCCGTGGACGAGCCGGTCGATCACGTTGCCGACCGCACCGCCGATAATGAGGCCGAGCGACGCGACCGAGAGCAGGCCCTCCGCCTTCCGCAGCCACCAGAGCAGCGCCGCGACGATCCCGACCGCCAGCAGCACCAGCAGCCACGGCCCCGCGCTGCCGTCGCCGAACATGCCGAAGCTCACGCCCCGGTTCCAGACGAGCACCAGGTTGAAGAACGGCAGCACCGGGATCACCCGCGGCGGCTGCATCACCTCGAGCAGGATGATCCACTTGCTCAGCTGGTCGAGCGCGACGACCAGCGCCGCTATCGCGAGCCCCTTGCCGATGACCCTGCCCCTATTCGGCCGCGGCCGGGTTCGCGTGGGCGACGGCGTCGGCGCAGCGCCCGCAGAGGTCCGGATGCGCCGGGTCGGTCCCGACGTCGGGCAGGCGCTGCCAGCAGCGCTCGCAGCGCGGGTCGTCGGTCTGCTCCGGCACCACGGCGACGCCGGCGACCTCCGGCAGGGTATAGGCCCCTTCCGGCGCCGCGCCTTCCACCAGCCTCGCCCCCGAGGTGATCGCGATCTCGGCGAGGTCCAGCCCCTCCAGCGCCTCGACGTAGCGCCGCTCGGCATAGACCACCGGGCTCGCCTGGAGGCTCGAGCCGATCCGCTTCTCCGCCCGCTCCAGCTCGAGCGCGCCGGTGACGACGCGGCGAAGCTGGCGCACCGTCTGCCAGCGCGCCGCCAGCGTCTCGTCGCGCCAGCTCTCCGGGATCTCCGGCAAGGTGCGCAGATGCACGCTGTTGCCCTCGGCGTCACCCGTGCGCGCGAGCCACGCTTCCTCGGCGGTGAAGCAGATGATGGGCGCCAGCCATGCCGTCAGGCAGTTGAAGACCTCGTCCAGCACCGTGCGGCAGGCGCGGCGCCGGTCGCTGTCCGGCCGGTCGCAATAGAGCGAGTCCTTGCGGATGTCGAAATAGAAGGCAGAGAGGTCGGTCGCGCAGAAATTGTGCAGCGTCGTCCAGAGCCGGTGGAACTCGAAATCGTCGATCGCCCGCCGCACCTCGCGGTCCAGCTCCCAGAGCCGGTGCAGCACCCAGCGCTCCAGCTCCGGCATCCGCTCGACCGGCAGCCTTTCGGCTTCGGTGAAGCCCGCCAGGTTGCCGAGCAGATAGCGGAACGTGTTCCGCACGCGGCGATAGAGATCGGCCTGGTGCTTCAGGATCTCCGGCCCGATCCGCAGGTCGTCGGAATAGTCCGAGCCAACCACCCAGATGCGCAGGATGTCGGCGCCGTACTGCTCCACCACCTTCTGGGGCGCCGTCACGTTGCCGAGCGACTTCGACATCTTGCGGCCCTGCTCATCGAGCACGAAGCCGTGCGTCAGCACCGCGTCGTAGGGCGCCCTGCCCCGCGTCCCGCACGATTCCAGCAGCGACGAGTGGAACCAGCCGCGGTGCTGGTCCGAGCCCTCGAGATAGAGCGAGGCCGGCCATTTCAGGTCGTCGCGCTGCTCCAGCACGAAGGCGTGGGTCGAGCCGGACTCGAACCAGACCTCGACGATGTCGCGCACCTGCTCATAGTCCTTCGGGTCGTAGGCGTCGCCGAGGAACCGTTCCGGCGGTGAGGAGAACCAGGCGTCGCCGCCCTCCGCCGCGAACGCCTCGACCACGCGCGCGAACACCGCCTGGTCGCGCAGGATCTCGCCGGTCTCGATGTGGACGAACACCGGGATCGGCACGCCCCAGGCGCGCTGGCGCGAGATG
>JAJUGE010000135.1 GCA_029268305.1 Alphaproteobacteria bacterium
GCCGGTGTCATGACGGCTACGATGGCCGTGGCCGCAGTCATCGGCTTTTCCTCTGGCGTCTCCTATACGCTCGCGTCTGGCCTCGTGATGCTGTTCGCCGTGCTGATCTGGGCGGATTCCTCCTCGCTCACGGCAGGTACGGTTGGCAGCGCGGATCCTCGGCATCGAGGGGCGACCATGGCGCTCCATTCGACGCTCGGCTATGGAGGCGGCTTCTTGGGGCCGGTGGTGATGGGAGTGGTGCTCGATCTGGCCGGCGGCGAAAGCGTGCTCGGCTACGGGCTCGCCTTCGCTCACCTCGTCCCGGTGGGCGCCCTCGGGCTCGGCGCAGTGCTGTTGCTTCGGCCGAAGGGCCTCGCTGGCGACCGGAACGCATGAGCGGGCCAACATTCTAGGGCGGAGCGACCGGAATGCCGCGTTCCTGAACGAACCGGAGGCCCGCGCGGGCGTTCGAAACCTCGCGATGGCTCGCTATCACCGCAACCCGTAACGAAAGATCCGCCGATGGAGGGGCTGATTGCGTGGACACTGGCGCTCCACGTTTCCGCTCTCCTGCTGTGGAGCGCGTCGTTGTTCGCTCTGCCGGCGCTCTACGCGGCCTATCCGAGCGTCAGCCATCCACGCGATCTTCAGCGGCTGCGGGCGATGGCCCGGTTCACGTTCTTGATGATCGCCTCGCCCGCGGGGGTGGTCACGATCATCGCCGGGACGGCTCTCATCCATCCGACCGGCGCCTATAGCGGCTGGCTGGTGCTCAAGCTGATGGTGGTCGGTCTGATGGTCCTGTTTCACGCCGCCTGCGGTCGGATCGTCGTGCTGCTCCACGACGATCCCATGCTCCTGTCGTCGAGAGTACATCTCAGCCTGATCGCCATTCCCGCAACCCTGATACCCTGCATCCTTTGGCTCGTTCTGGCGAAGCCACTGTGAGAGCGGGATGTTGAGAGCAGGCTATCCGGGCTCGGTTGGCTATTCCTCCCCCTCGCCGGGATGGATGCCGACGTGATGCGCGAATACGAGCTCTCCGCCCAGCCACGCCGCCACACCGACGAAGGACAACCCCATGATGGACAGTATCAGGCCCCAGGGTGTGATCGCGGCTTCGGGCTGATCTATGCGCCAGCCGCAGTTCGTCGCCGCGACCGAAAGCAGCATCACGGCCGCGACGAAGTGACTCCAGCTCGCCGTTCGCCGGCGGATCCTCTTCACGGCGAGCAGCTCTACCGTGCCGGTTATGCCGGCGAGCACGCCCATCACGGTTCCGCCCGCGAGCAGCCAGAACGACATGCCCGCCCAGAACGAGGCGCCCGAATAGATGTAAGCCAGATCGCTGAGCACGACCGTTGTGAGAAAGGCGATCGGGAAGTTGACCAGCATCGGGTGGAGGGGGTGCTGGACGAGGGCGACGTGCGTTCGGGTGCCGGGCTCTTCGCGTTCCGCAAACCTTTCCACCTTGGTGGTCTCCCCTTCCGTTCCGGCAGCAGGACAATGTCTTCGGAGATATGTCTGCAGGTGTTCCGGACCAGAGTAGGAATTCGCCCGGGCGTGGCCAGCCTTCTGGCCGCAACGGTGCCCGTGCTCGGCGGCTGCCTGCCGGGGCCGATGTCTGCTCTCGATCCGGCCGGCCCTGCCGCGCTGGAGATCGCTACGCTGTGGTGGGTGATGTTCTGGGCGAGCGCTGCGCTCGTCCTGCTCATGACCGGCCTCGGCCTCTATGCCGCCTGCCGACGGCCGGAGCGGCGGGCGCGCGTCTCTTCGAAGCTGCTGATCTTCGGCGGCGGCCTGGCCTTGCCGTCGGCGGCCATAGTCGCCCTGCTGATCTACGGGATCCGCGCGGGCCACTCTCTTCTGGCGGTGCCGCTCGACGACGCCGCCTATCGCGTCGAAGTCACCGCGCACCAGTGGTGGTGGGAGGTCGCCTATCCCGATGGGAGAGGTGGCCGGCTCTACAGCGCGAACGAGGTTCATGTTCCAGCGGGCCGGCCGGTGGACGTCCACCTTCGCAGCGCTGACGTGATTCACGGCTTCTGGGTGCCGCGTCTCGGCGGGAAGATGGATGCCATTCCCGGAATCACGAACGTCATTCGCCTGAGCGCATTCGAGCCGGGCGTCTATCGTGGTCAGTGCGCCGAGTTCTGCGGCGCACAGCACGCGCGCATGCGCCTGACGTTCGAGGCTCACGCCGAGGAGGACCTCGAGCGACGTCTCGCCGCGCTAGCGGCGGCGGGACCGCCCGCAGAGGCGACGGGTGCGGCCGACTTTCAGGCGGCATGTGGCCGCTGCCATGCCGTTCGACCGGGTGAGAGAAGCCTGGAGCCCGGCCCCAATCTCGCCGATCTCGCTTTCCGACGTGAGCTCGGGGCAGGGACCATCCCGAACGAGGAGGGGGCACTGGAACGCTGGCTGGTTGCCCACCAGCGGCTGAAGCCGGAGAACCGGATGCCGGCATTCGACGACCTCGACACCGAAAGGCGCGCTTCCATCGTCCGCTATCTGGAGGGAGGCAGGTGAGCGAGCGGCGCACGAGCGGCGGCGCACCGCCGGATGGCCGGGGCAACGATGGAGCATCCCGAACGCTGTCGGCGGTGGCGCGGCACCGGAGGCTGAACCGCGTCTGGCACAATCCGTCCGGTCTTCGCGGTGCTTCGGCGGTCAATCACACGGTTGTCGGCAAGCGCTTCATGGCGACGGCCCTGTTCTTCTTCTTCGTCGGCGGTGTGCTGGCGATGCTGATCAGGGCGCAACTCGCCACACCGGACCACTCGCTCTTCGGGCACGAGTTGTACAACCAGTTCTTCACGATGCATGGCACCGTGATGATGTTCCTGTTCGCGATTCCCTTCATCGAAGGGCTCGCGATGTACCTTCTGCCGAAGATGCTGGGCTCCCGTGACCTCGCCTACCCACGGTTGAGCTCATTCGGGTACTGGTGCTATCTGTTCGGCGGCCTGATGCTGTTGGCTTCGCTCCTGGCCGGGGTGGCGCCGGACAGCGGCTGGTTCTTCTATACGCCGCTGTCGTCGAAGCACTACACGCCCGGCATCAACGCCGACTTCTGGCTGCTGGGCGTCACCTTCGTCGAGATCTCGGCGATCTGCGCGGCGGTCGAGTTCGTCGTGTCGATCCTGACCGTGCGCACGGCGGGCATGTCGCTGAGCCGCATGCCATTGTTCGCGTGGTACATCCTCGTCACCGCATTCATGATGCTCTTCGGGTTCCCGCCGCTCATCCTCGGGAGCATCCTGCTGGAGTTGGAGCGCGCCTTCGACTGGCCGTTCTTCGATGCCGCACGGGGAGGCGACCCGATCCTCTGGCAGCATCTCTTCTGGCTGTTCGGCCATCCCGAGGTCTACATCATCTTCCTCCCCGGCGCCGCGATCGTCTCGACGCTGGTGCCGGTGTTCGCCGGCAGACCGATCGTCGGCTACACGCTGACCGTCGCCAGCGTGATCTCGATCGGCTTCATCAGCTTCGGCCTCTGGGTTCACCACATGTACACGGTGGGCATTCCGCATCTCGCGCTCGTTTTCTTCTCGGCGGCGAGCATGCTGGTGGCAGTGCCGACGGCGGTGCAGTTCTTCGTCTGGATCGCGACGTTGTGGCAGGGCCGACCGCGCCTCGAGCTGCCGATGCTCTACCTCTTCGGATTTCTCGTCGTCTTCGTCTTCGGCGGCCTGACCGGAGTTATGGTCGCGCTCGTTCCGTTCGACTGGCAGGTTCACGACACCCACTTCGTCGTCGCCCACATGCACTACGTCCTGGTCGGCGGATTGGTGTTCCCGATGCTCGCCGGCATCTACTACTGGTTTCCGTTGGTCGCAGGCCGGAGGACGTTCCCGGGTCTTGGGGCGATAGCGTTCTGGCTGATCTTCATCGGCTTCAACGTCACTTTCCTGATCATGCACTTCACCGGGCTGATGGGCATGCCGCGCCGGATATACGCCTATCCGACCGGACTCGGCTGGGATGTGCCCAATCTGGTTTCGTCGATCGGCGGGTTCGTCATGTCGATGGGCCTCCTGCTCGTCCTCATCGACCTGGTGCTGAGCTGGAGCGCCGGCCGACCTTCCCGCCGCGATCCATGGAACGCGGGCACCCTCGAGTGGGCTCTGCCGACGCCGCCGCCCTTCTACAACTTCGCGAGCCAGCCCGCCGTTTCGGACCGGAATCCGCTCTGGCTCGATTCGTCTCTGCCCGCCCGGATCGCCGCCGGCCAGGGGTGTCTTCCGGGCGACAATGCCGTGCAGCAGGAAACCCTCGGGGTGGAGATGATCTCGGGAAGGCCGAACAAGTTGGTTGTCCTCCCGAGGCCGAGCTGGCTGCCGCTCTGGAGCGGTATGGCGATGGCGGGATTCTTCCTTCTCGTCCTCGCCAAGCTGTACTGGCTGGCGTCGATCGGGCTCGCCGCCGCGCTTTGCGTCTTCCTGCGATGGGGCTGGGAGAATGGCGCTCGCCGAGACCCGGGCGACATGCGCGACGGGCTCCCGCCGCATCACGTCGCCGACGATGCTCCTGGCCCGCTGGGAGTGATCTTCACGCTCGTCGCGGACGCGACTTTCTTCGCTTCGCTCCTGTTCGGATACGCGTATGTGTGGCTCATAGCGCCGGGACCGACGCCCCCATCGCTCGCGGAGCCCAACCTGGCAGCCCTGCTGGCCGCAGGCGCACTGGGAGCGGCCTGGGCCGCCGTGATCCTTGGCGAGCGAGCGTTGGTCGCTACGCGGCAGGTGAATTTCGACCTTTTCATGCTTGCCTCCGCCGGCGCGGGCATCGGAGCCGTCGCGGCAACGGCGGCGGCTTTTCCGCACATGCCGTCTCCGACTTCCCACGCCTACGCGGCCGTGGTCGCGATGCTGATCGCCTATGTCATCTTTCACGTCGTGGTCGGCGTCGTTCTGTCGGCATTCGCGTTCGCGCGGCGTCGGAGCGGGTTCGTCTCGGTCTATCGCCGCATCGACGTTCGGGTATGCCGCATCTGGTGGATCTATACGGCGGCGACCGGTCTCGTGACGCTGACAGCCGTTTTCGCGGTGCCGGGAGTAGTCCCGGCATGAGCCATGCCCGACCCCTGCGGACGATCGCGCTGACCGCGGTAGGCCTCATCATCTGGTCTATCTGCTTTGTCGTGCTCTATGCCGCACTCTCGCTGGGGTGTGCCGCCGGACTGCACGAATGGAGCCTGTTCGGCGTGCGCGCGCTGAACGTGATCCTCGGCTGCCTCTGGCTTGTGCACTTCGGCTTGCTCGGTTCGGCGTTCCTGGTGCTGTGGCGGACGCAGCGGCAGGCGCAAGCCGCTAGCGAACGGTTCCTGGTCCGACTGACCTGCATGCTCATTGTCGTCGGCAGTGCCGCCACGCTGTGGGTCGGTTTTCCGGTCCTCCTGCTACCGGCCTGCGCCTGAAGGCTGTATCGCGCCGGCGAGGCGGACGATGCGGTGACCTACGCCTTATCTTTCGCCGCCTGCTTCTCCGCCTCCAGCACCGCCTGCACCCGCTCCGGCTCGACCGCGATCTCGACGCCCGCGCGCTCTTGCTGCAGCAACAGGAAGGAGCGGGAGTCGCGGTGGCCCCAACCCCGGTGCAGCGCTTCCGTCATCTCGGCGAGCGTCATGTTGATGAGGCGCAACGGCACGCCCATGTCGCGGCCGAGCTCGGCCGCCAGTGAAATGTCCTTGTGCGCGAGTTTGAGGGCGAAATTGGGTGGGTCGTATTTGTTGATCAGGAAGTTGTCGGCCAGGCTGTCGAAGCTGCGAAGCCGGCCGCGAGCGCCTTGTCGGATCGCTTCCCAGAGGGCGAGCGGCTCGACTCCGGCCTTCACGCCGGTCGTGAAGATCTCGACGAGCGCACACTGCATCGCATAGCCGGCGCTGTTATGGACCAGCTTGGCGATCGCGCCGGAGCCGATCGGTCCGATGTAGCGGACCTGGTCTCCCATGGCGTCAAGCGGCGCACGGTTCTGGTCGAACACGGCCTTGTCGCCGCCGACCCAGATCGCGAGCTTACCCGATGCCGCCCCCTTGGGCCCGCCGGAGACCGGTGCGTCCAGAACGGAGATCTGCTTCTCCGCCATCAGGTCGTGGATGCGTCGGATGAGCGTCGGCGAGTTCGTCGAAAGGTCGAAATAGACGCTGCCGGGCTTCATGCCCGCGATCAGCCCGTCCTCGGAGCCGAGTGCCACCTGCTCGATCTCCGGCGGGCCGGGCAGGGAGGTGAGAACGACGTCGGACTGCGCCGCGAGTTCCTTCGGCGTCTCGGCCCAGACCGCTCCGGCCTCCATGTGGCGTTGAGCCGCCTGGCGGCTGATGTCGTGCACGACGAGCTCGTAACCCGCCTTCTGCAGGTTGGTGGCGAAGCTGGCACCCATGGTGCCGAGCCCGATAAACCCGATCCGCATCTCTCCTCCCTCTGGCAGCCGTCTAGACATCGGCCTCGTTGCTCTCGAGGCCCCGGCATCTCGGACGAGATTGAATACCCGTGATTCGAGCGGTGCAATATCGGTGCTTCGCAAAGTGGCCGTTCAGGACGAAGTGCGTGAGCCGAAAGGGCGGCCGTCGAGGGCGAACCTCGGATCTTTAGGCGAGATGCGGATATGTGCTGAGGGCATGACCCGCATGCGTTCTGCGAACTCGCATAATGCGCTTTCCGCTGCCATAGTCCGCGCCAACGCCTTTCTGGCGTTAATCCTCCCTAATGAACTTGTAGCCGGGCAGCCTGCCCGGCTTTCTTTTATCCGATTGCGATCGTCCTTCGGGAATCCTGCTATGCTCGCCCGGGGGCTCACTCCGGCCGAAGGAGGAGGCGGGCATGCTTTCTGGAACCCGACGGGTGCTGATCGTCGAGGACGACTTCGTCTACGGCCGCGAGCTCCGGACGATCGTCGAAGAGTTGGCGCTTCGGCCCATAGGCCCGATACCGGGCGTTCGAGCCGCCCTCGCCGTCATCTCAGACATCCATGTCGACGCGGCTCTTCTGGCGGTGAGGGTCGATGA
>JAJUGE010000136.1 GCA_029268305.1 Alphaproteobacteria bacterium
ACCTGCGGCGCATCGGAGCCAGAACCATCGACGCCCTCTGGCGAGCAATCGGCAACATCTGCGACCTCTACTCCCCCGAGGAATGCTGGAACTATCTCAAAGCAGCTGGATATGCGCCAGATTAAACGCACGATGCTCTAAGGCACCCGGAGCTATCCGGATCGACGCCGCGGCCTCACGGTGACGGATCCGCGCCTGCCCGCGAGCGGGCGCAGTTAGCCCGGCGTCGGATCAACGGTGAATGCGCGACGAAGCGCGTCGAGCTTCGAACGGGTGAATGCCTGCGCAAGCGAGGTGGCCGGGGCGATGCGATCGAAACCGTGAAATCCGCCCGGAACGACGAGGAGCTCCGTTGGCACACCGGCCAGTGTTAGCCGGCGCGCGTATTCGATGTCCTCACTCGCGAACAGATCGACACCGCCCACTCCGATCCACGCTGGAGCGAGACCAGCGAGGTTCTCGCGACGGGCCGGCACTGCCTGAGCGGGCACGTTCGCGGCGCCGGCTTCGACGCCGAGAAAGCTGGTCCAGCCGAGGCGGTTCTCCGCCGCTGTCCAGCCGACGGTGGCGATGTGCGATGGCATCCTGACGGTGCTTCCCGTCCTGTCGTCGAGCATCGGATAGACCAGTGACTGAAAGACCAGCGGGACCTCGCCGCGGTCGCGGGACTTGATCGCGAGGAGAGCGGCATGCCCGCCTCCGGCACTCTCCCCCATGACCGCAATGCGCGCTGGGTCTGCGCCTAGCGCTTCCGCATTGGCATGCAGCCACTTCAGGCCGGCGTAGTTGTCTTCGACGGACTCGGCGTAGCGCGCAGCGGGCGCGAGCCGGTACTCGACGCTGACGATCACGCAGCCGAGCGCCTGAGCCGTCTCCTGCAGGTAGCGCAGTTCGCCCCGTGCGCTGCCAAGGATGAAGCCCCCGCCGTGGGTGTGGAGGACAACCGGCCGGCGCGAGCCGGGGTCGGCGTTCACGACGAACACCCTGACCGCCGGCAGCATCCCGTCAGCCGCTACGTCGTGCTCGACCACCGGAATACCCGGTATGAGTTCGGCCGGTGGCGGACCACCGTCGACGGGCATGCTGCGGAGCATCTCTTCGGTGACTGGCGGAAACCCGTTCTCGATCATTTCCCTGGCCGCGGGCCGCAATTCGGGCGCGATTGGCGCCAAGCGCTGTTCGAGCGACAGCGCCGTTTGCACACCGAGCCCGGCCGGTTCCGCGGCTAGCGCCAAGCTTGCGGGGGCGGCGAAAGTCGCCACCCCGGCTGCGCCCATGAACCGAGTGAATTGTCGTCGTGTCAGTTCCATATGCGGTCCCATCCGACGTTACGCTGCGTGACTGTCGATCCAGGTGGCGAATAGGTCGAGCCATGCACCCGTCGGCTCACCGGGAACACCTGCGCCGAACCCGTGGCCACCGCGATCGAAGAGATGTGCCTCCACCGGGCGGCGGCGCCCGCGCATCGCCCCCAGCATCAGTAGGCTGTTCTCGAGGGGAACGGCTGGGTCGTCGATCGCGTGAACCAGGAAGAGGGGGGGCGTTTCGTTGCTGACGTGCAAATCGGGTGACCGACGTACGATGCTGGCCATCTCGGGATCGGGGCCAAGAAGGCGAAGCGTCGACTCGGCATGACCGATACCCTCGACCTGACTGATCACCGGATAGATCAGTCCGCTGGCGCGTGGTCTGGCGGACAGCCGGTCGATGGAGTCGCGCGCGGCATAGACCGGCTCGCCGAATCCGGTGGCGAGCGTCGCGGCGAGGTGACCTCCCGCCGAAAATCCGACGGCGTATACCTGCGCCGGATCGTAGCGCATCGAGCCGGCCAGGGAGCGGATGAGCCTGACGGCTCGCTGCGCATCCTGGAGCGGTACGTCCTCGCGGTCGTCCCAGCCCTCGCCGGGCAGCCGATAGACCAGCACGAACACCGTGTAACCGCGCGCCGTCATGTCCAAGGCGATGTCCGCGCCCTCGTTGGCGATCGAGACGAATGTATAGGCTCCGCCGGGGATGGCCAGCAGCGCACGCCCGTTCGGCTGTGTGGGGCGGAATACGCGCAGCGTCGGCATTTCCACGTTCCGCACAAAAATCGGCGGCGAATCCGCACCGATAGGTTGGGGTCGGAAGCCAACGCCGGGCAGCCCCTCAGGCCAAAGCGGAAGCGTCGGTGCCGCATGCCACGCGGCCACGGCATCTCCGGGCGCAGCCGCGCGGGCGCCGGCGCTCAGGGTCGCTGCGGCGGCAGTGAGCGCTCCGGCAGCTCCAAGGAACTGGCGGCGGGGCAATGCGGATGTTGGGAAGGCCTGCTTTTCCATCGTTCCTCTACCTGGAGCGTCTTCAGTCGCTGCGGCGAAAAATGTCGAGGTCGACGGCCTCCGCCATCAGCCTATTGCCGGCATCGTTCGGGTGGACGTGGTCGCCGGGGTCTATCTCGGGCCGGAGCCGGAGCGGGTCGGCGGGATCGCGGGTCGCCGCGTCGAAATCGACGACCGCATCGAACCGGCCGCTGGACCGGATCCAAGCGTTGACTTGCTGGCGCATCGCTTCGCCCGCCTGAGAGTAGAACGGCAGTCCCTGGGTCGCCATCACCGTCCCCCCCGCAACCTTGATGCCGTGCAGATGGGCCAGCGAAACCAGCTGATCGAGGCCTTCGATGATGTCGGCAGCCGTAGCGGCCTCTGACTTCGGCATGCCCGGCATGATCGACATATTGATGTCGTTGATCGATGCGAGGATGATCGTCCACCTGACGCCGGGGCGACTCAGAACGTCTTCGTCGAAGCGCGCGACGATCGCATCGCCGGCGCCGCGCCGGAGAACCCGGTTGCCCGAGATGCCGGCATTTACCACGCCCCACTTTGCAAGGTCCGGATGCTGTTGCAATCGATCCGCCAGCAATGATGGCCAGCTGCGATGTTCCCATGGGGTGGTGGCATAGCCCTCGGTGATAGAGTCTCCTATGGCCACAATCGTGCCGGCCGCGGGGTCGAGTGCGGGGACGCTCAGGCCGCGAAGCCAGAAGTAGGATCCGACCACGATCGGATCTTCGAGTTCCTCCGCGGCAACCTGATTTCCTGCCGCTATGAACGTCGGCACCAAGGCTAGCGGGTCGACGGTGGTAGCGCGCGTCGCGTCCGGCAAGTAGATCGACACGGAGACTTCAGTAAGCGGCGGCAGGGTCAGATCGATCGGATCGCTGACCGCTCTGGCCCCCGGCTGAAGCGTTAGTCTCTCGCGTCCTCCAAAAGTTACGCGGCGGCCGCTGCCGGGGACGATTGCGCCTTCAGGTCTTGTCATCGCGGCATGAACCGAACCGAAGGTGACGGGGTCCCCACCCTGTGCGTTGGCCAATTCCAGCCGAAAACGGGCTCCTCCGGCCGACGCTCGGACAATCATGCGGATCGTCTGATCGGCGAAAGTAGCCGGATAAGCGATGAAAGGGGGTGCGACTGGGGGGCGTTCCACCACGGTCCCGCCGTCACCCTCCAGCCCGGACGGAGGAAACGGCGCGGAGATCAGTGGCAACGGCGTGCCCCAGCTCTCGATCCAGCGCTCCTGCGCGTGGCTTGGCCATGCGGCAACCATTGCGAGCAGCAACGCGGCGGCGACGACGAATGCTCGCACGAAACTCTCCCGAAAGGCGAACAGCCTAGCGCGGCGCATCCTCCGCAGCAGACGATTGCTCCGCGATCCTGCGAGCGGGCAAGCCAGCCGCCGGAACCGACAATCCCCAGCGCGGCCAGCCCCCGCGCTCACTGTGAAAGGAGGCGGAAGCGAAGCCCGACGGTCCGCGGGGTCGGCCCCGACCCCGAGAGGGGTCCGTTCGTTCCGACGAAGGTCGGCCCCCGCTCATCGGTGAGGTTGTTGCCGATCAAGGCGAGCTCCCAGTTGTTGCGACGAACGCCCAGCGTGAGGCTCAGCAGATCGTAAGGTTGGGCCACGACTCCGCTGGCCTGCAAGCGGTCTCCGCTATGGCTCAGCGCAAGATTACCGAATCCCTCGAAGCCGGCGCCGAGCTCGGTGTTGTAGTTCGCGTCGACACGGAAGTTCTTGTCGAGCGTGTTCGTCATCCGGGTCCCGGGCCGTAGCAGGGGTTGCGCGGCGGCGATCACCGGGTTCACCGTGTCGTACTCGCTGTCGTTGATGTTGCCCACGAAACCCAGATGCAGGCCGTCGACCGGCGTGCGCCAGCGAACCTCCAGGTCGATGCCCTTGGTCGTGGCGTCACCGAAATTGGCGAACCCGTCGACGCCATCGATGCCGCCGGTGACGGAGGTCTGAAGGTTTGTGTACTTCAGATGGTAGAGATTGAGCCCGACGTTGAGGGCGCGGTCGGGGCTGCGCCACTTGAGGCCGAACTCGTAGTTCTTTGAGGACTCCGGTTCCAGAGCGACGGAGACGGGGACGCCTGCCATCTCCAGCGATTGCACCTGGACGCGTGACTGGACGATCCCGGGCCGGAAGCCCGTTGCGGCGGATACGAACATCGTCAGGTCGTCCGTCGGCAGATAGGAGAGATTCAGGCGCCAGGTCTGCTTGCTCTTCTTGGTCGGAACAGTTCCCGTGTTGTCTTCGAAGGCGCGCTTGTCGTGGTATGTTCTCAGCCCAACGAGCGGGACGAGCTTGCCGTCGAAAAGCTCGTAGCTGAGCTCGCCGAACAAGGCCCAATTCTCGGTGAGGGTGTTGTTGTCGGCATCGATCAGGAGCGGGACGAGCGGCAGGTCGAGCGCGTTGTCCTGCGGGCCCTCCCCATCCTGGTAAGCGGCCCCGACGAGCCAGTGGAGCGGACCACGCGAGTTCGAGTTGACCCGAACTTCCTGCGCAAACATCTTCGGGAAGAACTGGCTCGAGAAGGAACCGGCCGGCGAGATCGGGATGTTGATGCCGAAGTCGCCTTCCAGGTGGCTCGTGGCGCTCGTCACGGTGAAAGCGTCGAACTCGGCACTGGCGGTCAGACTCAACAACGTGAAATCGCCGGTCGAATACCCATCCTGGCCGGCGGTGTTCTCGAAGTAGGGCGGTTCGACGGAAGCGGTGAAGCCGGTGAAGTTCTGCCGCGGGCGGAAGTTCCAGTACTGCGCGCGTACGTCTACATTGTCCCAGGGCCGGAAGAGCGCGACGACCCGGATATCCTCGTTCTTGGCCGAGTTGACGTTCGTCTGGTCCGGGGTCCCGTCGTATGGCCCGAAATAGGCATCGGCATACCCCGCGTCGCGCGAGAAGCCACCGCTGACACGCACGGCCAGGCGGTCCTCGATGAGCGGGACCGAAACCGCGGCCGCCGAGCCATAGTTCAGCCGGCTCGCGCCGACAGTCTTCGAAGCTTCCGCCTCGAAGGCATATTCGACGTCGTTGAGGTCGGGGTCGCGTGTGTGGAAGATGAACACGCCTCCGGACGAGCCCTGGCCGTAGAGGGTGCCCTGCGGGCCGCGCAGGACTTCCACCCGATCGATGTCGATGAAACGGACCGGCGGCGCGATGCCGAAGTTCGTGACGATGAAAGGCGTCTCGTCGAGGTAGTAGCCGATCGGCGAATCACCGTTCTGGGTCACGTTGCCGCGCAGGTTGTAGAAGCGCGATGCGTTCGACTGGCGGAAGCCTTCCTGAGCTCCGGGCACGCTGGAGACCAAGTCGCCGATCGTGGTGATGTTGCGTTCCTTTAGCTCTTCCCCATCGAACGCCTGGATGGCAAGCGGCACTTCCTGGAGCGACTGGGCGCCCGTCTTCTGCGCGGTCACGACGATCTCGCCGGACGCTACCTCGGCAAAACGCCCCTCCGCTTGCCCGTCAACTGCCGCGCTGTTCTGCGCTTCGACATCCTGAGCCTGCGCGGTCGCCGCTAGACTCGCGGCTATGGCGGCGGCCGCGGTGGCCACTCGCAAGTACCTCATGCCACTCTCCCGTTTCAAACGATTGCCCTTGCCGGGCAGATATGTGTGCCCGGAGAATTTAGCAGGAGAGCTACTCTGTCAATCGAATTTAGACAATCGATTGCACAAACGGACATTCGTGCGTGAACACGCCCTTCTCAGGAGGTCACGGTGGAGCCGCGAGCCGTCAAAGCGGGGTCGAGCTGCACCGAGTTCACCTTCTCTCCGGCGATCTTGCGGAAGAGCAGATCGACAAGCGCATCGGCGCCGGTTTCGAGATCTTGCCTGATCGACGTGAGCGGAGGCGTGGTCCGGCGCGAGATCTCCAGATCGTCGAACGCGACGACCTTCACATCCTCGGGCACACGGCGACCCCGCTCGACCAGAGCCTGGATCGCGGTCATCCCGATCGTGTCGGAGGTCGCGAACACTCCATCGAGGCTCTCGGCAAGGTCGAGGAAGTCGGCGATCTCCTCCCGCGCCTTCTCTGGTACGAAATGGACCGGAAGCGTGGCGCCGACCGCGGCCTTGCCGCTTTTGCGCAACGCGTCGCGAAAACCGGCTAGACGCTGCTCGACCTCGGGCACCGAGGGATCGCCGAAGAATGCAAGCTTGCGGCAGCCAAGTGAAAGGAGATGCTCCGCGGCGATCCGGCCGCCGAGGCGGTTATCGCTGCCCACCGAGGTATAGAGCTGCCCGGGCAACGCCGCCCCCCAAACAACCATGGGTGCGTAATAGCGCGCGACGCTGTTGAGAACGTCGGACTGGTTCGACTGCCCGACGATGATCATCCCGTCGACGCGCCCGGTGTCGACCTGGCGCGAGAGCCATTCCGGGTCGCGAGGCACGACACGGCTGAGCAGCAGGTCATAGCCTCGATCCGCCAGCCGATCGGCAATGTGCGCCAGGAGCGTCATGAAGAACGGATCGGAGA
>JAJUGE010000137.1 GCA_029268305.1 Alphaproteobacteria bacterium
ATCACGCGCGGCGTCCGGACGAAGATCCGGCGGCAGCCGCCTGATCGTGTCGATAGCGGAGCCGAGTCGGGAAGCCGCTTCCGACCTGCGGACGTGCGGCGGCTCGCCGAGAAGGTCGGATGTCGAGACGATGATCCCGATACCCAGGATCAGGACCACCCCGGCGATGAGCGCGAGAGCGACCCGCCCTGCCATGCTGTCGGGGACGAAGCGCATGGATCAGCGGTCCACCTCGGCGGTGAACATGTAGCCGCCGCTGCGGATCGTCTTGATGAAGCGGGGACGGGCGGGGTCCGGCTCGATCTTTCGACGCAACCGACTGATCTGCACGTCGATGCTGCGGTCGAACGGCAATGCTTCGCGGCCACGCGTGAGGTCCAGCAGCTGATCCCGGCTCAGCAGGCGCTGCGGCCGTGTCGCCAGCGCCAGCAACAGGTCGAACTCCCCGGCCGTGAGCTCTACCTCGTTGCCTTCCGGATCCGTCAACGTGCGGCCCGAGGGATCGAGCCGCCAACCGTCGAAGCGAACGACCCCCTCCGGTTCGGGAGCCGAGAGGGCGGCGGATGCCGTTCGTCTAAGGACGGCGCGGATCCGCGCCAGCAGCTCGCGCGGGTTGAACGGTTTGGCGACATAGTCGTCGGCGCCGATCTCGAGGCCGACGATCCGGTCGATCTCCTCGCCCATCGCCGTCAACATGATCACGGGCATCTCTGAAGCGGCGCGAATCTCGCGGCAGAGGGTGAGGCCATCGTCGCCCGGCAGCATCAGGTCGAGCACGACGAGATCGAACCGGCCGTCCCGCATCGTCTCGCGCATCGCCCTCCCGTCGGCAGCGACGCTGACACGAAATCCGTGCCGGCCCAGAAATTTCGCCAACAGATCGCGGATCTCGCGATCGTCGTCGACGACGAGGATGTGCGGCGTCTGGTCCATGGCGCCCATGATAGCGGCTCTGCGGGAAGGCGGTGTGGGGCTTCTGTAACGCTGCATCAGCGTCGGCGCATCTGAAACGCTTCGTTACAATTTTGACCGTTCGGCGACACGATCGACATGATCGGATCATCCGTCCGCAACGTCGGCACCTCAGATTGGGTCCCGTGCCGAACAGGCAAACGCAATACGGGACGAGAGGAACGGACATGACGCGGAAGAAGCTTTACGTGCTTTCGGCGGTGAGTGGCGCGATGCTGGCCGGCCTGGCCGGAACCGCCACGCTGGCGCAGGAGAATGCCCCGACCGATCGCGACGGGCAGCGTCCCCATTACGGGATGAAGCACGACGGCAAGGGATGGAAGCACCATCACCACCGCTTCCACCACGGACGCTCGATGGAAGGCCGCGGCATGCACGGCGGCATGTTCGGGCTCTTCGGCGGACGACACATCGAGGGCAAGCTCGCCTTCGCCAAGACCGAGCTCGGGATCACCGAAGCGCAGGAGCCGCAGTGGAACGCGCTCGCGGACGCCGTCCGCAGCGGCGCGGAGCGCATGAAGGCGTTGCGCGACGAGGCGCGTGCGGAACGGAAGGCGGCGGCGGAGGCCTCGGAGGGGCGTCCGAGCCGGCCCGACCTCACCGAGCGGCTGGACCGTATGGAGAAGCAGGCCGAAGCGCGCCTGCAGACGCTGAAAGAGGTCAATGCGGCACTGAAGCCGCTCTATGCCTCGCTCAGCGACGAGCAGAAGCAGTCGGTCCAGGAGTTGATCGGCCGACGCCACCACGCCCGGCGCTGATCGGCCGGCCCGCGGCGCCTTCGGGTGCCGCGGGCGATCCGACTTCAGCGCGAAGCCGGCTCCGGCTTCGGGAGCGTCTCGCCGCCGACTTCCACGGCGTCGACCCGATCATCGTAGAAGCAGACGCGGCCGGCGATGCGCCGCACTTCTCCCAGCGGCACCGGGTACGCCCAGGCGATGTCCTCGAATTGCTTCCCGCCGATCGAAGCCGACCAGTAGCGAGCGGTGCCCTTGTACGGGCAACTGGACGTCGAATTCGAATCCTGGAGGAGGTCCATGCGCACGTCCTCCGGCGGAATGTAGTAGCGGACGGGCATTCCGGTCTCGAACAGGAACAGCGCCTTCTCCGTATCGGCGAGGACCTCGCCCGCGAGGGCGACCCGCACGCGGCGCCGGCTCGCCAGAACGTCGATCCTGACGAACGGGTTGCGGGGATGCACGGCGATCTCTTCGTCTTCTTCGAGCCACTGGTCCATGCGGTCCCAGTAGAAGGCGACGTAGTCGCCGATCGCCGCGACCTCGTCGAAGGGCGACTCGTAGCTCCACGCCGCGTTCTCGGCTTCGCGGCCGTTCACCGACACGGTCCAGTAGGACGCGTCGCCCTTGAACGGACAGTGCGTCGAGTGCGCTGTCCGCCGCAGCAGATCGGCACGAACGTCGTCGCGAGGGAAGTAGTAGACCGGCCGGTGGTTCGTCTCGAGCAGCAGGCGGCTCCGCGTCGAGTCGGCGACGATCTCGCCGTTGAACCCGACCCGCACCCTCTTTGCGCATGGAATGAAGTCGACCCGATAGTCCGGCCGCTCGCGATATCCCGGACCGGAGTTTCCGTTACCGGTGTGCGCCATGGCCCCTGCTCCTTCTGCGATTCCCGGTTAGACATATGGCGGAGAGTCCCCCCGTCGACCGCTCTCCGATCCGAGCGGGCACGGCATGGGAGCCATGCCCGCCGAACTCGTTGACAGCCGTCACCGGCTCCGGCCTGTTAAAGGCGGATGCAACTGGGAGGATCCTCATGCGAATATCCCTGCTCGCCGCCGTGCTGGTCGGCGTTACTTCGGCCGGCGCGGCCGCCGCTTCGGAAGACGTAGAACTGCCGAGCACGATCGCGACCACGGCCTACGATGTCGGCTCGACCGGCTACAGCAACATGGTCGCGATCAGCAGCGCCCTGAAGAACAAGTACGGCGTCAATCTCCGGGTGCTGCCGGGAAAGAACGACGTCGCCCGGATCATTCCGCTCGCGGAAGGCAAGGTGGACCTCGGCGCCAGCGGCACCGACAGCGTCTTCGCGCAGGAAGGCGTGTTCGTCTTCGGCCGCAAGGGCTGGGGCCCGGTGCCGCTGCGTGTCTCGATCACGAGCGTGACGCGCGGAGCCAACGTGGCGTTCGCTGTGACCGAGAAGGGCGGGATCCGTAAGATCGAAGACCTCAAGGGCAAGCGTGTCGCCTTCATCCGTGGCGGCCCGACCTCGGAGCAGCATGCGAAGGCGCTGCTGGCGTTCGGCGGTCTCACCTGGGACGACGTCGTGCGCGTCGAACAACCCGGCTTCGCCGCCCAGGCCCGTGCCCTGGTGGAAGGCCAGGTGGATGCGATCGCCACCTCTACCACCGCGCCGGACAATCTTCGCCAGGAGGCGTCGCCGCTCGGCCTGCATTTCATCGAGTTGCCCCACGACAACAAGGAAGGCTGGGAGCGCCTGCAGTCAGTCGTCCCGTGGCTCTTCCCGCAGGTCGCCACCGAGGGGCCGACCCTGCCGCCGGAAGGCAAGGAGATGAGCGCCTCGCCCTATCCGATTCTGCTGGCCCTCGACAGCAAGGATGCAGACTTCGTCTACAACATGACCAAGGCGGTCGTTCTGGCCTATCCGGACTACAAGGACGCCGTTCCGGGCTCGGACGGCTGGGCGTTGGAACGTCAGAAGTTCGACGGAACCTTCATCCCGCACCACGAAGGGGCCGTCCGGTATTACAAGGAGATCGGCGTCTGGAAGCCGGAATACGAGACGCGTCGTGACGAGCTGATTCAGCGGCAGGAAGTCCTGCAAAAGGCCTGGGCCGATTACACCGCGGCGAGCGGCGACCAGGACGAGCAGGCGTTCGAACAGGGCTGGATGAAGGCGCGTGCGGATGCGCTGAATGCGGCAGGACTGATCACCATCGTCGACAATTGGTGATGCGTTAATCGGTGATGGGTAGCGGCGCCGGCTTCGGCCGGCGTCGCTCCGCCTCGCTCGTCAATACAGGCGGAAGGGCAACGCCAAAGTGACCTCGACGTCGGGCGAGTCTTCCGTGACGCCGAAAGCGAAGTTGAGGTCGACTGCCACCGACCGCGAGACCGCATAGGAGAACCCGAACAGGAAGTTGCTGGTCGTGAACGAGGTGCCGGGTACGTCCCGGTCGTCCACGCTCGTTTCCAGCCCGAACTGGGCGTCCCACCCGAAGTTCAGCGACAGCTCGTTGCTGAGCGCGAGCGCCGCGCCGACGCGCAGGTTGACCGTGTCGCCGGGATCGACCTCGCCGAACGATTTCTCGTCGGGGATATTCCAGGTGTAGCCGATCGAGCCGAACAGAACGGCAGGGTCGACGCCCTTGACGAAAGTGAAATTCCCACCGACCGACCAGAAGCCGGAGCCGATCGGCGGCTCGTCCGGGTCGTCGAACGGATCGCCGCCCGTGGTGCTCTTCACCTCGAGCCTGGCCAGAACGTCCGGCCACGGCCCGGTTTCGAAGAACAGCTGCTTGCTGAGGCCGAGCCGGATGTCGCCGACGTCGCTGGAGTCCCGCTTCGTCTCGGTCCTGTCCGCATCGATCGTCTGCACCGTCTCGAGGCGGAACGGCACGCGCAGGTCCGCCTGCATCGCGCCGGGCAGCCCGAGCCGACCGGTCAGCGCCAGCGAGAAGCTGTCCCGCCGCACCCGTTGCGACACGATCTCGCCGACGATGATCGACGGCGCCACGACCGAATTGCCGGAGATGCTGATGAAGTCCGACGAGGAGTGCGTGTAGGAAAAGCTCGGCTCGAGCTCGAACGCCCAAGGCGGAAGCACCAGCGCGTTGGCGGTGAGCAGCGCCTGCTCGATGCTGGCGAGGTCGCGCTGGCTCACGCGGGCCGCGCCGGTCGGATCGCCGGCCGATGCGGTTGCCGGCGCCCCGGGCATTGCGGGTGCCTCGGCAGCAGTGGGGGGCGCCATCGCATCTGCTGGAGCCGGTGCGGGAACCGCCGGCGTCGCGACTGGCATCGTCGCGACTGGCATCGTTTCGACTGGCATTGTTGCGACTGGCGGTGTCGCGACTGCCGGCGCCGCTTGCCTCGTAGGCCGCGAAGCTTGCGGGGCCGCGGTGGCAGGGGCTTCGATCTGGCTGCGGAGGGCGCCCAGCTGACCCGACAGGTTCAGGATCTTCGTCTCGAGCCGCTCAAGGCGGGCATCCGCGCCCTCCGCGTGCGCCGACGGAGCGAGCGCCGCCATCCAGGCCAAGGCTCCGACTGCAACGAAGGAAGGTGCGCCGTGCCGGATCACTGCGCCGCGCCCGTGCCGACCGGCGTCCCGACGAGGCCGACCGGGTCGAAGCGTGGAAACTCCGGTGGTGGCGCCAGAGCACGGGTCACGCGGGTCACCAGCGCCCGGTTGACCGGCGCGATCATCGTGCGATTGATCGATTCGATGGTGCGGAGCTTGCTCGGGAAGAGCAGCTCTCGCTCGGAAACGGCGAGCGCACGCGGCCCATCGACTTTCACCTCCTGCCCCTCCGCGACGATGAAGAACCCGATCCCGTCCTGCCACGCCGCCTCGAACTCCGATCGATCGAGCGTCGTATTTCCGACCGCCGGGTCGGCGATGAACACCTTGTCGGCATAGGCACCCCTGAACACGACGAAGTGGTGAAAGTCGAAGAGGTGCACCGGCACGATCGCCGGACGGTTGAACGCTTGCAGCTCCTCGATGCCGAGGCCAGCATAGCCCCTCGCCTCGAGCCCGCGCTGCTGGGCGAAGCGCTTCAGGTCGAGCAGCGAAAAACCGTCGGTAAGAACCGTCTCGATCGGCTTGCCGGTGAGCGGGATCAGCGTCTCGACGATTTCCCGCTCGGTCACCGGGTCGCGAAACTGAAAGCGGAGGATGGTGGCGAGAGCCGCGGCGCCACAGGTGAAGTCCCACTGTTGCAGGACCACGTCCCGCTCCCGCAGGTCCTTGAAGGTGACCACCGATTTGGTGAATCGGGCACCGCCGTATCGGAGAGATGGATCGGCGGCGAGCTCGCCCGGTGCTGCGAGGCCGGAGGCCACCAGAAAGAAGGCCGCGAGCGCCGCCGAGGACGCTCGCGCCGGGTGCCTAATGCAGAAAGCCGCCGAGATTCCCCTGAACGACACTGTCTACCCTGGAATTGACATTGATGTTCAGGTTGAGCTGCACCTGAACGATCGCGTTGGCGGCATTGAAGTTGATCATTGCCTGGAGGTTCTGCTGGGCGTTGCCGCTCAGCCTGATGTCGCTGACATTCACGCTGCCCGGACCGCCCGGAAGCGGCCGGACGTCGAAGAGCAGCTCGCCGCTGCCGTCGACCCGGGTGAGGCGGCCGCCGATATCGCGGAAAAGGAAGGTGTGCCGGTTCGGCGCGGCCTCGCCTTCGTCGGTGACGCCGCGCGCGACGATCTCCGACATCTCCGCATCCGACAGCTCGCGCATCTCCGCGGTCGCCGGGCGGGCGCTGAGCGCCATCAGCAGAGCGCCGGCGATTGCCACCCCTTCGAGCGTGCGGCGCATGGTGATCCGCATCCCTCGCTCCTGCTCAGAACCGCCCGGTGATCACGTTCGTCTGCGTCACGCGCCGCAACGACCGCCGCTCGATCGAGCCGCTGTAATCGACCCGGCAGCAACGGGTGACCGAGATGTTGGTGCCGTGGCCGACGAGGCTCGAGGCCGCATTCACGGATTTCAGC
>JAJUGE010000138.1 GCA_029268305.1 Alphaproteobacteria bacterium
ACGGTGACCCAGTCGAGTTCGGCTTCCAGCATGCGGAGCTTCGACGGCTACTGCCCCACCTGACCGTTCTCGGCGGTTGCTGCGGCACCGATCACCGCCACATCGAGCAGATTGCTCTGTCCTGCACCGAAATGCGTCCCGCCGCGTGAGCTTTGCGGTGGCAACGGCGCACGAGCCGCGGCTGGTCTGGCTCGCCGGAGATGTGTAGATTTCGGCGTCCTCCGCCTTCCGTCCGGAGGATGCCGCAATTTCCGGAATGAGCGAGGCTCCTGATGCAACGCACCCGCAAGAGAAATGGCTCCCTCGTCGGCCTGGTCGCAGTTTCCCTACTCGCCGCGGCTCCGGTCGCGGCCGACGTCTACGGTCCTTCGAACTTCGGCGCGTTCACCTATCCCTCGCACGAGTGCGGCCCCCGCCCGGCGGTGCCGCAACGGCCGTCCGGCATGAGTGCTCACTTCGAGGCGCAGGACTACAACGCGAGGGTCGAAGACTATAATCGGCGGATCGAACGGTACTCGCGCTGCATCAACGAATACATCGAACGGGCCAAGCTCGACATGCAGCGGATCCACGAAAAGCAGCTTCAGGCAGCACGCGAAGCTCAGTAGGCGCAGCTCGGGACGTTTCAAGCCGATTGGCGCAAGCTGTGAGCAGGCCGACGACGGTCATCCCGGAACGCTGGCGCGTCACCGGTCGTTTCTTGTAGCGGACCCTTAAGCCTCGACATGGGTGAGGCGTACAGGAGAAGCGACGAATGTCGAAACGAGCTCTGGCTGAGGAATTGCGCCAGCGGATAGCCACGCTCGGCTCGCGGATCGAAGCCGATCGGGCGAAACTCGCTTCCGGCACGGAAAGGGAGAAGGCCGAAGCAGCCGGCGAGCTCGCCGACCTGCAGCGCCGCCAGTCGGACCTTCAAGCCCGCCTCGTGGAACTGGAGAAGGAGCCCCAGGGCGGCGCCTGGCAGAATATCAGGACCTCCATTGAGGAGGACATGCTCGACCTCGAGACGGCCTTCAGCCGTTGGGCGAGGAAGTACTACTGATTTCAGCTCCGCTCGTCGTCGAGCACCTCGCCGCCGAGGTCGTGGATCATCCGGATGATCTCCTCGCCAGCGGCGTCGAGCAGCCGCTCCTCGGTGCTCCGGATGACTAATGAGACGCCCGTCCCGTTCGGCGTGTTGTAGAACGGGTAACTGCCGATGTCGGTCTGAGGGAACTTCTTCTGTATGGCGGCGAGTCCGTCTGCGAGAACACCCTCGACCACGCGGGTCGAGATGCTCCGCGTCCGGACAGTCTTTCCGCCGCGCAGTTGCGGCTTCAGCGCCTCGAACATCGCCCGCATGATCTGCGGCACCCCGGCGAGCACGAACACGTTCTCGATTCGGAAGCCTGGCGCGATGCTTACGGCGTTGTCGACGAGCTCAGCCCCCTCCGGCATCAGGGTCATGCGCTTCCGCGCCTCGGTGAACTCGCGCCCGTTCGCCTTGTACCAGCTCTCGAGCCGCGCATAGGCCTCTGGATGATAGACAGCCTTGCGTCCGAATGCCGCCGCCACCGATTCGGGGGTTATATCGTCGTGCGTAGGGCCGATGCCGCCGGTCGTGAACACGTAGTCGTACCGGGACCGCAACGCGTTGACCGCATCAACGATCTCCTTCTCGATATCCGGCACCACACGCACTTCGCGGAGCTGGATGCCGATCTCGTTCAGGCTCCGGCCGATGAACGTCAGATTGGCGTCCTGCGTCCTGCCGGAGAGTATCTCGTTGCCGATGATCGCGAGCGCGGCGGTGACGGTTTCGTCGTTCTGCATGGGGCGGATGTCCTCACTGGCGGCGTGCCGGCGGGATAATAGCCCCCGGCGTCGCCGCCTTGAAGGCCGGTCGGTGCGGGAGGGCCAAGGCCCTCCCGCCCGTCAGATGCAGAGCGTGCGCAACGGAGGCAGACCGTTGAAGCCCACCGAGCAGTATGTCGACGTATAGGCGCCGGTGCTGTGGAACTGCACCCGGTCGCCCGGGCGGAGGTCGACTGGCAGCTCGTAGGCGGCCTTCTTGTACAGGACGTCGACCTCGTCGCACGTGGGGCCGGCGATGATGACCCGATCCGTGGCTCCGCCATCACGGGACGTCGTGATCCGATACTGGATCGCCTCGTCCATCGTTTCGATCAGACCGCCGAACTTGCCGATATCGAGGTAGACCCAACGCTCGCTGTCGTTGTAGCCCTTTCGCGAGACGAGGATCACTTCGCTTTCGATCATGCCCGCGTCGCCGACCAGGGACCGACCCGGCTCGACGAGCAGAGACGGAATAGCGTTTCCGAAGTGCTTCACCACAGCATCCATGATAGCGCCGGCGTGGCACTCGGTGCCCGGCGCCTCGGTCCGATAGTGAGCCGGAAAGCCACCGCCCAGATTGAGCATCTTCAGCTTGATGCCGACTTCATCCAGAGCGGTGAACAGCATCGCCGTCTTGCCCACCGCTACGTCCCACTGGCCGAGATCGCGCTGCTGTGAGCCGACGTGGAAGGATACGCCGTACGGAACGAGCCCCATGTCTCGCGCGCGAATCATCAGATCACGCGCCATGTCGAGCTCGCAGCCGAACTTGCGGCCGAGCGGCCAGTCGGCCCCCTCGCCCGTCATGACGAGCCGGCAGAAGACGCGCGCTCCCGGCGCTGCCGCGGCCAGCTTTTCCAGCTCGCCTTCGCTGTCGAAGGCGAACAGGTCGACCCCCAGCCGGCGTGCCTCGGCGATGTCGGACTGCTTCTTCACGGTATTGCCGAACGAGATCTTGTCGGCGGATGCCCCCGCCTTCATCACGTCGCGGATCTCGTAAATGCTGGCCGCATCGAAATGAGACCCGAGGCCGACGAGCAGCTCGAGGATCTCGGGCGCCGGATTGGCCTTCATGGCATAATAGATCGTCGCTAGCGGCAGAGCGCGCTGGAGATCGTGAAAGTTCTGCTCCACCACCTCGAGATCGACGACGAGGCACGGCGTAGCGGGCTGATTTTCGGCAAAGTAACGGCGTATCTTCGCGGTCATCGCACTACCCTCCCATGGCCGGGACAGACAATGGGTGGCGAAGCGTCGCGCCAATCGCACCGCTTCGCCCTCGAGCGCACCGTTACCTCGTTACCAATCCCCAGATCTTTCGATGAGGAAACCAGCGGGCACGTGGGTGTGCGTGGTGCGGACGGCGGGTATATAGGGGCGCACCTGCTAACGCAAAGAAAAAATCCCCCTGCGGACCCAGAAAACTTCAGTCGTCCAAACGGGTCAGGACGGCGCGTCGGGATGGCGTTTTTTCAGCAGGGTCCTGATCTCTCCGTCCATGCAGAGCTCTCCCCGCTGGTTGTGCACCGTGCTTCTGAGAACAACCACGCCGGTGGTCCGACCCGGCTCGAGCGCGACCACCTCCAACTGCGGATAGGTCGTGTCTCCGGAGAAGACCGGCTTCAGGAATTTGGCCGAGAGGCCGGTGATCGCCACCAGGGAATCCTCGACCAGGTGCGGGAAGTCGCCAGCCCCCGGTGCGGTCTGGATCAGCACCTGCATGCCGTGTGCGAGCAGCCCAGGAAAGCCGAGCGACTTGCAATACTCCAGGTCGTAATGGATCGGATGGTTATCGCCACTCGCCAGTTGAAAGGCGGAGAAGAGCGCGTCCGTCTGGGTCCGGGATGGTATGTAGAAGGTCTCGCCGACGGCGAAATCCTCGAAGTAGCGGGAGTCCGGGACTTCTTCCGGTGCATTCTCACCTCTATCGCATGCGGTGCCCCCGCCGGCACGTCAGTACAGCTTCTCGCGGTAGCCCTGCTCGATGCTCGCCTCGGCCACTTCGGCGTCCACTCCGGCGATCTGATCGGCGAGGACCTTGCCGAGCGACGGATAAACGGATCGTTCGACGCGCATGTCCGGATCCCATAACCGGGAGCGGATGAGGGCCTTCGCGCAGTGGAGGAAAGCCTGTTCCACGGCCACCAGGATGGCGGATTTCGGCACCTTGTCGTTCACCGCCATCCTGTCCAGCAGTGCTGCATCGGTCACCACGCGTGCCCGGCCATTGACGCGCAGGGTCTCGTTGATCCCGGGGACGAAGAAGATCAGTGCGACGTTCGGGTTTGCGATGATGTTGGAGAGCGTGTCTGCCCGATTGTTGCCCGGCCGGTCGGGTATCCCCAGCGTTCGATCGTCGAGGATCTGAACGAAGCCTGGCCCGTCGCCGCGGGGCGAACAGTCTGCGTTGCCTGCGGCGTCGGCCGTTCCGATCACCAGGAAGGGCGAAAGCTCGATGAAGCGTCGGCAGTGGCGGTCGAGCTTCGAGAGCTCCTTGAGACGTGCCCGCTCGCTCGGCTCTCCATATAGATGACGCAGGTCTTCGACGGTCCGGACCACGGCAGGCCTCCAGCATCTTTCGGCTCGAGCGACGCTAGCAGCCGTCGCCGGTAGCGACAACAGGCACAAGGGACCGGAACTCTCGGTCTCTGGGGGCGCCACCGGCACGGCGTCCCGAGGCTTCTGCAGCGGGCTCGACCTCAGTGGTTCAGGTGGTGAAGTTCGAGCCCACGCCGGGGCCAGTCGACAGCCACGAGCCGACCACTCATTGAGAGGGTGACGTAGGCGGTTCTCAGATCGGCACCTCCGAAGCAGATGTTCGTGACGTAGGGGTCGGGGAACGCGGTCTGGTCCAAGATGGTCCCATCGGGCGAGATGGTGGTGATACAGCCACTGAAGAGCGTGGCGACGCAGATGTTGCCGTCCCCGTCCACCGCCAGCGAGTCGAAGTTCTGATAGCCGGGGACGCTGGCGAGACACCGACCGCCATTGGGCGACGGCCATGCCTCGCGTCGGATTTCGCCCGGGCCGGCCAAATCGAATGCCCAGAGCCGTCCCGTCTGCGTCTCGGCCACATAGAGGCGCTCGCCATCCGGTGAAAGGCCGATCCCATTAGCGGTGATCATCGGAAACGCCACACGTCGGATCGAGCTCCCGTCAGCTCGGGCGTAATAGACGGCGCTGCGGTCCCAATCCAAGGCTCGGGTCTTGCCGAGATCGGTGAACCAGAACCCGCCATGGCTGTCGAAAACAATGTCGTTCGGCCCACGCAGCGGCACGCCATCGCAGTCCCGGTAGAGGATCGAGACATTCCCGGTAGCGAGATCCACCTTTTCGATACGACCACCGCTGTAGTTCTCGGCCTGCAGCAACGGTCGCCGCCGCCCATCCTCTTCGAAGTGCCAGTCGAAGCCGCCGTTGTTGCAAACGTAGCAGTGCCCGTCCGGCCCGATCGCTGCGCCGTTCGGGCCGCCACCCGTCTCCGCCACGATCTCCGCCGCTCCGTCCGCACCTATTCTGGTCAGGGTGCCGCGCTCGATCTCGACCAGCAGCACCGAACGGTCGGGCATCGCGATCGGCCCCTCGGGGAAGCGGAGGCCGCTCGCAATCTCCTTGAAATTCGCCATGACCCGCTCGGACACGCCACCCTCCCTCGTCGCTCTTCTTCCTCTCCGACGTGCATCCTACCGGAAATCGGTAAGGCACTGTGCGTCTTCGCCCGATGAAGGTTAGCATTGACGGCGGTACGAAGGTGCGGACAGGAGCCAAGAATGTCCTGGCAGAAGGAAATCGACGAATTGCGCCGCAAGCGCGCGCTGGCCAAGGAACAGGGTGGCAGCGACGCCGTCGAGCGCCAGCATCGTCGTGGCCGCCTGACCGTACGGGAACGCATAGACGCTTTGCTGGACCAAGGCTCGTTCCGCGAACTGGGCGCCGGCGCGGGGGTGGCGGAAAGGGATGCGGATGGCGAGCTCAAAAGCTTCACGCCCGGCAACTACGTCCTCGGCTTCGGGAGAATCGAGCAGCGGCCATGCGTCGTCGGCGGCGAGGACTTTACGGTAAAGGGCGGCTCTCCGAACCCGGCCGGGCTTCGCAAGAGCGTCTATGCCGAGGATCTGGCCTGTCAGTACCGTTTGCCTCTGGTGCGGTTGCACGAGGGAGGCGGCGGGAGCGTGTCGGGCGCCAAACCGGGAGCCCCCGTCGGAGAGCCGGTCGGGAGCAAACCCCGCTTTCAGTCCGTGGCACAGGCACTGACCATGGTGCCGGTCGCCTCGGCAGCCCTGGGGCCGGTCGCGGGCCTGCCCGCCGCCCGCCTCGCCGCCTCGCATTTCTCTGTGATGACGCGCAGCACGAGCCAGGTCATGGCCGGCGGGCCCGCCCTGGTGGAGCGGGCACTCGGCCGGCCCGTCACCAAAGAGGAGCTCGGCGGCCCGGAGATCCACCTGCGGAGCGGTGTCGTCGACAACGTCGCAGACGACGAGCCTTCGGCACTCCAGCAGATCCGCCGCTTCCTGAGCTATCTGCCCTTGAACGTCTGGGAGCTGCCGCCACGTGCGGACACGCGAGACGATCGCAATCGCCGCGCGGATGAACTGATCTCGATCGTCCCGCGGGATCGCCGCCGCCCCTACGACATGAGGAAGGTCATCCGCCATATCGTCGACGACGGCACCTTCTTCGAGATGGCGCGCGCCTACGGCCGCGGTCAGATTACGGGGCTCGCCCGGTTGAATGGATCGACTGTCGGGATCTTCGCCAATGACTGCAACTACCTCGCAGGGGCGATGACGGCCGACGGCGCACGAAA